>CAJGDR010000001.1 GCA_904502205.1 uncultured Bacilli bacterium
CTTTTTTCGCTAAACCAAACATCAAAATTTACATTAAATCTTTCTAAGTCTTTCTTTAAATTACCAAGTAATACTTTTGTTCCGTATTCTTTAAAGAAATTTAAATCAAATTCATTTAAAAATTTATCTTGATATTCAGACTTTAACATTTCTGCAATAGTTATGATTTCTTTACCATGATAATAATCATCTTTCATTTCAATTGAAAGACCAAATAATTCTTTATATCTTTCATATACACTAAGAGCCATGTTTGTAATTTGATTACCAGCATCATTTACATAGTGTTCACGAGTAACATTATAACCACTCTTTGTTAAAAGATTAGCTAAACTGTCACCATAAGCTGCACCACGTCCATGTCCTACATGTAAATATCCAGTAGGGTTAGCTGATACAAACTCTAAATCGATTGTTTTTCCCTCACCAACGTTATTAGATCCGTATGTTGGATCAGTATTAACTTTACCAATTACTTCTAATAAATAGTCAACGTCAATTGTAAAGTTAATAAAACCAGCGCCAGCAACTTCGATTTTTTCTAAGTGCAAAGTTTTTTTATCTAGTTTTTCTACAATATCTTTTGCAATCATCACAGGTGCTTTTCTAGCAACTCTTGCAAGTCTCATTGCAATATTTGTAGCATAGTCACCATTTGATTGATCTTTTGGTACTTCTAATACAATTTCATTATCCGGATTTTCAATTCCTAGTTCTTTAATTGCAGCAGCAACAGCAATTTTAATGTTTTCTAAAAATTTATTAATCATAATTTTCTCCATTTGTACATTTTTACTACTTATTATATCATTTTTATTAGAAATTGTCAAAGATATGTAAAATCAAAAAGAAAAGAAAAAAGTTTTAAAGATTTCTCTTTAAAACTAATTATTCTTTTTTAGAACATGCCAAATAGCCTCATGAGCAAATCCAGCGTTCTTATATAACGAATAGTGATCAACTTCACTATCAAATTTATCAGTAACTGTAGCAAAATCTGCAATACAACTGATTCGAAGTAATGATTCTCTAATCAGTGGTTCAGCAAGGTCAAATTTTTGATAAGCCGGAATAACATTTAATTGTTCAATAGATACTTCTTTTGTAATTTGATCAAAATTAGAAATTATTAAACCTACTGGCAGATATTCTTTTGTAATTTTTGTTTTTTTCCCATATTCATCATAAACAATTTTGGGTTCTTTTAATTTATGATATATTTTTTTATAATATACTAAAATCCATAAGTCTGCACAAAAAGTATCTTCACGCATTAAATTTTTAATATCGTCCATTGTTACTTCATCGTCAAGATTACTTTGATTCATAACACTAATAAAATTATTAATATTATCTTCATTTAGCGTTTCGTAGAAAAAATGATTGTTAATTTTCTTACTTGATAAATTTAATAAATCATGTTTTAAACGATAATATTTAGTATCTTGCCAATCACGAAATAAAACTTCATCATATTGATTATTATGGATAATCATTGTATCCGAACGTACAGATGTTTTTTTTGCTTTCCAATATGGCATTGATAATGAATTGCATGGGTCATTTATATACTTCTTAATATCAATCATTTCAACCTCACATAAAAAAATAACCCAGATGAGCCGTTATCACAATGCGTGATCCGCATTCTAATAGGGTGGTCGTCTCTAAACTGACAATTTTTTAGGATTCCTACTCGTAGCAGGCATTCAACACCAAATCGTCCTCAACAACCTAATGTTTTATGTTCGGGCAGCAAATAAATGAAACACGAACTCTCCAGGCAATGTTATTATAACATTATAATCAAATTTCTTCAAGTGATTTTATGATTATTTTTTAACATTTTTTGACAGTTTTCAATTCTTATTAAAACAAATAAATTTATTGTTCCTAAGATAATAATTCCTATATCAACTAGCCACATAATATTAGAAAATGAACCAAAAATACCAATTACAATTCCTATAATAAATAATATTTGATAAATCAATTTTGCTTTTTTGAAAGATACATTATGGTAAATAACAAGATACATCAAGTTGTTCTCTCCAAGATAATAAAGACCTAGAACGGAAACAAAACCAAAAAATATAATAAATACAGCATAAATTATTAAGCCAATATTTCCTAGAAATTCTTTAAAACAATAGCTTAACATTGAAACAATATTTCCATTATAACCATCTCCATAAATCATTATAAAAATACCAGTCAAGCTACATAATACCAAAGTATCAACTAATACACCTAATAATTGAAAATAACTTACAACCTCAATTTCATTTTTGTCTGAAATTCCAGTTAGTGAAGGAATAGTTCCAAGTCCAGCTTCGTTTGAAAACAAACTTTTACTAATACTAGTTGTAAACATCGAAAAGAAAACACTTATACCAACTGTTTTTATATTAAAAGCAGATATTATAATATCTTTAAGAATTAATCCTAATTGATCAAATTTGGTAACTATTGCAATTACTAAAACTCCAAAATATAAAATAGCAAACAAACCAACATATTTATCTGTTACTTTAAGAATACTTTTAATTCCACCAAATGTTATAATTAAAATTACCGTTATTAAGATAATACTAAATAATAAGTTATGTTTTTTTGGAAATACTGATACTATTGCATTAATTTGGATAGGTGGAAAAAACAATGTATTAGTAAGAATTAAAAAGATTGAAAAAATTAATGCTAAAATTTTACCTGTTCTTCCATTTAAGTATTTTACAATTGTATAACAAGTTCCTGCAAATGTTCCATGTTCTGTATTTACTTGAGATGAAATAGCATAATAATTTTCTAAAAATGCTAAAGCACTAGAAAAGATTGAAAACAATGCCATCCAAAATATAACTCCACAACCACCTAAATAAATAGCTGTAGATACACCAACTAAATTTCCAACACCTAAATTAGTCGCAAGACTTAAATAAAATGTTTGTTTAGTTTTTTTATTAGAACATTTACTTATTTTACTCAACACACGTAATTGTGGAAACTTCAAATAAATTGTAACTCCAATTGCTATTACAAAAAACATTAACATAAAAATAATCATAAATAAAACCTCATTACATTTTAGTAATGAGGTTAATTAATTATGATTTAAGTTGTAGGTAATTCTTTTTGAACTACTTCAACAGTGTTTAAAACTTTGTCACGTAATTCAAGTGAAGGAATTTGTCCATTTGCAATTTCTAATGCCCAAATTACTGCACCACTTGCTGGTGTAGCATTTAACATTATAAAATCACATTCTTTTTTAACATGTTTATAAATAACATTTTTAAAAGCATTAAGCATATGATCAGTAGTTGCTTTAACCCAAACTGAACCAGCTAATACAACTGGTACTGTAGTTGTGAAGTTTAAATTATTAATACAACCAGCAACTGCAAGACCCATACAAATACCTGCTTGTTCTAAAACACCAATAGCAACTTTATCCCCTGCTGCTGCAGATTTGAATAAAATTTTGATAACTGTAGTACGATCAATTAAACGTTTTTCAGTTAATTCAACAACTTTATCTAAGAAAAGTCTATTTTCTTTAATATCATAAAGCGCAAATATTTCATCTTTTAGGATTGTTTCATCACCCATACGATATAATGAATCATAAATAGCTTGGAAAGTTCTTCTTACTAAATAAGCTCCACCAGCTTCATCACCTGAAATATAGCCTACGCCACCAACTTGTAAAAAGTCATTATGATTATCTACACCAACAACTACTGTACCTGTACCATTAATTGAACAAACACCATAACCAGTTGTTGATCCTGCTTTTACACCTAAAACACCATCATTTTCAAGAGCAAAGTTTCTAAAACCAATTTCTTTAATAACACGATTTAATTCAATCTTTTGTGTAACAACATCTGCTCCTGCAAGACCAAAAGCTGCACCAGCGATATCATCTACAGTGATGTTATTTCTTGAAAATAATTCATTTAAATGTTCAGTCATTACTCTTTTTGTTCCAGCATAGCTATCTCTAAGAGCTTCGTGACTACATGTTCCTTTACGAATACTATCTACATGATTACCTGATAAATCAAATAAAAAGTAATCAGTCTTAGTATTTCCGCCATCAACACCTAATACATATTTCATAGGCTTATTTTTCATTTTTTACAAATTGTGGTAAGAATTCTTTATGAGCTTCAACTAGTTCATCAAAACAAGCTGATGCTGTTTTTAAATCACCACAAAGAGGGTTAATAACAAGAGCACGCATAGCTTCTACTTTATCACCATTTAAAGCAGCTTTAACAGCGTGTTTTTCGTATGCTTTAACTTGTTTAATATATTCTTTTAAATGATCATTAACTGCACCTGTAACTTTTAAAGGTTCAGCACCATTTTTACCAATACGTGCACAAACTTCAACAGCGTCATTGTCATCTAAGAAATCGATTGCACCTTTATTTAAAACATTAACTACTTGAACATCGCCAACATCGTTCCAAATAGAGTTAACAAGATTAATAGCAACTTCTGAATAACGTGCACCACCACGTTTTGATAATTGTTCTGGTTTAACATGAAGTTCAGCATTTTGATAAATTGCTAATAATTCTTCTTCAATTAACATACAAGTTTCACCACGTGAACGTTCAGCATTTTTTAAATGTTCTAATTTGCTATCTTGGAAATAATAATATTCTAAGTAACTTGTTGGAATTGCACCAATAGTTGCGATTTGTTCTTTTGAGAAACCACTTGATGGGATATTTTTCATTGATTCACTGTTTAAACCAGCTTGTAATGCATCTTGTAAATAATCTTTACCATCTTGTTCAATTTTTGTAATAAATGCAAAATGGTTAAGACCCATATATTCAATTTCAGCATTAGGTAATTGCATGTTACGTTTAATACCATCGATTGTATTAATTGGAACATTACATAGACCCATCATCTTAACATTTGTATGGTTAAGTAAAGCTTCTGCAATCATACCAGATGGGTTAGAGAAGTTAATTAACCAAGCATTTGGACAATGTTTTTCCATAAGTTTAACAATATTCATCATTACTGGAATAGTTCTTAAACCTTTAAACATACCACCAATACCACAAGTTTCTTGTCCAATTAAATTGTATTTTAGTGGAATTTTTTCATCTTTAATACGAGCAGGAAGTTTACCTACACGAATTTGACATAATACAAAGTCTGCACCTTCTAATGCATATGCATAATCATTTAAAACTAATTCAGTTTTACAAGGAAGTCCTGCAGCCTTAATCATTCTTTCACAAAGACTACCTACAATATTTAATTTTCTTTCATCAATATCCATGAAAACTAAATGTGTAACAGGTAATGTGTCTCTTTTATTAATAATACCTTCAACTAATTCTGGAGTATAAGTACTCCCTGCGCCAATAATACAAATTTTCATTTTACTCACCTCTATTATTTATTGTATTTTTTTAAATTTTCAACTTTGTCTAATCTTTCCCATGGAAGATCAATATCCGTTCTACCAAAATGTCCATAATTTGATGTTTGACGATAAATTGGTCTTCTTAAATCTAAATCTCTAATAATTCCTTTTGGAGTTAAATCAAAATGTTTTTTGATAATTTCAATTAATTCATTATCAGTAAGTTTTGATGTACCATAAGTATCTACATAAATAGATGTTGGTTCAACTACACCGATAGCATATGAAATTTGAATTTCAATTCTTTCAGCAAGTCCTGCAGCAACAATGTTTTTAGCAACATATCTCATCATATAACTTGCACTTCTATCAACTTTTGTTGGATCTTTTCCACTGAAAGCTCCACCACCATGTCTTGCGTAACCACCATAAGTATCAACGATAATCTTACGTCCTGTAAGACCAGTGTCACCTTTTGGACCACCAACAACGAATCTACCAGTTGGATTTACTAAAATCTTTGTAGCATCATCAATTAATTCATGTGGAATAACTTCAAAAATTACATGTTCTTTAATTAATTCATAAAGTTCTTCTTGTGTAACATTTTCATCATGTTGAGTAGATACAACAATTGCATCAATTCTTGATGGTTTACCATTTTCATCATATTCAACACTTACTTGTGTTTTACCATCAGGTCTTAAACATGTTAAAATGTTATTTTTACGAACTTCAGTAAGTCTTCTTGCAAGTTTTTGAGCTAGCACAATTGGCATAGGCATAAGTTCAGGAGTTTCTTTACAAGCATATCCGAACATCATACCTTGGTCACCAGCACCATCTTTATCAACTCCAAGAGCAATATCTTGTGATTGTTCGTTAATAGATACGATTACTGCTAAATTTTCAGCATCAAATCCATATTTACCACGATTATAACCAATTTCATTTACTACGTTTCTAACAACTTTTTGGACATCACAGTACCCATTAGTTGTTATTTCACCCATTACTAAAACTAATCCAGTTGTAACACAAGTTTCACACGCAACACGCGACATTGGATCTTGACTTAAAATATCATCAAGAACTGCATCACTAATTTGGTCACAAATCTTATCAGGATGCCCTTCAGTAACAGCTTCAGATGTAAATATTCTATTACGCATATTATTTCACCTCTTCAATCTTAACTATTATACATTATTTTAACTTTTTTTACAAGCAATTAGTCATTTAATAATTTCAAATCAAAATATTTATGCCATAATTTATTTTTTGGTGTTGATTTAAATGTTAAAATTTCATTTGTTACTGGATGTTTAATAGTTAATTTATGACAACATAGCATTAAATCATGTTTTTTTCCATTACCATATAGCATATCACCAACTAACGGATGACCAAATAATGAAAACTGTACTCTTATTTGATGATGACGACCAGTAATTAATTTAACATTAACAACACTAAATTTTGAATTTTGAACAAGTGAATCAAAGTAAAGTTCAGCTTTTTGTCCATCACCTAGTTTCGCTTCAGTCATTTTTTTAGTATTTTCAATATGTTTCAAATAGTGTGTAAGTTTCTTAGTTTCCTTGACTTCTCCTTCTACTACAGCAACATATTCTTTAATCCATTCTTGATTTCTAATTTGTTCAGAAAGACGACTAGCTGCTTTAGAAGTTTTTGCAAGTACAATTATACCTTCTGTCATTCTATCAAGTCGATGAACTAAACCGACATAAACATTCCCTGGTTTATTATATTTAACCTTTAAAAACCCTTTTGCAAGATTTACCAAATCCAAATCTTTAGTATTGTCTTCTTGCGAAAGTAAGTTAGCAGGTTTATGTACTACTAATAAATGATTATCTTCATATAGTATCATTTCGCTAAAATTATATTTCATAAATATCACCATTTAAATTATATCAAAATTTTGTAAATAATTCAAATAATAAGTTTTTTTGTTAAAAGAATATTTCACTTTTTAACATCATATTATTTGCGTTTTTTGACGTTTTGTGGTATTATTTATATAGGAACAAATCATTAATCAAACGAGGTTAATCATGGAAAATACAAACTTACAAAATCAACCTATTAACAACCCAGAAACGCCAGTAGTAGAAGAGAAAAAACCAAAGAAAAAACTTTCTAAAATTGAAAGAAAGAAAATGCGTATTATTACAAAATTAATAGAAGGTGAAATCAACGGTACTGAAGCGGCGAAAAAACTTGGAATTACAACACGTCAAGTACGTAATTTAAAACGTCAAGTATTAAATGAAGGTGTTGAAGGTGTTATTCACAAAAACAAACAATACAAGCCATATAATACTTACGACCAAGAATTAAGTACATTTGTATGTAAACTTTATCGTAAAGAATATCGTGGAACTAACTTTTCTGAATATGCAAGAATTATTCAAGACACATATGGTATTACTGCATCTAGAAGTACAATTTATAACTTCTTAAGACGTGGTAGAATTCGTAGTCCACAAAGAAAGATTCATAAAAAGAAAGTTGTTGCAGTAGTTGAAACTACTACTAAAGCAAAAGGAGGAAAAAAGAGTTCTTAATAAGAACTCTTATTTTATTAGAATGAAGAAAATTGTTTATGTTAATAACGTACCAATTGGAAACGGCAATGTTGTTATTCAATCAATGACTAATACGAAAACAAGTGACATCCAAAAAACATTAGATCAAATTCACGAGTTAGAAGCTGTTGGATGTGAAATTATTAGAGTTGCTGTTAAAGACACAAACGATGCTAATGCAATTAGTGAAATTGTTAAAAATATCAATATTCCACTTGTTGCAGACATTCACTTTGATTATAAGCTAGCTTTACTTGCCATCGAAAATGGCGTTCACAAAATTCGCATTAATCCAGGTAATATGCCTAGAGAGCATGTAAAATTAATTGTTGATAAATGTAAAGAGAAAAACATTCCAATTAGAGTCGGTGTAAATTCTGGATCATTAAGCAGTGATATTGTTGAAAAATACGGTGTAACAGCACAAGGTATGATCGAGGAAGCAAAAAGAGAGATCAAACTTTTAGAAGAATTAAACTTTACAAATATTGTACTTAGTCTTAAAGCAACAAGTATTGACACATTTATTGAAGCTAATATTTTAGCCTCTTCTACTTTCGACTATCCACTACACATTGGTTTAACAGAATCAGGTACAGTACTTGGTGGTAATATTCGTTCAAGTTATGCAATAGGCACATTATTAAATAAAAATATTGGTGATACAATAAGAGTTTCATTGACTGGTAATCCTGTTAATGAGATTTATTCAGCAAAAGAAATTTTAAAAATGTTTAATAAATATGTCGGTCCAACTTTAATTAGTTGTCCTACATGTGGCAGATGTGAATACAATATGGAAAACATTATTAAAGAAATTGAACCATTCTTATTCACAATAAATAAAAAAATGACAGTTGCTATTATGGGATGTATCGTTAATGGAGTTGGAGAAGGAAAAGAAGCCGATTTAGGGATTGCTGGTGGTAAACAAAGTGCTGTTTTATTCAAAAAAGGAGAAATCATCAAAAAAATAGATGAAAAAAATATTGTTGAAGAATTAAAACAAGCAATATTAGAATATTAAAAAGGAGTTCAAATGAACTCCTTTTTTTATTATTTGAAAGTCTTTTTTAAGAATTTCATACAAATATCTAAAGATTTCGAAGAATTAGATAATGTTTCGATTGAAATATAATCAACACCAGTTAATGCAACACTTCTTACTCTTCCAAGCGTCATGTTACCACTAGCAATTATTTTTTTATCATAATGTGGAATAGCACAAAGTTCGCTCATTAATTCATTTGACATATTATCAAGAGTAAGTACATCACAATCAGTTTCTAAAGCTTCCAAATATTCATCTTTTGTTTTAATTTCGACTTCAATAACAATTTCACTACCATATTTATCTCTTACATTTTGAACAGCATCAGTAATTGAACCAATAGCAGCAATATGATTTTCATTAATAAATACTTGTTCGGTTAAATTAAATCGATTATTAAAACCTTTACCATGAACAACAGCATCTTTTTCAAACTTTCTAAGTAATGGTGTAGTATTTCTAGTATCGATAATTTGACATCCAGTTCCTTTTAATTCTTCAGCAAATTTATCAGTTAAGGTTGCAATACCAGACATTCTTTGTAAAAAATTTAAAGCGACACGTTCACCACGCAAAATGTCAATCATTCGTCCACTTATACTCGCAATGACATCACCTTTATTAAGATAATCACCATCATTTTTCAAAATATTTAATTTTACTTTAGGACCTATTTGACGATAAATTTCTTTTAGAATTGTAACACCAGATAATACACCTGATGTTCGAACAAAAAAACTCGCAAAGCCTTCTTTTTTTGATTCAATAATTGCTAGAGAAGTTACATCTTTATCATAACCATCTTCTTTTAAAGCATCATGTATTAACTTTTCTAAATCTTTTTCCATATTAAATAAAATCAGTAAGAAACTGATTGTTCCTTTCTATTAATCAATGATTAAGTAAAAATTTACCACACTAACAATACTTATTTTATATTATTATGATATCTTCTAATAATTCATCAAAAATAATATTAAACCAATGAAAATTGTAGAAACTAGTAAAACTGTAAATAGAATTTTCCATATTGATAATGGATAATTACCACTGATTTTACCTGTTTCACCATTAACTAAATAATGATATTTTTTATTTTTATAATTATAACTTGATAACCAAACTGGTAAAACTACATATTTATACTTAATATTTGTATAAACTGGTGTAAAATTTAAGTAATCAACAACATCATAATGATATTTTCTTAAAATTTCACTTTTAATTTGTTCATTAATTATATTCTGAGCTTGTTTCCAACCTTCTTGAACAGTAACATTATAATGTTCAGCTGTGTGACCTGCAAGATAACGATTATCAAAAACATACGAATTATTAGTATCAAAAGGTGTAATCTTGTCAATTTCTTTTTGAGAAATTTTATTTCCTGAACAAATTAAGATATCATCAATACTTTTATGATGTACACCACTTATGCGATACCATCTAATTTTAGTTACAGTGCGACGATTTTTACCACTTCCTACTGTAACAGTATATCTTTTTCCCAAACGACCTTTATATTGAGAAAATGATTCAGAATCATATGTCCAAGTTGGAACATAAATTGAATTACTTGTCGGATTAGGAATATCTTTTTTTAAATTACTTGGTACATAAAAACGTTTCTTAATCCAAGTTTTATAATTTTGACGAGCTGTTTCCATATCAATTTTAAATGGAATAACGCGATCGGGTTTTAAACCTTCAAATTCTTCAACTGATATAATCATTGGAGAATCACAAAAAGGACATTTACTTGATAAAGTTGTTTTTTCAATAACATTATGGGCACCACAATTTTTACAAACAGCTTTTTGGACCGTATTATCCCATTTTTGATGATTATCTGCTTTCAAAAAATCATTTTCTTCAGTCGATGTTTGGCCAGACATATTTAGTTCAAATCCACAATAATCACATTTTAAACCATTATTACTAGGTTCATATTTTAGATTAGCACCACATGAAGGACACTTATACGTTTCATTTTCAGCTGTAAGTAGTTCTTCATCTACATTAGGGTTATTCATATTCTTCTCCATTAATTTAATTTATGACCACATTCATTACAAAATTTAGATGTTGATGAAACTTTCGCACCACATTCAGGACAAAACTTCGTTGTAGATAATTGTTTTCCACATTCAGGACAAAACTTACTACTTGATGGAACTGAGTTATTACAATTTGGACAATTTACTAAAGATTGTTTTGGTTCATCTTTAATGTCTTTTAAACTATCCATCATTGCTGAACCCATTGTTACACCAGCACCTAATCCAACGCCAGCACCAGCTAGTCCAGATCCATTCGGATTATTTGCAGCATCACGCATTGCTCCAATTGATTCCATTGCAGCATATGATCCCATTTTGCCTTCTAAAACACCTAATGATGTACGTTTATCAATTACTTTTTCAACTTCTTCTGGTAATGAAACATTTTCAACATATACTTGGATTGGTTTTAATCCAAATGATTTAAATTTTTCAACTAATACATCTTTTAATACATTAGCTAGTTCATCATATTTCATTGCAATGTCTAAAGCAGGAATTTTTGCTGTTGCAAGTGCATCTGAAAATGATGAAACAAACATTGATTTTAAATGTTCTTTTAAATCATTAACTGTATAATCAGCATTTGTACCAACTAATTGACGAATTAATAATTGAGCATCATCTACTTGGAATGAATATTTACCAAACGCTCTAACACGAATCATACCAAATTCAACATCACGCATCATTACTGGGTTGGCAGTTCCCCAATTTTGATTAATAAATTGTTTAGTATTAATATAATAAACATCACATTTAAAAGGAGAATCAAAACCATATTTCCAACCAGCAATTTTAGTTAAAACAGGTATATTCTTTGTTTCTAAGCGATGTGTACCAGGTCCAAATACGTCTGCAAATTGACCTTCTTTTGATAAAATAGCTATTTGTGATTCATTAACAACCAATTGACAGCCATTCATAATTTCATCTCTTGTATCCATTTTATAACGATGAACAATAACATTATTAGTATCATCTTTCCATTGAATAACTTTTAATAATTGTCTACTAAAAAATCCCATATTGTACCTCTTTTCTTATAATTTATTATATCATTTTTTTAATGTTTTTTAAAGTATTTTATTCATAATAATCATTAATATCTTTAGGTTTATTTTGTTTTGAAAACCCTCTTGTTAAAACATCACTACCAAAATTATCATTCAGTGATCTTATTAAAATATTAATAGCATTATCTTTTTCAATATCATCAAATGAGTCAAAAATAGACATTTGGACTAATGACTCTTTGTATGGTTTTAATTTACCACAAGATACACCCAACAATCTTACGCCATACGATAAATCAACTAAATCATCAAATAAATCTTCGATTATATTATATACTTTTGTTGAATCATTAATGGCATTATCAAGTGTTTTTGATCTACTTACTGTTTTAAAAGTATTATATTTTATTTGAATTGTAAAAGTTTGAGCTTTTAATTCTTTTTTCTCAAGACGATTACAAACAGTGTTTGTTAACCATTTCAATGTATTCTTAAGTTTAATCGGATCATATTCGTCAAAATCTAAAGTTGTAGAATTACTTATTGTTGAAACATCATTAAAACGATTAACATCAATCTCCGTACTTCCTATTCCATTTGCTTGACGCATTAAATGAATCGTACTTTGTTTACCAATTGAAAGTTCTAATAATGGTATATTTTGGTAATTTGCTAAATCACCTATAGTAAATATTTTCAAACTATTTAAAACCGGTAATGTTTTCTTACCTACACCTTGCATATCTGAAATTGGTAGTGGCCATAATTTTTCTTTAATTTCTCGTTTTCTAAGAATCGTTATGCCTAGTGGTTTTTTCATATCAGATGCCATTTTAGCTAAAAATTTATTAGGCGCAATACCAATACTACAAGGTAATTTAAATTGTTCAAGTAAATCTTTTTGGATTTTTTTTGCAAGTTCTAAAGGATTAATTGTTTTACAAACATCTGTCACATCTAAATACCCTTCATCAATACTAGCCGGTTCAACAAGTGGCGTAATAGATAAAAAATAATTAAAGAATTTTCTAGAATATTCATTGTAAAGTTGATGATTAGAATCAACTATAACTAATCCCGGACAAATTTTTAAAGCCTCATGCACATGCATTGTTGTTTTAATACCTTTTCTTTTAGCATTATAATTTGCAGCTAAAATGATACTTTTTCTCTCAGATGAATATGGAGCAACAGCAACATCTTTATCATATAAATCTGGATTTTCAGCAATTTCACAACTTGCAAAGAAACTGTTCATGTCAATATGAAAAATTATTCTGCCCATAAATTCATCCTCCTATCTTATTTTATCACAATATAATTAAAAAAGCATATAATACAATTTATTTTTTATTAAATTTGTTTTACATTTTAACGAAATGTGGTATAATAATATGCGTAAGTAAATATAGCATAGAAAAAGGAGCTATTTATGGAAAAAAATAAAGAAAAATTTATCGTAAAAGAACATAAAGGTAATCGTGAAGAATACGCTATTAAAAAAGCTCCATCAAAAACTTGGTGGGGAAAAGCTATCGTAATTCTTATCGTTGCTGGTACAGTATTACTTCCAGTTATCTCTATGATCGTTTCACTATTTGGTGGTAAATAAAAATAGACATTAGATTTAATCTAATGTCTATTTTTTTATGCTGTTTTTAAATTTTTGCTTCTTCGATGTTGCAATCTTAACTTATCAGCAATCATCGCAATAAACTCAGAATTAGTTGGTTTAGATTTGTTATAACTAATTGTATAACTAAATATTTCACTTATAGCTTCAACATTACCACGAATCCAAGCAACTTCAATTGCATGTCTAATTGCTCTTTCAACACGTGATGCAGTTGTACAATACTTTTGAGCAATTTCTGGATATAAAATTTTTGTAATGGCGCCTAATAAATCTAAATTATGGTACACCATAGTAATTGCTTCACGCATATACAAATATCCTTTAATATGTGCTGGAACTCCAATTTCATGAAGTATTGTTGTAATTTCTGTATCTAAATCGATCGATTTTTCTACTTTAGCATTAATTAATGGTTTTTCTGAATAAGTTATACATTGATATAAACTTACAAAATCAATCGGTTTCGCAAGTACATAATCAACTTCAAATTGATTTAATTTGTTTGTAATGAAGGAACTAGTAAATTGAGTCATTACAATAATTCTTTTTGGACTACGATATTTGTCTTTCTTTGTTCGCAGTTCTTCTATTACTCTAATTCCATCACAATGTGGCATAAATAAGTCTAATAGTAATACATCTACATCTGTTACTCTTAATGAATTTAGTACTGCATTACCATCAGAGTGATATCCCACAACTGCAATATTTGTTAGATCATTAAAATAGTTTTTGATAGCATCCATTCCTTCTTTCGACTCTGTTGCTACCATAATTCGAATTTTATTCACACATACACCCCCTGTACTATAATATTTTAACATTTTTATCGCTTTTTTTCAACAATAGTACTTTAGCATATACATACGAAACAAAATTCGACATTAACCATTTAAAATCTATTCATATTCTATCAAATTGATTAAAATATGCATTATAAAAATTATTTTGTTATTTTTTAGCACCATTTAAATCTTCAATCATCCATTCAATGTACATTCCATACCCTACATTAGGATTATCAACAATAACATGAGATACTGCACCGATTAATTTACCATTTTGTAAAATTGGACTACCGCTCATCCCTTGAACAATTCCACCAGTTTCTTTTATTAATCTTTCATCAGTAATTCTTATTTTAATACCTTTTATGCCAGTATTATCTTGCTCTACAAGATCGATGATTTCGATTTGATATTCCTTAGGAACATTATCTGTTAGAGTTGTAACAATTGTTGCTGGTCCAATTTTTATCTCTTCTTTTTTACCTATTTCAATTAAGTTTTTATTCTGGTAATTATTTTTCAATATTTTACCATAAACACCGGTTATTTTATTATCTAATATTGTACCTACAACTTTATTATCTAACGTTGCTTTCTTCTCTCCAGCATTACCAGGTGTTGCTTTTCTTATTGAATTGACAGTCGAAGACAATATCACACCATTACTAACATCATAAAGCTCATCATTGTGATAAATTCCATGGCCTAATGAAGCAAAATAATTGTCATTGGGATCAATAAAAGTCAATGTTCCAATACCCATTAATTTATCTTTAATGTAAAGTCCTAATGATTTTTGATTATTAATAGAAATTACAACATCAATTGATGTTTCAAATCGTTTATCATTTCTTTCAATTAATAATTTTAGTCGATCTTTTTTACATGAACTAAGAATATTTAATAAGCTTTGATTGTTTTCAACTTTAATCCCTTCAATACTGATTATGTAATCACCTTTTTGAATATTACTATTTTTCCAAGGTTCTACTTTTCCGTGTTCAGTTTCAACTTCATACTTTCCAATAACTTCAATTCCAGTATTTAACTTAATACCAATATTTTCGCCGCCTACATACACTTTATTACTAATAGTTTCTGCTTTCGTATTAAAACGAAAAGCTGATAAAATAACAAATGTAAATACAAAAGATACTATAATTTTGGAAATTTTTCGCATTTTTTCTCCTTTCTAGGATTTAAATCCTAATAATATTTTTCCCAAAATTAAAAAATAAAGTGCCTTTATTTATTGGAAATAAAGGCACTTTTTGTATATATTTTTTTATAAATTATAACGAATTAATTATTCTACTATATTCAATATTAGCATATGTTCTTAAGTCGTCAACTTTTCCCTCAGTTAAATAAGTATCTTCTAAAGAAATATGAACTATATCAATAAATTGACCTAGAATTAATTTTATTTGTTCTCCCAAGCTAGATTTATTATTAACTTGTTCATAAATAATTAATTTTTTAGTTTGTTTTAATTTTTCTAACATTTCATAATCCATTGGTTTAATTGAAATTGCGTTAATTAAACCAACGTTTTTATTTTCTAATAATTGTTTAATATGTAAAACATCGGATCCATAAGTCAAAACATTTATATCTTTAAGTTCTTTTTCAACTATCCATTTATTAGGTTCAAACGTTTCAGATCCATTTGGTAAATATTTAGGATATCTTATCGCAATAGGTCCATCATGTTTTAAAGCATATTCTAAACATTTTACAGCATTTTCAATTGTTGAAGGTGCTAATATTGTCATATTTGGTAGTGGCAATAAATAAGAAATATCAAAAATACCTTGATGTGTATCACCATCATCTTCAACAATTCCTGCACGGTCGATACAAAATACAACATGCTTATTAGTTCTAGTAACATCATGAACTATTTGATCATATGCTCTTTGTAAAAAAGTTGAATAAATAAAGACAATTGGAGTAACATTATTAGTTGCAAGAGCTGAAGCGATTTCTACCGCATTTTCTTCAGCAATCCCAACATCAATAATATTATTTGGTTTTTGATTTTGTAATTCATCAAGTCCACAACCAAGAGTCATTGCTGCTGAAATAACTTTGTATTTATCCTCATAATCAATTAAATATTTAGCAAAATAATTACCTACTTGAAGTTTATTAGTACTAAGCATTTCACCAGTTTCGACATTAAATGGACCAACATGATGCCAAGTGCCAGTTTTATCTTCTTCTGCAAACTTATAACCTTTACCTTTTGTTGTTTTTACATGTAAAACAATCGATTCTGGGTATTTTTTTGCAAAAGACAAATACTTTTCTAATTCTTTAATATTATGACCATCTATTCCAGAAAAATACTTCAAATTAAAAGCATCAAATAGACTTTTTTTGTAAATCGTACTTTTTAGACCTGATTTAATTTTATCTAACAAACCATGCATAAATTTAGGTGTAATTTTATAAATAAATGCTTTTTTTCTTTTAACTCTTATTTTATTAAATGTTTTAGCCATAGCACCAACATTCTTTGATACACTCATATCATTATCATTGATTATGATAATTACTTTTATTTCTTTATGAGCACCAAGATAATTTAATGCTTCTAATGTTAATCCATTAGTTGCAGAAGCATCACCAACAACAGCAATAACTTCTTTTTTGATGTTATTTTCTTTGTTTGCAAGTGCACAACCAATAGCTTGTGATACAGCTGTTGATGAATGACCTGCAGAAAATAAATCAAATTCACTTTCTTCAGGTTTTGTAAAACCACTTATACCTTGATATTTTCTTAAAGTATTAAATTGTTCTTTTCGTCCTGTTAATATTTTATGAGCGTATGTTTGATGTGATACATCAAAAATGATTTGATCAGTTGGAGTATCAAAAACTTTATGTAATGCAACAACTAATTCAACAACACCTAAATTGGATGATAAATGACCACCATTTTTACTTACAACATCAATTATTTGTTTTCTAATATCTTCTGATAAAACATTAAGGTCTTTATCAGACATATTGCTTAGTTGTTTCATAATGTACTCCTTTCTTCAATTAATTCATTTTTTTAACAATTACCTCTTTAGCTTGTTCTAGTTGTTTTTGTAATTCAGCACTTAACTGAATTCCTTGTTGATATTTACGAACAGCTTCATCTAAGCTTAAATTGCCTTTTTCAAGTTCATCAACAATTAAAGACAATTCTTCCATCATTTGTTCAAATGTTTTATTTTCCATTTTTTTCCTCTTTAATTTGTAAAATTTGTGTTTCTATCTCACCATCAAACATCTTTACTCTTAATTTTTCATTTAAAGTAAGATCTTTAACTGACGAAATAACATTATCTTTTTGATAGGCTATACTATATCCTTTTTTCATTACATTTAAAGGATTTAATAAAATTAACTTATCAATATTGTTTATAATATTATCTTCAATATTCGTTATACTATTTTGAAATTTAATATGTAAGTTATTGTTTATTGATTCAAACTTATTACTATTATTACTAATGATATGATTTAACATTAAATTTAAGTAATTTTTTGATTGTTGAATTTTTTCAATCTTTTGTTCAATCATAGTAATTGGTGATAAAGTCTTTAACTTTTCATATAAACTTATATACTTATTTTCATAAACGTTAATGATTTGATTAAATTTTGATAATGCATAAGAATTAACTATATTATTATATTGAATATTCAACTTTTGTAAATAGCTACGATATGAACTTTTCAATCGTTGTTCGACAATTGAAATATTTTCTAATATTTCATTTTTATCTTTACAAGCCAACATTGCAGCACCTGTAGGGGTTGGAGCGCGCATCGAAGCAACAAAATCACAAATACTGTAATCACCTTCATGACCAACAGCTGAAATTGTTGGAAATGGAGCAGCAAATAAAGTTCTAGCTAATGTTTCATCATTAAAACATGATAAATCTTCAAAGCTACCACCACCGCGTCCAATTATTAAACAATCAATTGAATCATTTGTATACGCTTCTTTTAATGCTCTAACTAAATCTTTAGGTGCATCTTCTCCTTGAACTAAAGCTGGATACAGTAAAATCTCAACAAGAGGATATCTTTTATTAATTGTTGATACGATATCATTAATGGCTTCTCCTGTTGCAGATGTAATAACAGCAATTTTTCTAGGATATTCAGGTAATGGTTTTTTGAATTTTTGATCAAATAAACCTTCAGCTTGTAGTTTTTCTTTTAAATCTAAGAATTCTTGATATAATGCACCAAGTCCTGCTTTTTCTAATTTTTTACAAATTATTGAATACGTACCTCTTTTTTCATATACGCCAACTTTACCTACAACCTGAACTAGCATACCATCAGTAATTTCAAAATTAATCGATTTATTTGAAGGATAAAACATCATTGCTGATATTTCACTAAATTCGTCTTTAATTGAAAAGTAAAAATGTTTACCAGATACCTTAAAATTAGAAATTTCACCTTCTAAATATACATTTTGAAGGTGAATGTCCATATCAAATTTATATGATAAATATCTATTTAATGCTGATACTGATAAAAAGCGAGCATTTTTAAAATCATCATTATTTGTCATTGATTAAATCCTGATGAATTTTGTCTAAAAGACGATTATTAAATTTAGTTTGTAAACCATCATCTAAATTTGAATATTCTTTTGTTAATTCTAAGGCTTCATCTATAATAATGTTATGTGCAACACTGCCTTGTTGTAATTCATATGCGGCAAGTCTAATAATGGCACGATCTACATAATTAATTCTAGATAAAGTATAATTTTCTAAATTTCTAGTTATTAAAATATCGATATCTGCTTTATTTTTATTAATATTTATAATTGTTTCTTTTATAAAATTATATTCACTTTCTGAACAACTATATTCCTCTAAATTAAGTGGTAATTCTTTTTCATTTAAAGGATCAATTGCGTATGCGATAGCTAAATCTAAAGCTTCATCTTCGATATTAAATTGTTTGTTAATATCTAATTGGTATAAAACACGAATTACTACAATTCGACAAGTATGACGATCCATATTTTTCTCTCTTTCTAATCACTAATTTCTATTCTAAATGGTAATACAGGATAATCATATACATTGTACAAATTACATTTATACAAGTCATAATTTTCTGCATATGAAATAACTAATTCCATATCTTCATTGAAGATTAAATCATTTAATTCAATAATAATTTGATTTTCTTCGATTTCAAATTGATAATTTAATAAAATTCCATCTGATGTTTTTACATTTAAACCGTAAATTTCATCAACTTTATTCAATTTGATGTCATTACTAAATGTTAATGTTATTGTATTATAATTAATTACAGCGTTAGTAAACATTGAATATTTAGTTTCTCTTTGTTTTTGATAAGTATATTCTAAAACATTTTGTGCAATGCGATTTACAAATTTATTAGGTGAAAAAACATAATTTACATCAGCTGAAATTAAATTTTCTTCTAAAACATGACAATCATATGTAGGGATAATTTGAACATTATTAACTAAATATGTTGCTTGTTCTTGTGCACTTCTTAGTTCATTAGCAAATTCCAAATTTACAAAACCATTTTGTATTGAATAAATATCAATTTCACCTTTAAAATAATTTATATAATCCAAAAAGATATTTGATGTTAAATATGTATAGTTATTCATTAATTTATAAATATCAGAATTACTATTTACATTAAAATCAGTAACACCTTGTTGCCAAATCATTCCACGAATTGATAACCCGTTTAATTCACTTAAATATGTTTTATTCATAGAACTTAATGTATTTGTTTTTAAAACTACGTTATCAACTGAAGGAATATAACGATTAATTCCTTGTAAATAATTATTAATTTTTAATTGATTAGATGCAGTAAAATGAGAAATCCAAGCATCGGCATTACCAAATGGTAATGTAGAATCAATTATTGCAACTGGTACATTTATCTTATTTATTAATTCTTCAGCAAATTTATACGCTATTGCATAAGCTTGTGAATTATTATCAAAATTTGTCCATGAATATTCATTATTATTATAATTAAAAATACGAACATATTCATTATATTCATTTGATGCAGGAACAACTTCGTTTAATTGTTCACCAGCAAACATCCAAACTTCACCAAATAAAATATTATTATATTCATGTGTATGAACAGAATCTGTAATAACTATTTTGTACTTGTTATAGCTTCCATTAGGTGCTACAATTTTAACACTAAATTCACCATTATTATCTGCGATATCACTTGCTGTATTAATTAAAGATCCATTTTGATCGTAAATATCAATTTTTAACAATACACCATTTTCTGATACACCACTAATAACAAATTCTTTGTTTTGTAAGAAAACAGCATTATCTTTTAAATAATTACAAACAGTAAAATCATGAGTCGGTTTAATACCATTATCAACTGGATTATCATCGTTTGGTTGATTACAACCAACTAATAAAATAAAAGTGATTAAAATGATTATTAGATTAGTTAACTTTTTCATAAAGCACCTCTTTTATCTATTAGTATTATTATACAACAAAATAACAATTTTTTAAAGTAAAAAACGATTTTTTTGATTATTTTATCATTATAACTCTCTTTTTCAGTGCATTAAGTATTTTATTAATTAAAAGTTCTTTATTTTTAATCTTTTTAGCAAGTAAAATTTGATTTTTTGCTCTTAAATAATTATGTTTAGCAAATTTTACTGAAAAATATTTATCACCATCTAAATAATCTGTTAGAAACCGCATTCCACATTCATAAGTTATCATTAAAATACTGTCATATAGGTGTTCAAGTTCAGAAATATCTAATTTATCACCAATAGCACTTAAATAACCAATAGAAAAATATATAAAATTATTTAGTGAAAAATCAATATCTTCAAATTTGAAACATTCTTCCGATGTATTAGAACCGATACTTCGAAGTGCATCTCCATAATCAAATAGAATTGTACCTGGCATTACAGTATCTAAGTCAATCAAACATTTTCCTTTATTTGTTGTTTTACTAAATACTAAATTATTTATTTTAGTATCATTGTGTACAACTCTTTTGGGAATTAGATTATTTTTAAGTAACTCATTTAAATTTATGACATTCTTCTTTTCTTCTATTATGTAGCTATAAATTTCCATTACTTCTTGTTGTTTATAATTTGTGCTATTTTGATATGCAGAAACTAAATTATCAAAACGACTATCAGTATCATGAAAGTTTTTAATAGTTTCTTTTATTTTTGTTGAATCAAAATCTAAGAGTTGACGATGAAATAATCCTATAGTTTTACCCATTTCATAAAGTTGCTTTGTATTTATGACTTTATCATAAAAGATAGAATCACTCAAATAATTGTAACAACGGTATACTTCTTCATTTTTTATTAAATAATAATTTCCTGTTTTTGTACTAATTAATTTAAGCATTTCACAATTATTTACTTTATTTTTTAGATGTTCTATTACTAGTTTAATATTAGTCATTACATCAATTGGTTGTTTAAATACGCTACTGTTTATTTTTTGAATAATGTATTTATTAGTAGTTGTCGTTACAATATACGTTTTATTAATTAATCCAATATTGTTTTCTATAACATCAATTATTTCACCATCCAAGTCAAAATTTAACGCAATTTCATAAATATCCATTATTATCACATCCTATAATATTATATTCGCATTTTTTTATTTAGTGATTCGCAAGATATACTATTATATTCATTTAATGGCTTCTTAATGCAAAAAAGAAGAAACACTACTGTTTCTTCTTTTGTTCTAAGTTCATATTATCATATCTAATATCTTCATACTGAGAAAGTAAATAATCGTATCTTTCACGACTATCAACATATAATTGAGAATCAATATCTTCTCCAAATTCGTTTTTACCTAAACCCATTGAATTATCATAAAGATCGTAAATTTTAATTTTCTTTTTCATAAATACCCCTATAATATTATTTGTAAAAATACTAATAATATTATAGAAAACCATTTATTTTAATAAGAAATCTTTTCCTTTTAATGTTTCAGGTTCATATCTAAATAAATCATTATAATCTTGTTGTCTTAATGCTTCAAAAATGCAAATTGCAGCTACATTACTAATATTTAATGATCTAATTTTGTCATTTGTTGGTATTCTAATACAATCATCTAAATGATCTTTTAAAATTTCTTTTGGGATTCCTGTAGATTCTTTACCAATAACAAAATAATATGTTTCATTTGGATCACTTAGTTCTAAAGCATGAGGAGTTTTCATTCCATATCTTGTTAAAAAATACATTTTACCTTGATTTTTAGAAGTAAAATCTTCCCAATTTTCATAAACCGAAAAGTGTACATTTGGTAAATAATTTACAGCTGATCTTTTTAAGTGAGCATCATCTAATAAAAAACCTAGTGGTTTAATAAAATGTAAATGTGTATCAGTTCCTGCACATGTACGCATTATGTTTCCTGAATTTTGAGGAATCTCAGGTTCAAATAATACAATATTGTTTTTAGCCATACTATGCCTCCATCACTTCTTTTTTCAATTTTTGTTGTAAACGTGTTGCACGTGGTTCGTAGTCGACAAAAGTATATAAAATACAACCAACAATCATCGAACCAAAATTACTAATTGTCATACAAATCCAAACTGCTTGATAACCTACATTTAAGAAATGGACCATAATTAAAAGTACTGGTATTCTGAAAACCCATAATCTAATTGTTGACATCCATAAAGACAAATCAGTTCTTCCCGCGCCTTGGAAACAGCCAATGAAACATTGGAAAATGCCCATAAGTGGTAATCCCATTAATAAGAATACAACATAACGAACGCATAAAGCAACTTCATTAGGATTTGACAAGAAAATACGTGTCAATGTTTCTTTAAATGGATATAAAATTAATGCTCCTATTGAAGTCATTGAAACAACCAAAATAATTGATTGAATAAAGGCTTTTTCAGCACGTTTTTTATTTCCAGCACCAATATTTTGTCCTACAAAAGTTGCAAGTACAGTTCCTATACCCATAACCGGGAATAATAATAATGAATTGATTCTACCACCAATAGAAATCGGTGCTAAAATACTATAACCAATATCTCCCATTGAATTTTGATAGCCAGACATTGTACCATTAATAATTAAAAATGCTAACGATGTGAAAGCTTGAGAAATTGCTGCTGGTGCACCAAGTGTAAAAATCTTCTTATCATATTTCCAATCTGGAAGTAAGTTTTCTTTAGAAAGTCGTAAACTTTTACTTTTCATTAAATGAATAATACAAGCTGGAATAATAATCATATTTGCTATAACAGTACCGATAGCAGCACCTGATAGATCCATACCCATGCCATAAATAAATATTGCAGTTAAAATAATATTTAAAATGATTGATGAACCATTAATAATTACCGGTGTAAGAGTATCACCTTGGGACTGACGAGTTGCTTGATATGCGTAAAAGATAAATAAACCTGTTAATTCAAATGATCTAATACGAATATAAGTTAATGAATAATCATATAACGCACCTTGAGCATCCATAAGTTTTAAAATTGATGGTGCTAAGAAAAACAATAGTACATTAAAAATAATCCCAACTAGTCCACAAAGCATTAACAATTGTCCGCTAACCTTAGATGCACGATCTTCTTTTTTCGCACCAATATATTGGCTCATTAAAGCAGTACCTGCTGTCATCATCCCAATAGCTAAAGCTTGACAAATCGTCATAATAGGCGACACAAAACCAATCGCAGATATCTGAGCACTGACAGCTGATTCAGCAGCATCCATTTTAGATACTAAAAATGTATCTACAACATCATGAAACGCTTTGATAATATTATTTAACATTACTGGAAGTGCTAATAATAATATACCTTTCACAATGTTTTTATCATGTAATATTAAATGTTCTTTATTTCTAGTAGTTTTCATAATTTTTTCCTCAATATGAATATTATATCATAAAATACCTACTTTGTTTAGTAAAATGTAATAAAAAAATGACATTTTTTCAAATGTCATTTTTATTACAATTAATCATCTAATGAAGCAAAAGATTCAAGTTTTTTAGTTGGTACTGGTTTACTATCACCATGACGTACAAATAACATTACAACGAATGCTAAAGCCGCAAAAATAGTACAGTATGGGAATAACGCACCATAACCAAATTGTTTCATATCCATAAATACACCTGATAAAACTGGTGTGATAATTTGAGCAGTCATTGAAGCTGTATAATAAATACCTGTATATTTACCAACATTGTTACCTTTACTCATCTCAACTACCATTGGATAAGAGTTAACATTAATTGTCGCCCATCCAATACCTGCTAAAGCCATCGCAACCCAAATTAATAAAGCTGTTTTAGCTGTAATAAAAATTGCAAGGAAGAAAGCTGAGAATAAAATGGCAACACCAATTAAAATTGTCTTTTTACGACCAATTTTAGTTGCTAATACACCAATTGGTATATAAGTAATAATTGCAGCTCCTTGTGCTACAAGTAATGGCATTGAATAACCAGTATTAAGCACTGATGTAGCATATACTGAGAATTTGCTAGTAGCAGCATTATATGCCATATACCAGAATACAACTCCTAGTAAAATACAAATAAATGATTTAAATACATCTTTTGACATTTTACCTGTTTCAGGATCTTCTAAATCAGCAGCATCTTCAACACCAAATTCTTTTTCAATGTTAGTCATTTCTTCATTTAATTTAGGTTCATTAACTTTCCATAAGAAAATTGCTAAACCAAGTAACATTAATGTTCCTATTACAATAAATAACGGTGTATAACTTTGATATTCGATTGATAAGAAAGTCATAATAACTAATGAAATGATACCACCAGCAGAACCCATTAAATTGATAATTGCATTAGCTTTACTTCTTAATGGTTTTGGAGTCACATCAGGCATTAAAGAAACAGCAGGTGTTCTAAATGTTGCCATAGCAAGCAATACTAAGAATAATATTACCAAGAAACCAACATAGAAACCTACATTTTGTTTTCTAATTTCAGCAACATATTCACTTCTTTGTAAAGAAGCATCTTCTTTTTCTTCATAATTTAATGATATGCCTTTATATTCAAAAGTGAAATATTCTTCATCTAATTCTACAAATCTAAATTCTCCATTTTTACAAATTACAGTTACACCAGAAGCAACAGCTTTAACATCAGCTTTTACTGTAACAATATCTCCAATTTTCGCATTTTCGATTTTAGAATTTTGAGCATTATCAAATAATGAAACGCCAGTTAATAAAATTGCAGCACATATTGTTCCAAAGAAAATATAAGGTGTTCTTTTTCCTTTTTTTGTTTTAGTTCTATCTGATAAAGCACCAAAAATCGGTAATAATACTATAGCTACAATATTATCAAGTGCCATAACAAATCCAGAAGCAGTTTGTGATAATCCAAACGAGTCAATTAACATTTTTGCAATTACGGCATCATATACTTGCCAAAATAATTGTATTATTAAAAATGCAAATCCTACGTATATTGTTTTTTTAACATCTAATTTCATAAAATAAACCTTTCTTTTTTTAATCTAGCCATTTTTGATTAGAATTTTTTAATTCACGTAATGCATCTATCATCACATCACGTACTAATAATTGTAATATTTCAATATCTTGTCCTTTATTATAAATGCATGATTCACGATCAAATAGATAATCAACACACGCAAATGTATAAACTTTATCATCTTCAATTAACAATCCATCAATATAAAATGATGAACCACTAATTTCTACATTACTTGAGAACACTGCATCATTGATTAATAAAATATTTTTAAGATCACTACCTTTTACTTGACAAGTTTTGATTAAATTATCAAATGGCATAATCTCATATATTTTTTTCACAGTTACATTTGATCCTTCATTAATAGGAAAAGCAGATTGTCTAATACCACCAGAATTAATTGCAGCTAAATCACAATCTACAGCTTGATAAATTGCATCAGCAGTCCAATTACAAACTGATCCTTTAGATACATAATTTCCTGCAGTTGATATTACTTCATTCATTATAGGAGCAATTTCTTGTGTCATTTGATTTACCATTTGTTCAACAGTTAAATCAATACCATCAGGATATAAACTCATGTCATGATTAAATGGAATACCTTCACTAAATGATGTATTTTCACTATCAAAATCAAACACAATTTCAGTCATATATTCACCAGCTGTACCAGCTTGTGTTAATGGAATATCATCACCATTACCATTACGAATTGAATCTTCGTAAATTGTATGAGTATGTCCATTAATAATGCCATCAACAGCAGAATCTCCACTAAATGATGCAATTTTTAAATTAGTCGAACTAGAAGCATCATGTCCCATTACTAAAACAAGTTCACAACCTTTAGTTGTACGTAATTCTTTTGATAATTCACCAATTCTATCAACAGGATCAACAAAATCATAATTTGCTACTTTCGAAGCTGAAATATCACTTTCTAAAGTGCTTCCTATATAACCAATAATTCCAACTTGAAAACTTCCATAATCAACAACTTGATATTCATTCACATGTTGTGGAATTTTATTTGTTGTTTTATCAATAATATTACAAGCTAAAAATGGGAAATTTGCTTCTCCATTACTTTCATTACCATCTACATAATTTAATACAGTTGATAAATCCCAGTCAAATTCATGATTACCAATAGTCATTGCATCAAATCGCATTTGATTCATAATTTTAACAGTATTTAATCCATACGAATAATTTGAAATAGCTGAACCTTGGAAAGTATCACCAGCACTAAGTAATAAAACTTCTTGTCCTTCTACTTGTCTTTCTTTTTCAACAAGCCAAGCAAGTCTTGAAATACCATATTCTCCATTATCTTGTTCTAATGCTCCATGTAAGTCATTAACAACAAATACTTTTAATTTATCAATTTCATTTTTATTTTCTTCTTTACCTTTATCATCATTGTTACATCCAACAATTAAAAATAAAGATAAAATTAATAAAATAATTTTTAATTTCTTCATATTTTATACCTCATAATGAATTATAACATATTTTGACAATTAAAGCCATTAATTAAGTATTCGATAATTAATAAAATGCTTGAATTTTCGAAGAATTTAGCGTATAATACCTAATAGATGCCGGTGTGGTGAAATGGTAGACGCGATGGACTCAAAATCCATTGAGTGATGAGCTCGTGTCGGTTCGAGTCCGACCACCGGCACCATTTTTTTTTACAAAAAATTGGAGGAAATATGAACATTTTAGAACGTTTTTTAAAATATGTAAGTTTTGATACTCAATCACAAGATGAATCAAAAACATTTCCAAGTACTTTAAAACAACATAAACTTGCCGATTTTTTAGTTGAAGAGTTAAAATCTTTAGGAGTTAACAATGCGTTTAAAGACGAAAACTCATATGTTTATGCCAATATTCCTGGTAAAATTAAAAAATCAATTGGTTTAATTGCTCATCTAGACACAGCTTTAGAAATATCAGGCGCTAATATCAAACCAAACATTATTAATGAGTATGATGGTTCCGACATAAATTTAGGCAACAATCTCGAAATTAAAAAAAGCGACTATCCTTTTTTAAATAATCTAATAGGGCATCAACTTGTTACAACTGATGGAACTACATTGCTAGGAGCTGATGATAAAGCAGGTATAGCAATCATCATGTCGATTATTGAAAAAGTTTTACATTCAACAGATGATTTACCAACTATTTATATTGCATTTACTCCAGATGAGGAAGTTGGTAACGGAACACTTCATTTTAATTACGATTATTTTAAAGTTGATTTTGCTTATACTGTTGATGGTGGTCCAATTAACTATATTAACTATGAAAACTTTAATGCTGCTAGTGCTTTTATTAAAGTTATTGGAAAAAGTATTCACCCAGGTAGTGCAAAAGACAAAATGGTTAATAGTTTGATGGTTGCAATGGAATTTGATCGTCTTCTACCAGTAAACAGTCGACCAGAATATACAGAAGGCCATGAAGGATTTAACCATCTAAATGATTTAGAAGGTAGTGTTAATGAAACAAATATGAGTTACATTATCAGAAATCATGATTTTATTAAATTTGAAAATCAAAAACAAGATTTTATTAGAATTAAAAACTATTTAAATCAAAAATATGGTTATGAAGTGATAAAATTAGAAATAGTTGATAGCTATCGTAATATGAAAGAATTAATCTTACCACATCCTGAAATTCTTGAGTATCCATCAAATGCTTTAAAAGAATTTGGTTATACACCGGTAATGGAACCAATTAGAGGTGGTACAGATGGTGCAAGACTTTCATATGAAGGTATCTTATGTCCAAATTTAGGAACAGGTAGTTATAATCATCATGGTCCAATGGAATTTGCTGACATAACTGATATGAACAAAATGGTTGATATTATTTATTATATGTTAACAACTATAAAATAAAAAAAAGCACGTAAGTGCTTTTTTATTTTATCTTATTGTATCTAAAATAACCTTTGGTTTTTCAACAACTTCACTTGTTAAAGTATAAGCATCAAGAATTCTTTTCAAGGCCTCATTAGTATTTTTACCATTAGCATAAACAGTAGCAATTAAATCTCCACTATGAAGTTCATCACCAACTTTTTTATTTAAAATAATACCTACACTATGATCAATATTATCTTCTTTCTTTTGACGTCCAGCTCCAAGCATCACAGATGCGATACCAATTTCTTCTGCATCAATAGCCTCAATATATACAGGATCTTCATTTTGATAAGTAAGTTCAATTATTTCTGATGCTTCTTTAAATAATGAATAATCATTGATTACGTCAGGATTTCCACCTTGTGCAATGATCATTTCTTTAAGTTTATTTAAAGCACTGCCATTATCAATCGTTTCTTGAGCAAGTGCTTTTGCTGTATCAATGTTGTCAGTAATTCCTGTAACTAAAAGAATTTCAGCCGTAAGTTCTAAACAAAGTTCAGTAAAGTCTTCAGGACCATTACCTTTTAAAGTTTCAATAGCTTCAATTACTTCTAAACTATTACCAACAGCATTACCTAATGGTTGATTCATGTTTGTAATAGTTGCTACAGTATCACGTTTAGCCATTTTACCAATTTTAACCATTGCTTTAGCTAAACTTGTTGCACTTTCTAAATCTTTCATGAAAGCACCTTTACCAACTTTTACATCTAATACAATATGATCTGCTCCACTTGCAAGTTTTTTGGACATAATAGATGCAACAATCATACCTTCTGATTCTATCGTACCAGTCACATCACGTAATGCATATAGTTTTTTATCAGCTGGAGTAATATTGGCACTTTGACCGATAATCGCAAGACCAATTTCATTAACTTGTTTAAAAAATTGTTCACTTTGAAGTTCAATTGTAAATCCAGGAATCGATTCAAGTTTATCTAATGTTCCACCTGAATGACCTAAACCTCTTCCACTCATTTTTGCTAGTTTAACACCAAGTGCACTTGCCATTGGAGCAACAACTAAACTTGTTTTATCTCCAACACCACCTGTTGAATGTTTATCAACTTTAATACCATTAATTGGTGATAAGTCAATTTCATCACCACTTTTTAACATTGCAGTTGTAAAATCTAGTGTTTCTCGACTTGATAGTGGATTATAATAAATTGCCATCATTAATGCTGAAACTTGATAATCTGGAATTGAACCATTTACATAGTTTTCAATGATGAAATTAATTTCATCAGTTGAAAGTTCAGCACCATTTCTTTTTTTAATAATTAAATCTACCATTCTAAACATTTAGAACACCTCTTCTTTATTAATTTTACACCAAATTTTTTAAAATATGATAAAATAGTTTTGGTGATTATAATGAATACAACAATTTACTTTGTCCGCCATGGACAAACCGACGCAAACAAAGCAAGAATATTTTCAGGACAAATTGATACTCCCCTTAATGATACTGGTCGTGAACAAGTAAGAAACACTTGTAATCTAATCAACCAATTAGGTATTAAATGGGATGTAATTATATCAAGTACCCTTTCAAGAGCTTACGAAACCGCTCAGATTATTAATCAATTTTTTCCTATTAACGTCGATATTATTAAAGATTCATTAGCAATTGAAAGAAGTTTTGGTAAAGCCGAAGGAATACCAATTTCTGATGAAAATTATCGACGTATAATGAATTGTGAATTTGAAGATGAAGAATCAGAAACAGCAATAATTAATCGAGCTCAAACCTTTATTAAAAATATATTAAATAAATATCCGGGAAAAACAATCTTAGTAGTTACCCATTCTCATTTTTTAAAAGGTTGTTTTAAGCCATTTTTACCAGAACTTAGATTCGACACAAAAACTGTTAATGCTGGTTTAAGTAGACTAGTTTTTGATGAAAACTATAACTGTCTTTTTGCTGATCTAATAATGAAATAGACCCTATTGGGTCTTTTTTTCATATACACAAAAATCTAATTCTTCGTGTTCTTCTTTACTTATTAAATTATATTTAGAATAATCAATTGGTGGGAAATATACGTCCCCTTCATATTCTTTTTTTACATGTGTAATATATAAACGATCACATATTGGAAGTAACATTTCATAAATCATCTTACCACCAATAATAAATACTTCTTCATCTGGTAGTTCATCAATACTTTTAATTGGTATTGCACCACCTGGTAAAGATTCTTCATAAGTTAAAACATAGTTTTTACGATTAGGAAGTGGTTTACCTATACGACTATAAATTGATAAAAAAGTATTATAACCCATAAAAACTGGATGGCCAGATGTTACTTTTTTAAAGTATTTTAAGTCTTCAGGATAATGCCAAGGCAAGTCATTTCCTTTACCAATTAACCCATTAACACCGATTGCAACAATCAAAGATTTCATTATACAGCTACCGTTCCTTTCAAACCACTATGTGGATTATAATCTACTAGTTCAAAATCTTCAAAAACAAAGTCTTCAATATTTTTTTGATTACCTTTAATAATCATTTTAGGTAAACTTCTTGGAGTTCTTTTTAATTGTTTATTAATTTGTTCCAAATGATTTACATAAATATGTGCATCACCTAATGTATGAACAAATTCTCCAAGTTCTAAATTACAAATTTTAGCAACCATCATTGTTAATAATGCGTAAGACGCAATATTAAATGGAACACCTAAAAATACATCAGCTGATCTTTGGTACAACATACAAGATAATTTGCCATCATTTACAAAGAATTGGAATAATGTATGACATGGTGGTAATACCATTTTATCAATTAATAATGGATTCCAACTACATACTATTAATCTTCTTGAATCAGGATTAGTTTTTATTTGTTCGATAACATTCGCTAATTGATCTACAAAACCTGAATTTTCATCAAATCCAAAGTTACGCCATTGACGACCGTATACAGGTCCTAAGTCACCATATTCTTCTGCAAACTCAGGATCATTTTTTACTTTATCGATAAATTCCTCGATTGTTTCACCTTTATAATCACTAGAATTTACATATGCTTTATAAGGCCATTCGTTCCAAATACGAACATCATTATCAACTAGGTATTTAATGTTTGTGTCACCTTTAACAAACCATAAAAGCTCATGAATAATTGCTCTTAAATATACTTTTTTTGTAGTTAATAATGGGAAGCCTTCATTTAAATCAAAACGCATTTGATAACCAAAACGTGATATTGTACCTGTTCCAGTACGATCAGATTTGTTTGTACCTTGTTCTAAAATTGTTCTACATAAATCTAGATATTGTTTCATAATACACCTCAAGGTATTATATCACAATTCTTAATTTAATTGTATAAATTTAATACTAAAAAAAGATACATTTAGATTGCTCTAAATGTATCTTTTACTATAAACTAATAAAATTAATCCTTTCAACATAAATACTTGGTATTTTAATATTAATTTGTTCCCCCTTATCATTAATAATTTTTTCTTCTTTTGTAATTAAATGACCTCTAACAGCAACTGTAGAGCCTTTATTACAATATTCTGCGATATTTTGGGCTATTCCGTTCCATACAGTACAATTAATAAAATATGTATCATATTCACCTTCCATGTTTTTAAATGGTCGATGTACTGCAAGTGAAAAATTACCAACTACCTGCCCATTTTCTAAAGTTTTCAGTGTTGGTTTATCTGTCATTTTTCCAATCAATAAAACTAAATTAAACATTTTTTCCTCCATAAGTATATTTATCAATAGGTTGCAAGACAATTATACCAATTATTAAATTAAATATAAAATTGCTTATTGATTGTTGAATTGATAGAAATTCTTTTGTTCAAGAAAAATTTGTTATTTTATTATTTATTTAAAATAAATAATATAAAAATATATAATAAATTTCAACAAATATTTTTATAAGCAAAAAGTTATATTTTTTAAATTTTAGGAAAAAATAGAAATAGGTGATAATCTTGGAAAAAAGAAAATGTATATCAAATATCTATGTTTATTTAATCATGTTTTTCTATAATTTGAATTTTGCAAGCATTTGCTATTCATCATTTATTATGCGAGATTTTTCAAAAGTATCATGGATGATACCTTTATTATCATTAATTCCTATTATTATATTGATTCTTTTATATAAAACGCCAAATAAAATAGAAAACCTAAAAAGTAACATCTTTTTTAAAATTTTATTGTTGATAAACTCAGTTATCCACAACGTTGTTCTTATTTACATTTCTAGTCATATGATGGGAATAAGCTTTTATCATTTAACTCCCGTTAGTCTTTTTGCTATTGTAACAATAATTTTAACTTGTGTTTTATCTTTCTTAGATATTAATAAGTTATTACGATTAGCTTTAATCTTAATTACAGGTTTAATTTGGTTTGTACCTTTTATTTTCGACTTTGAATATAACAACAATGCTAATATGGAATTACTAGGTACAATTGATTTTAAAGTTTTTAAAGGTCTTTATTACACGACTATTTGTAGTGATTTGTTTTTATACACTATATATAATAAGGAATACCGCAATCCTATAAGTAAAAAAGCACTAATTATCGTTTCAATCATTATTATGGCATGTGCAAGTCTACAAATAATTGATAGTTATACATTAGTTAATTATCGTTACTATGAAGGATTAGAAATGCCTTCTTTAAATCGATATTTTAGCCATCAAGGAAAAAGATTTTTTGAACATTTTGACATTTTACTTCTTTTTTTAACCCTAACTACAACATTTTACAAAGTGCCATTTAACGTAATAATGGTTAAAGATACTTTAAACGAAAAATATCACAAATGTTTCGTTTTAATTTATTTTTTTATTTTACTACCATTAGTATTTTTTCTTATTCTAAATTATGAATATTTAAGATTATTAATAATTTTGCTTTCAATTACTACTTTCCTATTATCAATAACAATAATTATACATTCAAGATGGAGGTCTAATAATGTATCAAAAGATCATCAAACAAATTAAGACAAGTGATGAAATAATTACTAAAGAATTCAAAATCGAATCAAATAATTTATTACTTGTTTATTCTAATAATATTGGTGATATCAAAGAATTTAATAATTATTATATTTCTAAAATAAATTCAAGTAATCTAGAGACTTTAGATGATACTTTTCCTGGTATAACTACAAAGTATTCTGATTTTAGTAAAATATTCAGTGATTTAACAACTGGACATATAGTTTTGTTTACATCAGAAAATACAGCATTTAAGTTTAATTTACCGGTTGCTAATAGTAGACAAACAGAAACTTCTGTATTAGATCCAATTGATTTATTTTCAGCTCAAGATGGTTTTGTTGAAAAACTTGATAAAAATATTGCTTTAATTAGAAATCATCTTGTAAATCAAGAAGTAAAAATAGAATATTTTAATTTACCAACTTCTTCTTCAAATAAAATAGCTATTGTATCTCTTGAGAATAACACAAAACAGATTGAAGAAATAAAAAACAAATTAAATACAATTACTGAAAAAAATGTTACATCAATAAATACAATTAATAAAAAATTTCAAAAAGGTCATTTAGTACCAATGACTTTATCAACAAGTTCACCACAAAATGTTGCATTATCAATAATTAAAGGTAAAACAGCAATATTGTTAGATGGATCACCAGTAGCTGCTATTGTACCTGTGAATTTATTTTTGTTTTCAACAATGAAAACAGATGTAAATACACCTGTTTATTATTCATTCTTTTCAAGATTTTTGATTTTAATGTTCTTAATAGTATCAGTTTATTTACTAGGTTTTTATGTTGCACTTATTAATTATCATACAAGTAGTTTGACAATATATTCATTATCAAACTTAAAACTAACCGAAAAAGGTACTACACTTCCAATGTTTTTAGAAATATCCATTATCTTAATGTTATTTGAGCTTTATCGTTATGCTACTAGTAGATCATCGAGTGGCTATATTCAAAACATTATTATCTTCTTAGGTGGACTATTTATTGGTCAAAATGCTATTAAGAGTGGGTTAATTGGACCTTTAATTTTATTAATGACTTCAGTTTGTTATTTATCAACATTTGCTTTTACCAATAACTTGCATTTAATAACTACAATATCTCTAAGTCGTATCTTTGTAATATCATGTTCTTATCTTTTAGGTCTTTATGGATTTTTAGTAGCTGCAATCATTATTTTTACTTATCTTTTATCAATTAAATCTTTTGATCAATATTATTTCTTTGATCCTTCGATTACCTTAAAACGAAAGTTTAAACAATACTTTGTTCCAAAAGAAGGTGAAACTAATGAAACTAATTAAATATTTAGTATTATGTTTAATGACCTTATTATTAACAGGATGTTATAGTTATACTGAAATACATGAAGTTAGTTTTGTTATTAGTTTTGGTTTTGATTACATTGAAGAAGAAAAAATGTATGAAGTTACAGCTTATATTATTAATAATGCTAATTTAACTCAAACAGAAACATCTTCATCAAGTGAACACAATGCATATACCGGAACAGCAAAAGGTAAAACAATTTCTAATGCCATTGAAGAAATAAATAAAAATCTTGATATTATTTTAGAATTTAAACATATCAAGACTGTATTTATAAGCGAACGTTTTATTAACAATGAGGAAAATATAAAATATCTTTATACTTTCTTTCGTAATGGTCCACTATTTTATCCAAACTTTGAAATTTATATTACAAAAGAAAATATCAAAGACATTTATAAAGTACAAGTTTTTGAAGAAACAACCATATATTACACATTATTAACAGGACATAAAAAAGCTCACAACTATAAAGTTGCAAACTTCTATGATTTTATTAATGATTATATAATACCAGATTATTATATTGGTTATCCGATGATTGAAGTAAATAAGTCAATCTTTGAAAATCAAAAGGAACCTCATCATACATTAGAGAATTCTGGTATTGTGTATTTTCCAAATATAGATAAGATTGAAATATTAAAATATTCTGATTATCCAGGATTATATCTTATTAATAATTTTACTGATCTTATTATTAATTTAAATGATTTAGAATTTATTATTAATAATTATTTATTTAGTTTAAATTTAAATACAAATAATCCAGACAAAATAATTGATATTGTCATAAAAGCTGACATTGCTTATGTCTATAGTGAAACAATCAACGATAAAGAATTTAGTGAGTATGTAAAAAAATACTTTATCCAAGAAATAGATAAAGTATTTAAATATTGTTATTCAATTGGTATTGATATTTTAAATATCAACTACTTAAGAAGTTTAAGAAACTTAGATGAATGTGATATTACAAAATATCAGTTAAATTATACTATTGATGTTGTTCATCCTTAAAAATAACTGAAGTTGTTAGTTCATCTATAAAAACCTTTTTCATATTATTAACATCTTCTAATGTGATAGTTTCTAATGCATCAAAAATATCAAATAAAGTTAAATTACAAAAACATGCATCTGTTAACATCGAAACAAAATAATCTAAATTATTCATTTTTCTGATGTTTGCAGCAAATATTGTATTTTTATAGCGAATAAAGTTCAGTTCATCTAATAAATCAAGATTTAACATCTTATTACGAACTAATTCTTCAAAATCTTGGTATTTATGCGTATCACAAGATATCATAAAATAACTAAAACCATCTTCAATAATTGATTCATAAAAATAAGTATTATTAATAACTTCTTTATTCAATAATTCTTCATAAAACTTTGATGTTTCATCAAAATTATAATCTGTTAAAATAGCCAGTGCTAAATCATTTTTTAAATTTTCCATTGATTCGGTTTTAGATGTTGGAATTTTTAGATTTACTGCAATTTTAGGTATTTGAAGTTCATAATTTTTTATGAGCTTCTTTTGATTTATAGTATTGACTTCTTCCGGATATCTTCTTTTAATAACAACAAAATCACGGAATGTTTTGTTATTTTGATCTTCCTTAATTAAATTTAAAACATGTTCTAAATCAAAATTACCTACTAGTACTAAACACATATTACTTGGATGATAAAAAGTATCAAAACATAAATCTAATACTTCTTTATTTATTTCATTGATTGAATCTATAGTTCCACCTATTTCTGAGCGAACATTACAAGATTTGTACAAACTTTTTAAACATTCGTTATAATGAACACTGTTCGGCATATTTTCGTACATCTTTATTTCACTAGCAATACTATTTCTTTCATTATTAATTGATGTTTCAGTATAAGTTTTCGTTTGCGTAAGTTCAAGTAATAATTTTATACATTCATCAACATTATTTAATGTATTAAAAGTGTAAGATGTTCGATCAAATGTTGTAAAAGCATTACATTCTGCACCTAGTTCTGCAAATCTTAAGCTAATGTCATTTTTTTCATCAAACATTTCATGTTCTAAAAAATGTGCAGAGCCTAGTGGTACTTTGACATATTCTGTTTTAAACGGTGGAACAAATTCTATGTCAAGTGAACCAAAATTAAAAGAAACAGAACCATACGTTTTTTTATATTCTGGTTTATTCATTAAATAAACTTCTAAACCATTGGATAGTTTTTCATAATAATATTCTTCATTCCATTTTTCACTACGAATAATCATATCATTACTCCTTTCCAACCAATACAATTGTATCAAGTAATAAAGATTTAGCTACTTCAATAATATCTTCTTCTGTAACATTATTAATTTTGTCAATCTTTTTTTGATTGCTAATAATTTTATTTTGATAAAAGTATTTTTGATTAACAATTTCTATTAAACTAATTAAATTATCTTCAGCTTCCATTTGTTCACTTATCATTTGTTTTTTAATAGCACTTAATAATTCTTTATCAATTATCTTATTTTTAATATCATCGATACATTGTTTGATCAAATCAACAACTGTTTCGTAGTCCTCATAATTGATACCACAATTTATAATCATTATACCTTTATACCAATCATATTCACTACCAATTGTATAAACTAAATTATGGTTTTCTCTTAATTCTTTTATAAATAAAGAATCAAATCCACCACCTAAATATTTATTTAACAAACACATTGCAAAATACTTCTTAGAATCAACTCTAATATCTGTACGATATCCCATTAATAACATTGATTGTGGTAAATTCACTGGAACCATTTTAATATTGGTTTTTGTAATATCTTTTGTTTCTTTATCAATAAAAGGCGGTAATGATAATTCTGTATTTGGTGTATTTTTAAATAAATCACAAATAACATCTTCATTTAAATCACCAATAACAAAACCAAATTTTGCAGATGACATTAATAAATCATATGCTTCATTCAAAGAATTTAAAGTAACTTTATTAATTTCTTCAATATTAGAATCTAAATGATTATGATAGTTTTCTTTATCAAACATTGTATCATACAAAACAATACCTGATGAATAATACACATTAGCAATTTTACTTTCAAATGATTCAATATAAATCTTTTTTTCTTTTTCTAATATTTCTTTGGTAATATTTTTCTTATCAAATACAACTTCTTCAAATAAATTAAAAGCATCTTGGATTAATGTATTGTTAGTATTAATAAATTTATCAGATATCACATGTAAATAAAACGTTATTTGTAAAACTTGACCCTTTTTCTCAAAATTATAAAATATTTGTGAATCATAAAGTTCATTTAATTTTAAAGCAAATTCACGTTCTGATTTAAATGATTTAGTTAATTTTGTAAAAACTTGAGATAAAAGTGTTAGTTCAGGTAAATATTTATTAGATAATGGTAAGATAAACGAAAAACCAAACAAATTAGTCTTAAACTTTTTTGTTTGTAAATAATATATTGAGGTATTATTGATTTTAAACTCATTTATTTGCATATTATACTCCATTATCTATTAGAATAGTTAAAATGGCCTAATTTTAGGCCATTTTTAAACTTTTATATTAGTTTTGTTTATTTATTAATAAACATGTATTTAAAGCTATTTCCATCATTTGATTAAATGCTGTTTGACGTTGTTCTGATGTTGTTAGTTTAGAAGTAACTAAAGAATCAGAAATTGTTAAAATACATGCAGCATTTTTTCCAAGAACATTTGCATTATGGAATAATGCGAAAGATTCCATTTCAACACAAATACATTCTTTTTCTTTAAATAACTTTTCATGAACAGATTCTTGATGATAGAAAACATCTGATGAATGAATTGTTCCTTTGTTAAGTTTAATATTTAAAGCATTAGCAGCTTCTTCAATTAAAGAATTAAGTTTAGGGCTTGATTTTAATGTATCACTTGTTTCTTTACCTTGAACATAAGCAAATGTTGATTCACTATATGCTTTTTCAGCAAGCACTACATCAAATAAGTCAAGTTTATCAGAGTATGCACCTGCAGAACCAATACGAATAATATTTTCTACACCATAGTTAGAAAATAATTCATATGAGTAAATACCGATACTTGGCATTCCCATTCCACTACCCATAACTGATACTTTTTCACCTTTATAATAGCCAGTAAAACCTAACATTCCACGAACGTTATTAAAGCATACTACATTTTCTAAATATGTTTCTGCAATAAATTTAGCACGTAGTGGATCTCCAGGCATTAAGACAGTTTTAGCAATAACATTTTCTTCTGTTACTTGAATATGTGGAGTTGCTTTCATCTTATTCACCATCTTCTTTATTGTATGCTTCCATAATAGCGATACCACTTGATGTACCAATACGAGTTGCACCTACTTTAATCATTGTAAAAGCATCTTCTAATGTTTTAATACCACCACTAGCTTTTACTTCCATTTCTGGTGTAATATTTGCTTTCATTGTAACAACATCAGTTACTAATGCACCACCAGTTCCAAATCCAGTAGATGTTTTAACAAAATTAGCTTTTGCACGAGCTGCAGCTAATGTACAAGCAACTTTTTCATCTTCTGATAAATAACAAGTTTCTAAAATTACTTTTACAGTATGTCCTCCTGCTGCACCAACAACTAAACGAATTTCTTCTTCAATATATTTGTAATCATGTTCTTTAGCTTTAGCGACATTGATTACCATATCAATTTCATCAGCACCGTTTTTTACAGCATCTAAAGTTTCTAACATTTTTACTTCTTTAGTATTTGCTCCTAGTGGAAAACCTACAACTGTACAAACTAAAACATCACTACCAGTTAATAATTCACTAGCAAGTTGAACGTTTGCTGGATTAACACATACACTTTTAAAATCGTATTGAATAGCTTCATTACAAAGTTTTTCAATATCTTTGCTAGTTGCAAAAGCTTTTAAAACTGTATGATCGATCATTTTATTTAATTTCATTTTATATCTCCTAATTTTCAATTACTTGAATAATACTAATTTCTTTATAACTATCTTCAATTTGATATTTTTTCATTTTTTTAACACGTTTTGTTACTTTCTTAAGACCTTTTGAAGTTAACATTAATAAACTTTGATTTGGTAAATAGTTCTTAAGTTCATACATAAAACGTTCGGCAAATTTAAAGAAAACATTTGCTGGAACTAGTATCTTTTCTCCAAATTCAATAATTCTAACATAATCTAAATGTGGTGGGAACAATAATGTTTGTCCTACTTCCCAATCAACTGTTAAATATGCTTCTTTTTGATATTGTTTTGCTAGCATCACATATTCAGCCATATGAATATCTTCTTTAATTTTTTCTTTTAAGAAAGGAATTAGTTGTTGATAATTACACATATGCGTAATTACTTCACTTGGTAAAGTAAAATATTCACATTCTGGATTTTGTTCGATATACTTTTGACGATTATCACTATAAACTTTCATCATCTTCAACATATCGAATGGTTCAGCATCATTAGCGCCATCATAATAAATATCAAACTGAAATTTATGACATAAATTATCAATTACTGATAATACTTGTCGTGAAACAGGTTCCGGTAATATTTCAGGAATTTCAACTAGAAAACGGATATTAACATATTGAGCACTAATACTATAAATATTACTAACTCTTGATCGTTTAGTAATGTAGAATGGATATTTTAAATTAAATAGTTCATCATGATATACGATCATTACTTGTTCATCATCAGTTGTTACCACACAATTTGGTAACTCTTCAAAATGAAGAAATAAATCTGCGTAATCAAAGCGTTCTAAATTTCGATTCCGAAAAAAGTTTATTACCATTGCCATTATTTTACCTACTTATTTAAAATTTCATGACAACGTGGGCAAAGTTCATCTTCATTAACGCTAGGAACAACTTGCCAACAACGGCTACATACAACTCCTTCAGCAGGTTTTACTAAAATAACACCACTGTCGAATGTTTCACCAACTAATTCACCATTTACAACTTCAAATTCAGATACGATAAATACACGTTGTAAATTAATATTCATACTATCAATTAATTTTTGAACAGATTCTGTTGGTTTAATTGAAAGTTTTGCACTAAAGCTCTTACCAATAATTTTAGCATTACGAGCATTTTCTAAAGCTTTTAAAACATCATTTCTTAATAACATAAATTCTGCATATTTAGCTTTTAATTCTTCAGCATTTTCATATTTTTCAGCAACAGGCATATTTTCTAAATAAATACTTTCTTCTTTATTACCAACAAAATATTTGTAAACTTCTTCTGTAGTATGAGGAATAAGTGGTGTAAGAAGTGTAGCAAGTGCTTTAGTTGTATGATAAATTACTGTTTGAATACTACGTCTTGCATGAGAGTTTGCTTTTTCAATATATAAAATATCTTTTGTATAATCAAGATAATAACTTGATAATTGGTTAGTCATATAAGTTAATGCAGAACGATATACTTCATCAAATGCATAATTATTGTAAGCATTATGGATTTTTTCAATTAAATCAGATAATAAGCACATCATATATTGATCTGCCTCAGGTAGATTAGCATATTCAATGCAATCAGTTTCTGGGTTAAAATCAAATAAGTTACCTAACATAAAACGGAATGTGTTACGGATTTTACGATATGCTTCACTATTTTGTGAAATAATTTCTTTAGAAATACGGCAGTCAGCTTGATAGTCAACTGATGCTACCCAAAGTCTTAAGATATCAGCACCTGATTCATTACATACTTGAATTGGATCAATTGTATTACCAAGTGATTTACTCATCTTACGACCTTCACCATCTAGTGTAAATCCATGTGTTAATACTGTTTTGAATGGTGCAACACCTGTAGTTGCAACACCTGTTGAAATACTTGAGTTAAACCAACCACGATATTGGTCAGCACCTTCTAAATATAAATCAGATGGATAAACATTATATGTTTGTTTAAATGCTGCATGGTGACTTGTTCCTGAGTCAAACCAAACGTCCATAATATCAGTTTCTTTTTTGAAAATACCATTTGGACTACCTGGATGAGTAAATCCAGCAGGTAATAGATCAACTGCTTCCATTTCGTACCAAGCATTTGAACCTTTTTCTTCAAAGATAGATGCAACATGATTGATTACTTCTTCTTCTAAAATTGGAGTTTCATCTTCTGCATAGAACACAGGAATTGGAACACCCCATACTCTTTGACGAGAAATACACCAATCATCACGATCTTTAATCATATTTGTAATACGGATTTCACCCCAAGTTGGTACCCATTTTACATTTTTAATATTTTCAATAATTTCTTCTTTAATTTTACCAATAGATGCAAACCATTGTGGTGTTGCACGGAAGATAATTGGTTTTTTAGTACGCCAGTCATGAGGATAACTGTGAGTAATTTTTTCAGCATGCATTAACATTCCAACTTCAGCCATTTTAGCCATAATTGCAACATTACATTCTTCAATTTTTAATCCTTCAAATTCACCAGCTTCTTTAGTCATACGACCAAGACTATCTACTGGACAAAGTACATCTAATCCATATTTTTTACCAGCAATATAGTCATCAGCACCATGACCAGGAGCTGTATGTACTAAACCTGTACCAGCATCTAAAGTAACGTGATCACCTAAAATAACTGGTGATGTACGGTTAAATAATGGATGATGATAAGTTACACCTTCAAGTTCAGATCCTAAATATGTTTTAATGATTTCATATTCTGATACACCAATTGTCTTTGTGAAACCTTCTAGAAGTTCTTTAGCAATTACGAAATATCCATTGTTCATAGATACAACAGCATATTCAATATTAGGACCAGCACAAATTGCAAGGTTAGCTGGAATTGTCCAAGGAGTAGTTGTCCAAATAACTAATTTACAATCATTTGAAAGTAATCCTTTTCCATCTACTACTGGGAATGCAACGAAAATAGCATCACTTGTTACATCATAGTATTCAATTTCAGCCTCAGCTAAAGCCGTTTCAGAAGATGGTGACCAATAAACTGGTTTTAATCCTTTGTAAATTAAACCTTTTTTAGCCATCTTACCAAAAATACGGATTTGTTCTGCTTCAAAATCTTTATTAAGTGTTAAATATGGTTTTTCCCAATCAGCAAATACACCTAAACGTTTGAAACCAACCTTTTGAATTTCAACTTGTTCTCTTGCGTATTGTTCACAAAGAGTTCTGAATTCACTAAGTGACATTGCTTTACGATTAACTTTTTTATCTTTACTTAAAGCATTTTCGATTGGTAATCCATGTGTATCCCAACCTGGTTGGAATGGTGAATATAAACCGCACATAGATTTATAACGAATAATAAAATCTTTTAATGTTTTATTTAAAGCATGACCTACATGGATCTTACCATTAGCATATGGTGGACCATCATGTAAATAGAAAGCCTCATTGTTAGCATTTTTAGCTAATCTTTGTTCGTAAACATTTAATTCTTCCCAAAATTTTTGAATTTCAGGTTCTTTTTTTCCTAAATCTCCACGCATTGGAAATTCAGTTTGCATCATTAATAAAGTATCTTTATAATTTTTCATAATCTATTCCTCTATATTATAGTAATTACATATCTTAAAAAAAACAAAGCTAAATCATATATTATTAAACCAATAGCAGGTGTAAAGTCTATCATATTAAAACTAAACCAACCCCTAAATCTACCTAAATATACGTCACTTACTTTGCGCATACCTACATACCATCTCTTATTGTGAATATCTGGAACCCATGACATTATTATTACAACTATCATAAAGTAATAATAAATATTAAGAATATGGTATAAAATTGCTAATGCATCTTTCATTAATTGTTTCTCTCTTTAACAAATTTGTCTAAAGTACCATCTTCATAATTTTCTTTAGAACCAAATAATAGTGTTTTATCACCAGTAAAATGTGTTTGACCTTCTAAAGCATAAACAACACCTGATAAGAATCCAATCATTTTGTTTGCTTCTTGGACATCCATAAGTTCAAAACTTAATAAAACTGGTTTACCACTTTTTAATAAATTTGCTATATCTAATAATTGTACGCTATCTTTAACAATAATTCTTTCTAATAATTGAAATGCTGTTAAAGGACTTTTAAATTCTTTTTCTTTCTTGCGCATAGTAAACTCCTAATTATATAATACTCTTCCAAGTCTAATCATTGTAGCACCATTTTTTACAGCGATTTCATAATCATTGCTCATCCCCATAGATAATTCAGTACATGGAGCATAAGGTAATTCTAATGATTGAACTTCTTCTTGTAATTCTTTCATTGTTCTAAAATATTCATCTAACAATTCTTCATAGAAAGTTAGTTTAGTGATTGTCATTAAACCTACAACTTCAATATTAGGATATTTAGCAAGTGATTTAATAAATGGTATTACTTTAGATTCATCAATACCTGATTTATTAGGATCATTTGATACATTTACTTGTACAAAACACTTTAAAGGTGTTTTTCTTCTTTTACTAATTTCACTTGCTAAAGATAAACTATCAAGTGAATGTAAATAATCAATTTTATCAATTACAGAACGAACTTTTCTTGCTTGTAAAACACCAAAGAAATGCCAATTTACATTTTCATCTTTTAGTATTTCATATTTTTCTAAGAAAGCATCTGTTCTGTTTTCTCCTAAATCTGTAATTCCACAATCTATTAATTCTTTTGCTTTATCTGCATCAACATATTTTGTTGCAGCAACAATTCGAACATCGGGATATTCTTTTAACGTTTCTCTTACTTTTTCTAGATTTTCTTTTATAGTACTCATATTTCACTTCCTATGTTTTTATCATTTCTTATTATACCATATTTTATTAAAAATTACAAATAAAACATAATCTAAAATAATGAACATAATTTTATTCAAAATTTGCATTTTTTTGTTATTTATGATAATATATAGCAAATGTGCCTATAGTTAAATGGATATAATACAAGATTCCGATTCTTGTGTTGAAGGTTCGATTCCTTCTAGGCACACCATATAATATAATGAATAAAAGGCGAATTTAATTCGCCTTTTTTATATTACAAAATGGGATTAGCATTTGCTAATCCCATTAATTATTAATTGTTATATTTACCTTCTACAAGTGAATATAAAGTAATAGTTTGAACATTACCATCTTTTTCAATAGTAACTGTGTAACTTACTGAAGTTGTTAAGTAAGGACGATTAATTACACGACCTCTATGATTAACAATTTCAGGATTATTAGATACAACTGTGATGTTATAATCATTAAATTTAGTTAATAAATCATATTCAGCTTGTACAAGTTCAACGAATTCATACCAAATTTCAAGATCATTTTCAAGCATTGGTTGTGGACAATCTTTTGCAGTGTAGAAAGTATGTCCTTTAACTCTTTCAATACTTAAATTGAAATCTTGCATTAATTTAGCAACTAATTGAGCAGTTTTTTGCCATGTATACCAAAGGTCAGAACCTTTATTTACACATGATTCAATACCGATTGAGTTATAGTTACCACCATTAGAACAAATTCTACCTTCAGATACTTGGCTATAGCACCACCAAGTTTTACCCATATAGTACTCACCATTTACTACTTTAACAGCGAATCCATGATCATTGAAGAATGATTCAGGAGTTCTTGCTGAGAATCTAGAACTGCATCCTGGTTGAGAACTAATAGTTCCATCAGCATTGTAAATATGATCAGTATGTCTTGACTTGTAATCATAAGTTGATGGTAATTTAACAGAAGTTTTCTTACCATTGATTTCAAAATAGAAATCATCTGATGCGCTCCACTTAACATTTAATAAATCAACGCCATCGTATGCAACACCAGTAGGGAACCATTCAAAATGTCCAACTTCTGAAATAGAACCAGCATCACCAGCATGCCAAGCACCTTTATCAAGACCTAAACATTGGTAAACACCATCATTACCAGTTGTGTAGTGGATTGATACTCCAGCTGATTTTGTAACAAAATAATTTGCATTTGCTAAAGCATCTGCACCAGCACTCATATTACCTGTATAGTGAACAGTAATGAATTCTACAGTACGTTGTGTATAATAGTTTCCAGTTGCATCACCTTCTGCAGCTTTGCTTGTATCAATTTGTAATGGATTATTAAATAAAATTTTATTTACACTTCCAATTACATCAGTATAGTAAGCAGGACTACCAGCACCAATTGGTAAATCATTACGCACAAATACATTAGATTCGTGTGAATTTAAAAGTAATTCTAAAATATCAGAAATTTCAGTTTCTAAAATTGTAACACCAACATTTAATGTTGTTCCTGTATTTAATTCTGTAATAATGATTTCAGCATTACCAGCAGAAATACCAGTAACAACACCTGATGCATCAACACTTGCTACTGCTGGATTTGAAGATTCGTAACCAAATGATCCTTCGTTAGAACCATTTTTTCCAACAAATGATGGATTAATTACTAATTCTTCTCCTACATATGCAGTAGATGATTCCATTTCAACTTCAATACGGTTAGGAGTGTAAACTAGAACTTCAAATTCTACTTTTGTACTTGGAGTTAAAATAGAGCTAATAGTAATTTTTGCAGTACCATTGCTGATTGCAGTCATTAAACCAGATTGAGTTATAGTTAATACATCTGGATTAGATGAAGTGAATTTTAATTTTTTATTTCCAGCATTACTTGGTAATACTTCCCATTCTAATTGTAATGTTTCATATCTTGAAAGTTCAGTTACCATATTGTTAACTTTAATTTCACTTACTGGATTTGGAATATCAAATTTAGCATAAAGTGTAACATCACCAGTTAATTTAATAGATTTAATTGGATTTCCTGTAAATTCAGGATTGTCATACCAACCAGCAAATTCATGATCTGCTTTATAAGCATTTTTTAAAGTAATAACTTTATTTGGTTCGTATTCAACTGTTAAAGTATCTTTAATAAATTCATGATAATATTCCCAGAAATTATTTTGTAATTCATATAAAGAATAATCAGATGATGGATAGCTTGCATTAGCATCTACAATTCCACCAATAATAAATGCTCTAAATTCATAAGAAATAGAATATTTATAATTTTCATCTAAAGCATTTAATTCACTTGCACTTTTGCATTTTTTAATATTACTAAATGCTTTATAGTTTTGAGAACTACATGTAGATGTTAAATAATCAACAAGCCAACTCCATTTTTCTAAATTTGTTCCTGAATATAAGAAACTATGGAAGTTTGTACAAACCCAAGCTCCTGTTGGTAATGTGTCAGTTGTATATGATGTTCCACCAAATTTATTATAATCATTTAATAAATCTTTAACTACATCAGCATAACCATAATAAGACCAGTTACCACCATCAATTTCGTATTTTACAACAACCACTTCTCTTGAAGTGTAAGTAGCTGTGAATACAACTTCTTCAGCTCCCATAGTATATGGGAAATCTACTTTGTTACCTTCAGCATCAACCCAACCGTCAAATTTATAAGAAATAACCCCTTCCTTATCACGTTTTGGAGAAGATGGAGCATAAACTTTAGATCCTTCAACTACTTTACGTTCTAATAAAACAGTACCATCATAATCTACAAATTTGTATGTATATTTTTGAACCTCTGGTTCTTTTTCTTCATATTTTGCATATACATCAACATCTTCAGCAGGCATTTCTGTAAGTTCAAATGCTTCACCCTCAGCATCAAACCAACCTACAAATTCATACCCTTCAACAACTGGTGCTTCGATTAATTCAATTTCAGCGCCACTTTCTAATTCTAATGATTCGATTAATTCTTCACCATTGTAAAATGATAAAGCATACTTTTTAGTTGTATTATTGCCGTTATTTTGTGGAGGTTGACATCCAAAAACAAATGACATACTAAGCACTAAAAATAATGTTAAAATAATTTTTTTCATGTTTTTATCCTTTCTTTGTTTAATAATTTTTTCCTACACTATGCTCTTTCTATCGAAGTTATAATAATTGGGTTATATGGGAAATCAGCAAACATTGGATTTAAATAACCAGTACGAACATTGCTAATATCCATAACAACTTTTAAACTATCTTCATCACTTACTTTACCAAATGCAGCGTATTCTCCATCTAAATGTGGACTTGTTGCTGAGCAAATAAAGAATTGACTTGTTGCACTATTTTTGTCATTTGTTCTAGCCATTGAAATAACACCTGGAACATGTTTTAAATCATTTTGAACACCGTTTGAAGCAAATTCTCCTTTAATAGTTGGAACATTTGGCATATCAACAATAGTATTATTTTTGATACCATATCCACCACCTTGAATCATAAAATCTTTAATAACACGGTGGAAGATTGTACCTGCAAAATAATTCATATCTATTAACTTCATAAAGTTTTCAACTGTGATAGGTGCAACATCTTTATATAAATCTAAATAAATTTTACGACCATCTTCTAAATTAATTACTATTTTTTCCACGTTTTCATCCTCCTCAATTGTAAATTTTGCATATAATTCAATATTCTTTTTCGGCATATTTTTTTCGTTAAACAAAGTTCCATCTTTTAATGTCCATCCTTCAAAAATATAACCTTCTTTGGAAATATCCGTTAAAAGATTAATTTCATCATTACTTTGATTTTCTTGAACATGATATAAATCGTTATCTACATAATATGAAATTGTGTATTTTTTACTACAACTTGTTACCATGAAAAACAAAATAACTAGTAATAAACTTGAAAACAATTTTTTCATATTAACCTCTAATAATTGTTTTTATAGTGATTGTCTCAACCGGTAAATCAGTAAAGGCATTATCGTATTTTCTTGTTTGAACATAACTTATTTGTTTAACTACTTTCAAACTTTTATTGTCGCGAACTTTACCAAATGCTGCATATTCTCCATCTAAATGAGGGCTAGTTGCTGAGCAAATGAAAAACTCACTTGATGCACTATCTTTTTCATTTGTTCTTGCCATTGAAATAACCCCAGCTTTATGTCTTAAACTATTTACAACACCATTTGATGAAAATTCTCCTTTAATTGAAGGAACTGTAGGTTTCTCGGCAATTCTTCCATTACTTACATAATAGCCACCTGTTTGAATCATAAAATCTTTGATAACGCGGTGAAAAATTGTACCATCATAAAATTTTTGATCAACAAGATTTAAGAAATTTTCTACACTAATAGGTGCTACATCAGGATATAATTCTAATCTAATTTCACGACCATCAGTTAATATAATCGTAACTTTTTCAACATTCTTTTTACAACTAATAGTTAAAAACATTGAACAAAACAAAATTAATAATAAAAATATTTTTTTCATATTAAATATCGCTCATATTTAAAAATGGGAATACAGTTTCAACTTTTTCGATAATTTCGCCATACACTAAATTATCTTCTTCAATTCCCTTTAAATGTAATACCTCAATTACTCTAACTTTCATTAATCTAGCAGCATTAAGAATGAAAATAGCATCATCTGATACATTATATTGAATGCCTTCTAGCTTATTTGTTTCATCTGAATGATTTTCTCCAAGTTGTAATGCAATATCTTTTTGATATTTGCTTAACGCACTAACACCAATGATATCACCTTTCATAATCTTAGATCCAGTAACACTTTGAGCACCAAGTAATAATAAAACTTTATTGTAATCAGCTTGCATACACCATGCACAAGTCATACAATATTTAGTCTTGTTACGTTCAAAGCCTACAACACTAACGCTGTGATTAAAAGCAGTAAATGACATATTTGAGTTTTTCCTTTCTATATATTTCAATATATTATAACATAATTATGCTAAATTAACAATAATTTTTGCAATATAAATTTTCATTATGCATATAATTACAAAAGGTGATCTAATGGCTATTCAAGATATAAATAATTTAGAAAATATTGATTTACAATTATTTGCATCTGTATTATTCTTGTTATCCAATATTGTATCTATTAAAGCCACTTTAGACATTAAAGATTCAATAATAAACAATACAAATAATCCAGAAATAAAAAAAACTGCAAAATTTGCAGTTTCTCTTCAATTAATTGGAATAATTATATTCCTTATATTATCTTATGACGAATATCAATCAATACCATCATCTGAAAATAAAGCTTATTTATCATCAAATGTTTTATCAACTGTATCAACAATCATCAGATTTCAAACAATAATAAATGATCCTACTAGTTTTATTGGTAGTGAAGATCTTGATTAATCATTTTTAACGTGAACATCAAGTTGTTGATATGGAATTACAATACCAGCTTCATCAAACTTGTTCTTAACGTTTTCTAATAAATCAAAATAAACAGTCCAGTAATCACCGTTATTAACCCATGATTTACAAGCAATAACAATTCCACTTGAAGCATGTTCTGAAAGTCTAATAAATGGTTCTTTATCTTTTAAAATTAATGGATGTTCATTTACACAATCAACAATAATTTTATTGGCTTTGTAATAATCAGATTCATAAGCAATTGTAAATGTTAAATCCACACGTCTTAAATCTTTTAAACTATAGTTTGTAATATTACCATTTGCTAAAGCACCATTTGGTACCATGATTACTTTGTTATCAGGTGTTCTTAATGTTGTATAGAATAATTTAATATCCTCAACTGTACCTTCTTCACCTTGTCCTTTAATATAATCATCAATTCTAAATGGTCTCATAAGTAAAATAATAATACCACCTGCAATATTTGATAAACCACCTTGTAGTGCTAAACCAATTGTAACACCCGCAGATGCAACTAATGCTCCAATTGATGCCGTATCAACACCAACAAAACCTAAAAATACAACAAAAACTAATACTTTCAATGCTTTTCTCAAAAACTTAACTAGTACAATTGAAACAGTTTTATCAGCATTTTCTTTTTTCAATTTCTTTTGTAGTCTATTAAAGATAATGTTTATAATTTTAAATACAATAAACATTACGACTAAGCCAATAATTAAACGAATAGCAGCAGGAATACCAGTACCTAATAACCAAGATTTAACTGTATTCCATAATTCATTCCAGTTAATCGCTAAAAACATAATTTTCTCCTTTACTTATAATAAATTAATAATAATAAATCCTAAAATCAAATAAGGTCCAAAAGGGAAAGCAACCGATTTTTTTCGTTTTTTAATCATTTCAATAATTAATGCAACTAAACTACTAATAAAAATACCATATAAAAGTTTAGTTATTCCTATCATTAGTCCCATAACGAAGATCAGTTTGATATCTCCATAACCCATGATTTCTTTTTTATATACAATATGTACAAATATAACAGCCGTTAAAAACATTAATACAAAACAAATTGCACAAATGATTTCAAATGAATTGAACGGTTGATAAATAAAGATTGCATTATTGTATAAAACATAATAAATAATAATGATCACTAAATTAAATACAATTAATGTATCAGGAATTATCATTTCCTTTAAATCAACAAACACAATTATTATAAATGTAGACAATACAATAAACTTAATAATATTATTCACATCAAAAGTTTTTAATGAAATAATAGCATTTAATATTGAGAAAATCTCTACATATAATTTAGTATACTCATTATAATTAAATAAAATACAATCAGATTTTTCTTTTTTAATAAATACTTTAATTAATAAATATAGTATTTGACCTACTAAGAATCCAATTAAAATTTTAAATATGTATAAAACCCCTTCTTATAAAAAAGACAAGATTAACTTGTCTTTTAGTTTGCTACAATGTTTACAAGTTTATTTGGAACAACAATAATTTTTCTAATTGTTAATCCAGTTAATAATTCTTTAATTCTTGGAAGTTCTAAAGCTCCTTTTTCAAGTTCTTCTTTAGATGTATCAACAGCTACTAATAATTTATCGCGAAGTTTTCCATTAATTTGAACAACTACTGTAACTTCGTTATTAACTGTTTTTGCTAAATCAAACTCAGGCCATTTTTCATAAACGATTAATTCGTTATGTTTTAAAACGGTTGTCCATAATTCTTCTGTAATATGTGGAGCAACAGGATTTAATAATTTTAAGAA
>CAJGDR010000002.1 GCA_904502205.1 uncultured Bacilli bacterium
ATTGTACAATCAGCATTTTTTTCAATATGATATTCTAACATTTCAGCGTAATCCATTTTATAGATATGGTCACCTGATAAAATTAAAACATGTTCAGGATTGTAATTTTTAATAAAATTAATATTTTGATAAATAGCATTGGCTGTTCCTAAATACCAAGCACTTCCTTCTTTAGCTTGATATGGAGGCAATACATGCACACCACCATACGCTCTATCTAAATCCCATGGTGAACCTCTACCAATGTAATCATTTAGGATTAGAGGTTGGTATTGTGTTAATACACCAACTGTGTCAATTTTTGAATTTGTACAGTTAGAAAGTGGAAAATCAATGATACGATATTTTCCACCAAATGATACTGCTGGTTTTGCAACTTTTGTTGTTAATGCAAAAAGTCTACTACCTTGACCACCAGCAAGTAACATTGCTAAGCATTTTTTATTCTTTTTCATTTTTGTCAACCTTTCTTAAATATAAGCCACAATTACTTGGTAAATCAATTGTCAATTTACCGTCTTTGGCTTCTACTATTTTGTTTATTAAATGGTTATAACCACCATATTTGATATCGTTACTAGCAAGTACAATTCGATATTTGCCATCAGCAAGATTAAAACTATAATTTTTCCAATCAACATAAGCGAAATTAATTACAACTATTATTTTTTCGCCCTTAGCACTACATCTTTCATATACAAATGTATTATGGTCTTTATCATCAACAGTTATCCAATTAAATCCTTCCCATGAGTCATCTAACTCATATAAAGGTTTATTTTTTAAATAGAAATTATTTAATTTTTCAACAAAACGATGAAAATCTTGATGTTGTGGGTATTGTAATAATAACCAATCAATTTCTCGATCATCTCGCCATTCAATCATTTGTCCTAATTCATAGCCCATAAAATTTAGTTTTTTACCAGGATGACTCATTGTATACATTAAATACGTTTGAAAAGCGTTAAACTTATCTTTATAATCACCCGGCATTCGATTGATTATAGAAAGTTTTCCATGAACTACTTCATCGTGTGAAAGTGGTAAAATAAATTTTTCAGAATATGCATAAGTTAACTGAAATGTAATTTTATCGTGTTCATATTGTCGATAGATTGGATCAGTTTTAATATAAGATAGGGTATCATTCATCCATCCCATATTCCATTTATAACTAAATCCTAAACCACCGTTATCAACACTTTCAGTTAATTTTGGATAAGTCGTTGATTCTTCAGCAATTGTTATTACATCTGGATAATATTCATGAATTACCTTATTAAGTTTTTTTATAAAAGCCTCTGCTTCCAAATTAATATTGGTACCTATATTGTTTTTACGCCATTTTCCATTTTCACGACAATAATCTAAATATAACATTGAAGCAACCGCATCTACACGAAGGCCATCAATATGATACTCTTCAAATAAATAAAGAGCATTTGAAATTAAAAAACTTTGAATTTCAGTTCTACCGTAATCAAACTGTCTAGTTCCCCATCCTGGAAGTTCACGAATTAACGGATCTCTAGGTTCATATAAATAAGTACCATCAAATTCAATTAACCCATGTAAATCCTTACAAAAATGTCCAGGAACCCAGTCAACAATAACACCAATATCATTTTGATGTAAAATATCAACAAATTGCATAAATTGTTTTGGTGTTCCAAATCTTGATGTTATACTGTAAAACCCTGTTACTTGATAACCCCATGATGGATCATATGGAAACTCAGAAATCGGCATAATCTCAACATGAGTGAATCCCATTTTCTTAACATATGAACTAAGTTCTTCACCTAATTTAACATAATCAAAAAAATTGCCATCTTGATATGTACGCCATGAAGCTAAATTTAATTCATAAATGTTTAATGGGCGATTATAATAATGTTTTTTTAAACGTGATTTCATCCATTTACTATCGCCAAATTTATAGCCATCTAAGTTAAATACTTTTGATGCAGTATTTGGTCGTAATTCTGAATGGAAAGCATAAGGGTCAGATTTTTCTACCCAACGGTTTTTAGAATTTAATATTGCATATTTATATGCAGTAAATTCTTTAACACCAGGAATAAATAATTCCCAAATTCCTTGTTCTGTTACTCTTTCCATTGAATGAATTTTTCGATCCCAATGATTAAAATCACCTATTACAGAGATTTTCTTAGCTCGTGGGGCCCAAACACGAAACATTACACCATCATTTTCTATGTGAGCTCCCATTAGCTTATAACTATAGTAATTAGTGCCTTGATGAAAAAAGTATATTCCTTGATCTTGATTCATAGTAAATATTTCCTTTCTCGTTCTTATTATATCATTTTTTCTTTAATTACGCAAACAAACAATGAAAAACAAAATTAATAATTTTCATAATTCGATATTTTTTTAATAAATCAGACAATAAAACTATAATTTTACATTTTTTTAATTAACGAATATTTCCTAATAAAATGGCAATATAGTATTAACTTTTACTATTTTTTCATCATATAATAGTATAAAAGGAGGTCTTAATATGCAATATCGTTTAATTCAAACACCTACTGGAGAACGTCTTTGGCTACCATTTTTAGCGGGTGCGGCTATTATTTCTGCACCACTTTGGTTAAATAATAAGTGCTGTAATAACCAACAACAACCATATATCCAACCAATTTTCCCATATCAATACCCACAATATTATCCTTATCCATACTATAATTTTAGTCCAAATTACCAATATCCACCAGTAACAAACAACATTAATTACAAATAAAACCCTTAAATTTTACCTCCTATGTTATAATATTATAGGAGGTTTTATTATGAATATCAACGAAATAAAAGCGAAATATATTGAAAATATAAAGATACTAAATGCTTATTCACATGCATTAAATGTCTTCCATTTTGACCATTCTACAATTGCTCCTAAGAAAGGAATGGATGAAAGAAATGAAACATTGAGTATCTTAAGTAACATTATTTTCCAAAAACAAATGGATCCTGAACATATTTCTTTATTAAAAACGCTTTATGAAAATAGAGAAAAACTAGATAAATATACAAAAAGACTTATTGAAATAAACTACAATAATTATATAAAATCACAGTTTATTACACCTGAATTACAATATAAATATAGCATTGCAGCGGCAAATGGTTATACTTCTTGGCTAAAAGCAAAAGAAAAACAAGACTATAATTTATTCAAAGAAGCACTTGGAGAAATCATTAAATTACAACAAGAGATGATTGAACTAAGACCAAATAAGAGTGAAACACCATACGATTCATTATTAGATGATTATGAAAAAGATCATAATACAGCAGTGCTAGATAAGTTTTTTAATGAATTAAAAGAAGGAATAGTACCATTATTAAAACAAATAATGGCATCAAATAAAACTATTCGTGAAGACTTTTTAACAAATAAAGTTAAGATTGCTAAACAAGAAAAATTCTCTTTATACTTACTAAAACTAATTGGTTTTGATTTAGATGCCGGTTTATTATCTACTACTGAACATCCTTTTACTTCTAAAATATCTAATCATGATGTACGTGTAACAACACACTATTATGAGAATCTATTTGTATCAAACATCTTCTCTACAATTCACGAAGGTGGTCATGCAATATTTGGACAAAATGAACCTAGTGAAGTAATAAATCATTATGTAGATAATAATATGTCAGCAGCTATGCACGAATGCATTTCAAGAATGTATGAAAATATGGTAGGTAGAAGTAAAGAATTTATTCATACTATTTATCCTAAATTTTCAAAATTATTTAAGTCTGAATTTAAAGATGTAACAGAAACTGAATTATACGAAGCAATCAATGCTGTTCATCCCTCATTAATAAGAATTGAAGCAGATGAACTTACATATTGTTTACACATTATCATTCGTTATGAAATCGAAAGAGATTTAATCAATGGTAACATTTCTGTTGATGATGCAAAACAAGCTTGGAATCAAAAATATTATGATTATCTTGGTGTAACACCTGATAATGATTCTACAGGTATTCTTCAAGATGTCCATTGGTCAGATGGTAGTTTTGGATACTTCCCTTCTTATGCACTAGGAAACGCCTATGCTGCACAAATTTTCTATAAGATGCAAAATGAAATTGACGTTTTAGGTTTAATTAAACAAGGTAAAGTTACAAGTGTAAAAAAATGGTTAACAAAAAATGTATTCAACCATGCATCTATGATGGATCCTAATGAATGGATTGTTAAAATTACTGGGGAACCACTAAATACAAAATACTATATTGAATATTTAAAAAACAAATTTACAGATTTATATAATCTATAAAAAAAGACCGAAAGGTCTTTTTTATTTGCTCTATATATAATAAGGAATATACATACGCACTTATTAACATTTTATGCATATAATAATGTGAAAGGAAGATAGTATGATTATATTAGATGCAGGCCATGGTGGCTTTGACCCAGGTGGCGGAAGTAACATTTATTTTAAAGAAAAAGATTTAACTAAAAAGATTACAGATTATCAATTCAAAAGACTAAATGAATTAGGAATACCTGTTAAACTTGTAAGACAAAACGACGAAACGTTAACTCCACAACAAAGAGTTAATAATGTTCAAAATTTAAATCCTAAAGTAACTGATATATTAATATCAAATCACATCAACAACGGAGGCAGTGGTGGTGCTGAAGTCATTTATTCTATCAGAGGTTCTAATGAACTACCAACAATGATCGCAAACGAATTAAAGACAACGGGTGTTAATATTCGTAATGTCTATACAAAGTTAAATTCTGTTGGTAAGGATTATTATTTTATTCTAAGAGATACTATACCAAATCAAGCAATGATTGTTGAGTATGGATTCGCTGATAACGATGATGACACTTACAGATTAATTTATCAATGGCCTGAGCTTGCAGAAAGCGTAGTAAAAGCCATTGCAAACTATTATCAAATACCGTATACAAAACCTACTGAAATAACTTATGTTGTAAAACCGAATGATAGTTTATTTTCTATAGCAAATAATTTCAATACATCAGTAAATTCAATTAAAGCCCTCAACAATTTATCCAGTGATGTTATTTATCCAGGTGCAACATTATTAATTTCGTGATAAATAAAAATAACGCAGCATACCTTTTTATAGGTGATGTTATGCGTTATTTTTTTATTTTCATAATTACACTTTTTTATATACTAATATCTTTAATATACCCTTCTTATTTTAAAGATGCTACTTATGATGTTTCAAATATCTTAATCAAAGTGCTAATACCTTCAATTGTTCCTATGTATGTTTTATCCTCAATATTAGTTAATAATTATTTTTTCATTAAATTATCACACAAACTATTCAAACCTTTCAATGTTTTTGAATCAATCAATTCACCAGCAATCTTTTTATCTAGCATGTTAGTCGGAAATCCTACAACAACAATTCTTGTATTGGAAAAATATAAAAATAACGAAATTACTTTATCAGATACAAACATTATATTATCTAATTCATTTATTAATCCTTTATTTGTAATTAATTCTTTTAAACTTGTTGGGATAAATATTAGTTTTGCTTATTTATATATAATTTGTAACTTTCTTTGTAACTTTATATTTCTTTATTTTAAACCATATAAAAAGTTTAAAGAAACTACAATTCAAAACAAATATTCATTTTACGATACAATAAATCAAATATCCCCATTATTATTAAACATATTTATTATTACTCTTCTAATTAGTTATCTTAAAATCCCTTTTACAATATCAAATAACTTAAATTTATTTATAACAATACCTTTAAATTTTTTAGAAGTATCCACAGGTTTTTTAAATATAGCTAATTATAATATCAACTTCGACTTAAAAATAATAATACTTGTTATATTACTATCTTCAACAGGATTATCTATTGTTATACAAACAATTTATTTTATAAAACAAAAAGCACCTGATAATATCAGGTACTTTATTAAATCAATGATTATAAATCGAATTAAATTAATATTGTTTAATACAATTCTATTTACATTATTTTTTAAGTTTTTTATTTAATGCTTCATAAACCGGATGAGGAACAAAATCTTTGAATTCACCAGAAAATGCAGCAATCTCTTTTACACTACTTGAAGATAAGAAAGAATATTCGTGACTACTCATAATAAATATTGTTTCAACGTTATTATTTAATGATTTATTTAAAGCAGCCATTTGTAATTCATATTCAAAATCACTAACCATTCTTAATCCTCTTAAAAGTGTTGTTGCTCCAACAGTTTTAGCATAATCAACGGTTAATAATTCTGTTGTGTCTACAACAACATTTGGAATATCTTTAACCACTTGTTTAACTAAATTAACTCTTTCTTCTACTGAGAAAAGAGTTTTTTTATTAATGTTACTTGGAATAACAACATATAGCTTATCAAATAATACTGATGCTCTTTTTATAATATCTAAATGGCCATTAGTGATAGGATCAAATGTCCCAGGATAAACACCTATTCTCATATTTACTCCTTTTCAAGTATTAATACTTCACTACTTGAATATCTTCTACACAACTTAACGTTAAAACCATCATAATCTTTTCTTACAACATCTTCTTTTGGATATTCACAAACAATATACCCATCATCAGCTAAAAGATCATTTTCAATAATGTATTCTACTAATTCATCTATTACTTTTAATCTAAATGGTGGATCTAAGAATACGATATCAAACATTTTACTATTTTTAAAACGACCAATAATTTGTTTATAGTCACCATATAAAATAGTTAATTCTTTCATTGAATTTAAAGCTTGTGCATTTTTCTTAATAATTTCGATCGCATCTAAATTGTTATCAAGAATATAAGCTTTTTTAGCACCACGGCTAATTGACTCTAAAGATAATGCACCACTTCCACCAAATACATCTAATATTGTATAATCTGGAAGCATTCCACCTAAACTACTAAAGATCGCTTCTTTTGTACCATCTAAAGTAGGTCTAGTAGCAAGTCCTTCAAGTGTTACTAATTTTCTACCTCGATTTTTACCAGCAATAATTCTCATTACAGATTGTCATCTCTTTCCTCTGATGATTCAATATAGTAAAAATCACCATCTTCTTCATATTTGACAATGTATTTAATTGAATCTACAAAGAATTCAGGGTATCTATCACCTTTTTCAAAGGCAGTGTGATGATGTAAAATTATTGTATTACCTTCATCTTTTGTACCACCTTGATTTAAAGGGCGCATATAAGTTACTACCCATCCAACTTGATTATCAACCATATAATCAGATCTTTTGATTTTTCTACCGATTACATCATGGGCATATTCGTGATCACCATATTCATGTTCCCAAATTTTTAAAGCTTCATTTTTGTCCATAAAGTACCTTCCTAAATTAATCTATACATATTATACCAAATTTTTTTGTTTTGTCAAATATATCATTTTATAAATTATTAATCATTTGATTTTCTAATTCTTGCATGAACTGATTTTTGTATAAATTGAAGTAATAACCTTTCTTAGACAGCAATTCTTTATGTGTTCCGACTTCTAAAATTTTACCTTGTCTTAAAACAATAATTTTATCTGCATCGACAACTGTAGATAAACGGTGTGCAATAACTAAACTCGTTCTGTTTTTAAGAACTGTTTGCATAGCTTCTAAAATAGCTTTTTCATTTTCAGTATCAATTGATGATGTAGCTTCATCTAGCACGATAATTGATGGATTAGCAACAACGGCTCTAGCGAAAGATATCAATTGTTTCTCACCAAGTGATAGTTTGTTTCCACTTTCACCAACAAATGTATCATAACCATTTTCTAATTTAGAAATAAAATCATGAGCATTTGCAAGTTTAGCAGCATTGATAATTTCTTCATCTGTTGCATCCAATTTACCATATCTAATATTATCTTTGATAGTTCCAGAGAATAATTGTGGTGTTTGTAATACATAACCTAAATTAGAATGTAACCATGACATCGATCTTTCTTTATAAGATTTACCATCAATTAAGATATCACCTTCTGTTGGTTCGTAGAAACGACAAATTAAATTCACAATTGTACTTTTTCCACTACCAGTTTCACCAACAAAAGCAATCATTTGACCAGATTTAATATCTAAATTAAAATCATTTAAAACATTAACATCGGTATTTTTATATCTAAATGTTACATTTTTAAACTCTATATCACCATTTATTTTCTCCCAATTATCTTTGTTGAAATTATAAATGTCGCCATATTTTTCAACAACATCAGGACTATCTTCAATATCTGGTTTTTCATCAATTAGTTGTAATACTCTTTCAGCAGATGCTTGAGCTTGTTGTAAGTCAGTTAATACTCTTGCAATCATCATCACTGGATCAAAAAACTTTATTGAATAATCTACAAACAAATACAATGTCGCAACAGTAATACTTGTTCCAAGCCACTTACCACCTTCAACAAGATTTGCTCCAATTCCAAGTACAACTGAAATACCAACGTATCCTAAGAATAAAATAGTAGGCCAATAAATACTTGAGAATATACTTGCTCTTATAGAACGTTTACGCATTTTGTTAATTATATTATTAAAACTTACATTATTATTATCTTCTAAAACCAAAGTTTTAGTCGTATTTGCACCCATAAAACTTTCATTATAAGATGCAGTTATCGATGAATTTATTTTTCTTACTTCACGATATTCTTTTAAGATTTTCTTTTTACAATAAATTGAAATAGCAAAGAATATCGGAATTAAAACTACTAATATTAAAGCGAGTCTAAAGTCAATAATAAAGCTAATAATTAAGATACCAACCATTGACATTAAACCCCATAACAAGTCAACTATACTCCATGAAATAATCGAAGATAATTTTCTTGCATCGCTTGTCATTCTAGCCATTAACCAACCAGATGGTGTAGTATCAAAATATGAAAATGATAACTTTTGAATTTTGTCGAAAGCTAGCATTCTTATTTCATAAGTTGTCGATTCTTCAACTTTAGTTGAAAAATATATAAATCCCCAAACACTAACACCCATTGATATTACAATACTAATGTATCCAATAACAACCCAAACAAATGTTTGATTGTTTTGTGATGGTACACCTTCAAAATATGTTTGTAAAACATATCGATTTAATAAAGGATAACAAATATCTACTACTGTTGACATCAAAACAAATATAATCATCGCAATTAAAGCGCCTTTGTTTTTTATAACTATAGAAATAATTCTTTTCCAAGTATTAAACTTAAATTTCTCAAAATCTTTTTCTTCGAAATTGTTATTCATTTGATGTCACCTCCTCGCATAAAACTTTTTTAAACTCTTCTTCTAATTTCTTTTGAATTTCCCACATTTTATTATATAATCCAGGACGATTAGCGAGTTCTTCGTGAGTTCCAACATCACTAATTGTTTCGTTATCTAATACTACGATTCGGTCGGCTTGTTTAGCCGTTGTAATTCTATGTGTAATAATAATTACTGTTGACTTAAGATTAGAATCTTTTAAAGCATTTCTAATCAAACGATCAGTTTCTGTATCTACAGCACTTAATGAATCATCAAAAATAACTATCGGTTTATTAATCAATAACATTCGTGCAATCGCAACTCTTTGTTTTTGTCCACCAGAAAGAGTAGCACCTTTTTCACCTACAATTGTGTCATAACCTTTTTCAAAGTTTATTATATCTTGATGAACAGCCGATGTTTTAGCTGCACTAGTTACTTCTTCTAATGACGCATCAATTTTAGTAATAGCAATATTATCAAATACGCTTCGAGAATATAAGAACGTATCTTGTAAAATAAGACCTATTTGTGAGCGTAAATATTGTTTTCTAATATCTCGAATTGGAACATCATCAATATAAATTTGTCCTTCTTGATAATCTACTAAACGTGTTAATATTTTAGCAATTGTACTTTTTCCACTACCTGTTTTTCCAACAATAGCAATTGTTTCACCAGGTTGAACTTTTAGGTTTAAGTCTTTTAATAAAATGTTATTTGCATCATCAAATTTAAAACTAACATTTTCAAAAGTTATTCCACCTTTTATAACTGGTTCTAGAGTCCCATCAGTATTAAATTCAGATTCAATATCTAAGATTTCTTTAATTCTACCACCAGATACAGAACATTTACCCATGTCGGCAATCATTCTTCCAAGTCCACGAACTGGCCAAATATATGATCCTACTAATGTAATAATAGCAGTGATATTCGCAATGCTCATTGAAGTATCACCACTTCTAACTAAATTAATTGAAACTAACATTGTTAACATTAATTGAGCCATTGTTGTTGCATCACCAATACCCCAGAATAATGCTGATGTCTTTTGTAGTTTTAAGTTTTTTGTTGCATAGTCGCGATTTTGTTTTTCAAATCGCTTTAATTCATAATGCTCATTAGCGAATGCTTTAACAACACGTACATTCCCAATGTTTTCTTGCATTATTGTCATTAAATCAGATTCAGATTCCTCAATTTTTTCATATTTCTTTTCAACATAACGACAATATATGAATGAACTTGCAAAAGCTACCGGTATAATTATTGTTGATACTAATGTCAACTTACCATTGATTCTTGACATTTGATATAATGATGAAAATAAAATTGCAAATACAGAAATTATTTCTGGTAATTGTTGACATAAAAAGTTTTGAATAATATCAATATCAGATGTACATCTTTGAATTAAATCACCAATATCAGAATTGTTGTGATAACTATATGGTAATGTTTGAATATGTTCATATAATGATTTACGGATATCTCTTGAAATTGTTTGTCCGATAGTTTGACGATAAACACCAGCAATAAATTTCAATATACCTCGTAATAATTGATATAACGCCAGTCCAACAGCCGCATAAACAACTATTTTAACAGTTGTATCTCCTTTTAAGAAAACATCTGTTAACCAAGTTGGTAAATTAGAAGATGGAATTGGGTCAGATAAAACAGAAAAGATAAACTGAATAAATAAAGGAACATATGTATACGCAAATGAATCTAATCCTGATAAAAACATTATAATTATTATCAAAGGTAAGTATTTAAGTAACATTTTCCCTAGGTATCGATACCCTTTTTTAGATATTCGTTTTTCCATATGTAACTCCTTTCTTTAATCTAATTATTACGGTCATACATTTGGTCAACAGTAATAATTACCTCTAATTTTGAATTTTGTATTTTAATTAATTCTGTTATTTCTTTTTTTAATTGTTGAATTGTAACTGGATATTTATAAGGTATAACTAAATCAAACAATAAATTTGTATGAGTATGACCATGAACAACTCTAAAATCGTGCATAGTAAATTTTTCATCATATCCAGTAATAATTTCATGTACCATTGTACGTAATTTAATAGTTTCTGGATTATTAATATCAATTGGATCCATATGGATTACCAAATCAATATTAAGTTCATTTTTGAAATCTTTTTCAATATTATCCATTACATCATGACATGTCATAAAATCTGAATTTGCATCGACTTCTGCATGAACTGTTATGAATTTTTTACTTGGACCATATGAATGAAACACTAAATCATGAATTCCTAATACACCTTCGTATGATAATACTTTATTAGTAACTTCTTCAATTTCTTCTTCAGTTGGATTAACACCAATTAGGGGTGCAGCTGCATCTTTAACTAAATCATAACCAGATTTGAAAATAAATAAAGATACTAATAATCCAACATAGCCATCAACATTAACATCAAATAGCAATGAAATAACCATCCCTAATACAACTGCACTAGTTGAAATTACATCATTTATACTATCTTGTGATGTTGCCATTAAAGCTGTCGAATTAATCATCTTTCCAAGACCACGATTAAAAATGCCTTGCCATAACTTAAATAAAATACCAATACCTAAAATAATAAATAAGTAATAATTGATTTCTACATCTGTAGGTGAAATTATCTTTTCAATTGAAGTTTTAAATAAAGAAAAACCAATGATGATGATAATAATTGAAACAATCATTGCACTAATATATTCTATTCTTTCATGACCAAAAGGATGTTTCTCATCAGCAGGTGCAGACGATAACTTAAATCCAATCATTGTTACAACAGATGTACCAGCATCAGACAAATTGTTAATACCATCAGCTAAAATCGAAACACTACCACTAATTATTCCTGCTACTATTTTAATTGTACAAAGAATAATATTTACAATGATACCTACAATACCAGATAATATCCCATATTTAGTTCGAACATTTGGATTAGAAGTATCTTGATAATTTTTTATAAATAATTTTAAAAGCAATTTTCTCATAACACTACCTCATTTTATATATTATACCATTTTTATTATGAGTTGTAAACCAAACCCTTAAAAAGAAAACGAGTCATTTATGACTCGTCTATTTTCTTCTTCTGAATGGGTAATAATTATAAAATCCATAATATGGATTGTAATAATAATTATTTGGTTTATTAACATACTTTTTTACTTTTTCTTCAGTTACGGTTTTTTCTTCAATTATTGGCTTTTCTTCTTCAATCTCAATTTTATCTTTATTCAAAATAATTTCATCAATATTTATTTTAGGATAATAATCTTCAATAAAAGGATCAATTTCATCAAGTTCATCTTTTATATACTCTGGAATCTCAGGTATTCTAAGTTTCGCTCCTGGAGCAAGATGTTCCCATGAGCGGAAATGGGGATTGATGCTTTTTAATTCATTTATTGATAAATTATACATTTTAGCAATTTTCTCAATTGTTTCTCCCGGTCGTATAACATGAATATTCATTTATTATATTTACACATCCTGTAAGAAATCTTCATTAATTTCATTTTCAAAATCATCGACTGGATCAAATGTCTCTTGACAAGTAAATACCGTTACCATTATCTTAGTTTCACCAATAACTTCAACCAATAATTCAAAAACAATTTCTAATTCTATACCTTTATCTGTTATGCATGCATTAGTACAAGTCGGATTTTGTAATACTTTAACTTGAACTTCTGAATTTCTAGAAACATTATCACATGAGATTTCTCTAATTTTAATGTTTTCTTTATAATTTATCGCAGCTTCAGCTATTCCTGTTGCTGTATTATCAAGATTAGCATACCAAACATTTACATCAAATGATCCACATACTTCAGCCGAATTAAGTCCTAATGTACTATTAGTTGTATGATTGATTACCCAACAACCTAAAACATTACCAGCATCATCACTAACTGGAATTGTTTGATTAATTCTAAAACATTTTCTACCTTTTGCGATAACAGCCTTAGTTACAATTTCGCGAATTTCGCTCATGGTTATCCCTCCTCAATACAATATATTCATAAGGGATTTGTTTTGACACAAAAAAAATAAAAGCGCTATAATGCGCTTTTATACTAATTCTCCTAATAAGTGCCAAGTAAATGATTTCTTTACTTTTACTTTAACAATCGTACCAATTAATTCTTCATTACCTTTGAAGTTAATTAATTTGTTGTGTTGTGTATAACCAGTTAACATTTCAGGATCTGTTTTACTAAATCCGTCAACTAATACTTCTACAACTTCACCTTCAAATCGTTTATTACCTTTTAATGTATACTCATTAATCTTTTTATTTAAAGTCAATAATCTTTGTTTTTTCTCATCTTCCGTTAAAGGATTTGGATATTTAGCAGCAGGTGTACCAATTCTTGGTGAATAAATAAATGTAAATGCACCTTCAAATTCAATAGCTTCAACAAGTTTTAAAGTATCGTTGAATTGTTCTTCAGTTTCTCCTGGGAACGCAACAATAATATCAGTTGTAATACTAATTCCTGGAACTTGTTCTTTTAATTTATTCATTTTATCAATATATTCGCCACTAGTATATTTACGGTTCATTCTTTTTAGAACTTCATCGTTACCTGATTGAACTGGTAAATGTAAATGTGGCATTATGTTTCCACCTAGAGCCATAGCAGCAATCGTTTTGTCATCAAAATCACGTGGGTGACTTGTTGTAAAACGAATTCTTGGAATATTTATTTTATTTAAATCAACAAGTAAATCAGAGAATTTATAATTAATATCTAAGTCATTACCATACGCATCTACGTTTTGTCCTAGTAATGTTACTTCTTGATATCCAAGATCAGCAAGTGATTTAACTTCTTTAATAATGTCTTCCGGTCTTCTTGATCTTTCTTTACCACGAGTGTATGGAACGATACAATAAGTACAGAATTCATCACAACCATACATGATATCTACCCAAGCTTTATATGGATGATCACGTACATTAGGAATGTTTTCATAAATATCGCCTTCAACTGACATAACTTCTAAAGCTTTTTGGTTGTTTAACGCAATATATAAATATTCAGGTAATTTAACAATATTGTGTGTTCCAAAAATTACATCAACATGAGGACATTTCTTTTGAATCTTTTCAATTGTTGCTTCTTCTTGCATCATACATCCACAAATACCAATAATTAATTCAGGATGTTGTTTTTTTATTTTTTTAATTCTTCCAAGTTCTCCGAAAATACGATTTTCAGCATTTTCACGAATAGCACAAGTGTTAAATAAAATAAAGTCAGCTTGAATTTCTTCTTCAACACGTTTAAATCCTAAGGCTTCTAATATACCTGCCATTTTACCACTGTCTGACAAGTTACCTTGGCAACCATATGTTTTAATCATATAAGTCTTACCAACACCAAGATCTTTGTATTTTTGAGCTATTTCAAATTCAATTACTTTAGTTTCTTTACCTAGTCTTTTTCTTGCTAGGTTCAAGTTTGGTTTGTTGTTTATTCCATATTCTTTCTTCATAATTCTATTATATCACATTCTACTTTGTTTTTCTAAATATTTGCGTATAATTAATATCTAGTTTTATAATATTCTTTATCCGTTATGCTATACTTTTTTTCATCAAAAATTAATCCATCATATCTTAAATAACCATTACGAATTAACCCTTCGTATGTCATACCTAATTTTTGACATACCCTTTCTGATTGATGATTATCAGTAAAAAGATTTATTTCAATCCGTTTTAAATTTAAATCATCAAATCCCCAAGCTAGTATAGCCTCAGCAGCTTCAGGAACGAATCCATTACCCCAATAAGATGGATTTAATGCGTAACCCATTTCTGCTTTAAAATCACGTACATAATTAAATAATTCAATTGTACCTATCATCTTATTTTCATTTTTCAAAACAATTGCATAAACGCCTAATGCACCTTTAGCTTGATATCCCAAAAACATATTAATTATAGCTTTAGTTTCTGCTAATGTTTTATGAGGATGCCATCCAGCTACAGGACCAACATATGAAGTTTGTGCATATTCAAACATATCTTTTGCATCTGCCAATGAGATGTTTCTTAGTATTAATCGTTCTGTAAATATTGTAGGTAGCATATACTCTCCTTTGATAAAAAATAGTTGGTAAACTCATCAACTGAGTAAACCAACTATAATTTATTATTTGCGTGTTTCTACGATTAATTTAATCGCTGTTCTTTCTTCACCTTCAATAACAATATCTGAAAAGGCAGGGACGCATACTAGGTCTTTTCCTGTTGGAGCAACATATCCTCTTGCAATTGCGATTGCTTTAATTGCTTGATTTAATGATCCAGCTCCAATAGCTTGAATTTCGACTGTTGACTTTTCTCTAAAAGCGTTTGCTAATGCACCTGCAACAGAATTTGGTTTTGATTTTGATGAAACTTTTAATACTTCCATTATTTATATATCCTCCTACTTCTAGATAATCTTGGAAGATGATTATCCAAAGTTATTGTACTATATTAATAGTGGAATATTTTGTCACTTTATGCGTTTTTTCATTAATTTCTACCATTATAGCATTTAGTTGTTTACGTCCAGTTAATTTTGGAATGTGTCTGATATGTTCACCAGTTAAATATTGGTGAATTACAGGTTGTTCTTCAACACCAATTACTCCATCTAATGGACCAGTCATACCAGCATCTGTAACATAGAAACTTCCTTTTGGTAAAACATGAGCATCGTTGGTTTGTACATGTGTATGAGTTCCATACATTATATGTATTCTACCATCAAAATATAAGCCAAATGCTTGTTTTTCACTAGTTGTTTCACCATGAAAGTCACATACAAAAATATCACTTTTTACTTTGCTCAAAATTTCTTCAGTTTTATGAAAAGGATTTTGATTCCCTTCATTCATAAATACAGTCCCTAAAACTTGAAATACTGTAATTGAAATACCATTGTAGTTAACTGTTACATAATCATTCCCAGGCATTGGTTCTGGGAAGTTTATTGGACGAACTAATTTTTTTGCATCATCAATAAATTGGAAAATATTTTTGTTTCTAAAAGCATGATTACCAAGCGTTACAACATCAATATTTTGATTTAATAAAAACTTATAATATTTTTCATTAATACCTTTACCATGAGCAATGTTTTCTCCATTTGCTATAACAAAATTAATTCCATATTCTTTTTTTATTTTTGGTAAATTTTCTTCTAATATTTGTCTACCAGGTAAACCGAAAATATCACCAATTAATAACAATCGCATGAAATACCTTTCTAACGAGCCACTTCTTGAACTCGAACTTCACGAATTACAGTTACTTTAATAGTACCTGGATAATTCATTGTAGTTTCAATCTTTTTCTTAATATCTCTTGCAAGTTTCGCAGTTTCAGCATCAGTAATTTCATTTGGTTTTACTAATACACGAACTTCACGACCAGCTTGAAGAGCGTATGTTTTTTCAACACCTTTAAATTCATTTGATAATTCTTCAAGAGCTTGTAATCTCTTAATGTAATTGTCTAATGATTCACTTCTTGCACCTGGACGAGCTGCTGATAAAGTATCGGCTGCTGCAACTAAGTGTGCAATAATTGTTGTAGCTTCAGTATCACCATGGTGAGATGAGATAGCATCAATTACAGTTGGATTTTCTCTAAATTTTGTAGCTACTTCAACACCGATTTCAACGTGGCTTCCTTCAACTTCGTGGTCACTTGCTTTACCAATGTCATGAAGTAAACCAGCACGACGTGCTAATGTTTCATCTTCACCAATTTCAGCAGCAAGTTTACCTGCTAAGAATGCAACTTCTTTTGAGTGGCTTAAAGCATTTTGACCATAACTTGTTCTAAAGTGTAATCTACCGATTTGTTTAACAAGTTCAGGGTGGATTTTTCCAACACCAGTTTCAAATACTGCTTTTTCCCCTTCTTCACGAATTTCATTCTCTAATTCTTTTTGACATTTGTTAAATACTTCTTCAATACGTGGTGGTTGAATACGACCATCACTTACTAAGATTTCTAATGTTCTTCTTGCAATTTCTCTTCTGATTGGATCAAAACAAGAAATAACAACTGAATCTGGTGTATCATCAATAATTAAATCAACACCTGTAACTGCTTCGATTGAACGAATATTACGACCTTCGCGACCAATAATACGACCTTTCATTTCATCATTAGGTAATGAAACTACAGAAACAGTTTTTTCTTGAATAATTTCATTTGCATATTGTTGAATAGCATTAGCAAGAATAGATTGAGCTTTACGAGTTGATTCCCATTTAGCTTTTTCTTCTTCTTCCTTGATGTAAACAGCAATTTCCATTGCCATTTCTTCTTCAGTCTTCTTCATTACGATATCTTTCGCTTCTGTAGAAGTTAAACCTGAAATTTCATACAATTTCTTTTCTTGTTCGTCAATTAATTCTTCAATTTTATTGCTTCTAGTTTCTAATGCAACTCTTTGTTCTTCGATTTTGTTTTCTTTAACTGTTAAAGAATCTTCACGTTTATCTAAACTTAAAGAACGAGCATCTAAACGATCTTCTCTTTGATCAATTTTCTTTTCTAAATCAGCAATTTCTTGTTTACGATCACGAACTTCTTTTTCGTGTTCTTGTTTTAAAGCACCGATTTCTTTTTTTGCTTCAGAAACTAATTCTTTTTGACGTCTTTCGCCTTCTTTTTTTGCATCAGCAACAATTCCTTCAGCTGTTTTACCAGCATCAGCAAATTTCTTTTCTACAATTGCTTTACCTTTATTAAATGCAAAATATGCAAGTGCTACGCCACTAATTATAGCAATAATAAAAAGAACTAAAAAGACAATACCCCATGTTCCCATCTTTTTGCCTCCTTTTATTAATTAGATGTAATTTAAATTATAATAACTTGAAATATATCATTAAACTTAACAGTTTTTTAAAAGTCAATAATTTTCTTACCTATTTATTATATCATTTTTTGTTATTTTAGTCAACTTATTATAAATTATATACTCTATTATTTTTAATAATTAAAACAATGCAATTATTTATGTGATGTGGTATAATATTTAAGGAGTGAATATTATGAATTATCCTAATGGACAACGAAGTAAATTAATAATTAATACAAAAAAAGAAAAAAAGATGAACAATGCTCGTCTTGGTGTTAATTTTGAAGAATTAATTAATAAATCAAATGAATACTATTTGAATAATAATATAGCTGTTGTCTATAAAAAACCTACTCCAATTCAAATTACAAAAGTTGATTATCCTAGTCGTAATAAAGCAAAGATTACTGAGGCTTTTTATAAAATCCCTTCAACTACAGACTATAATGGAATTTATAAAGGATACTACATTGACTTTGAAGCAAAATCTTGTAAAGGAACATCATTTCCTTTTAAATCAATTTATCAACATCAATTAGAACATTTACAAAGAGTCCAAGAACATGGTGGAATTGCTTTCTTATTAATTATGTTTAATGATTTTAAAGAAATCTTTTTACTAAAATCTTCAATTCTTTTAGAGCTTTATCAAGATTCATTAAACGGTGGTCGAAAAAGTATTCCATATGAATTTTTTAAAGAAAATGCTGAAAGTATTAAACTTGGATATTTGTTGCCTGTTGACTATATAACTGCAATTAATAATGTTTTCTTAAGAGGTAAGAATAATGCTTAAATACTTTTATATTTATCTTATGATTATTAATTTAATCACATATTTTTTATATTCATATGACAAACGTCAGAGTAAAACACGTAATGCTAGACGAATTAGCGAAAAGTGTTTATTAACATTATCCTTAATTGGTGGTGGGTTAGGCGGATATCTAGCTATGATTTTTAAACATCACAAAACAAAGCATTGGTATTTTACAATAACTAATATTTTAAGTATTGTAGGTTACACACTATTAATATATTATTTAAATAAATAAGTTATAATCATTTCTTTGATTATAGCTTTTTTTATAGAGAAAAACCAGGACAATGTCCTGGTTTAATTATTAATTTTCTTTTTTATATTCAGCAACAATTTTCGCAACTAAATGTTCTGGAACATCATCATAACGTACAAATTGACGGCTGAAGTATCCACTAGCTTGTGTCATAGCTTTTAAGTCAGTAGCATATTTAATGATTTCAGCTTCTGGTACAGTAGCTGTAATTTGTTGTTTTCCATTTGGAAGTGGGTCAATACCTAATACTTGTCCACGACGTTTATTCATATCACCCATTACGTCACCAACATAATCATTATCTACAACAACCTTAACTTCCATAATAGGTTCTAGAATTGTTGGTTTAATAATTTTACTTGCTTCTTTAAATGCTAAAGCAGCAGCAATTTTAAATGAAATTTCGTTTGAATCTACTGGGTGGTAAGATCCATCATAAAGAACAGCACGAACACCAATTACAGGGAATCCAGCAAGTGGACCATGTTCTAAGCAATCTTGTAGACCTTTTTCAACAGCTGGGAAGTAGTTTTTAGGAACGGCACCACCAACAACTTCTGATGCGAATTCAAATGGTACATCACATGGTTCGAAACGAATCCATACATCACCAAATTGACCAGCACCACCAGATTGTTTTTTATGACGACCTTGAGCTGAACCAACTTTTCTAATTGTTTCACGATAAACAATTTTTGGATCTTCTAAATCAACTTCAACTTTAAACATGTTTTTCATTTTTTCAATGATGTAACCGATATGAGTAGTACCAGCACCACCTAATAATAATTGTTGAGTTTCTGGATTACGTCTAATTTCGAATGTTGGATCTTCAAGATTTAATTTTTGTAATGCATTACTCATCTTATCTTCATCGTTCTTAGTTTTAGCTTTAATCGCTACATACATAACAGGTGTAGGAGCTGCAACTGGTTCATATAGAATTGGAGATTTTTTATCACAAATAGTAAATCCTGTTTCTAATTCAGCAACTTTTGAAACAACACCGATATCACCAGCATGTAATACGTCAACAGGAATAATATTTTTACCCATAATTGTACTAATACTTGCAAGTTTAGCAGTTTGATCAGTGTTTGGAACTAATACTTCATTCATACCAAGAGTTGAACCTGAGTAAACTTTGAAATAACTTACAGTTCCTAAGAATGGGTCAACAACTGTTTTAAATACATATGCAGAGAATGGTTCATTATCACGTGAGTGACGAACAAGTTGTTCACCAGTTTTCGGATTTGTTCCTTTAATAGATCTTAAATCAGTTGGATTTGGTAAATATTCAACAACCATATCTAATAAAGCTTCAACACCAGTATTATCAAGTGTATTACCTACAACAATTGGATATAAGTCACATCCTAATAATGAAGAACGAAGACCTGTATTAAATTCACCTTCAGTTAGTGGCTCACCACCAAAGAATTTTTCCATTAAACCTTCAGAAGTTTCAGCAACTTTTTCAGATAATTGATAATGTAAATCTTCTTCTTTATCTTTTAATTCAGCTGGAATTTCAGCTACTTGTCCATGAATCCATGCTTTTTGTAATACACAGTTAATGAAACCTTGGAAATCATTTTCTTTTCCTACAGGCCAACAAATTGGAATTGCTTTTGGACCACAGAAATCAATTACATCATTCATAACTTTTTCAAATTTAACATTTTCTTTATTCATTTTGTTAATAAAGATAATTGTTGGTATATTGTTATCTCTTAGTTGTTGCCAGTAACGTTGAGTACCTACTTCGATACCTTTAGTAGCATCGATACAAATTACAGCACCTTTAACAACAGAAAGCACTTGTTCGATTTCACCTGCAAATTCTTCTGAACCTGGAGTATCTAAGAAATTGATTTTGCATCCTTTCCATTCTACTGGAATTAATGAAGTAGAAAGTGAAGTTTGTCTAGATTGTTCTTCAACCATGTAGTCTGAAACAGTGTTTTTCTTTTCTACTTCTCCTTTTTTTGAAATAGCTTTTCCTAAAAATAAAGCTGATTCACAAAGTGTAGTTTTACCACATCCCATGTGACCAAGAATGGCTACGTTTCTAATTTGATTAGCTAAGTATTCTTTCATATAAACCTCCTGTGAGCACTAATCTTAACATAATCATTATACTATATTGAATTCAATTTGTGAATCATTTAAATAATATTTTTGTAAACGATTTCATAATTAATTTAATTTGTTTTTCTGTTTCAAAATATTTCTTAAAGTTACCATATCATTAGCCCCTTTTAGTACATAAGTTTCTGGGTAAATTAATGTTGAAAGCTTATTATTTTCAGCAAGATAGTTTATATAATCTGTTAAATAATATTCGTTCGTTATAGAATCTTTATTAGAAATTGATAAATAAGGATAAACATCCTCAACTCGTAAAATATAAATTCCCGTATTTATTATCATATTGTTTAATTGTTCTTGGGTTGCATTTTTCTCTTCAATAATTTTTGTTTTCCCACGTTCGCTTTTTACCATTCGCCCATAATTTACCGGGTTTGACACACGCATACCAATAACTAAATTACGACAATGATTTTGTTTGTAATATTCGATTATATCTTCGATTACTTCTTTATTAATACACGGAATATCACCCGGTAAAACTAAAACATCACTAGATGAAACTAGCGGCAATCCTTGAACAAATGCATCAAGCGTTCCTAGTGGAACCATTTGATAAGCGTATTTAACCTCATTTTTTAAAACATTTTGGACTAATCCACCATTCGAACCAACAACAACAATTGTTTGATCAATATATTTATTTCGACAAGCCGAAACAATTCTTTGAAGCATCGGTTCTCCTTCGACATCAACAAGAACCTTAGGAACTACTTCTTTCATCCTACTTCCTCTACCACCAGCTAAAATAATTGACTCCATTTTTCCTCCTAAACTAATTTATTGCAAAAGTCATTGCAAAAACTCGATCTTTTTGTTATAATATATTGTATAATGAGGTGAATTATGTCTAAAAAATTATTAGTTATATTTTTATTAATTTTCTTAGTCTGCGGTTGTAAAGCTGAAAATGAATTCAATAATGGTTTTGCTATTGTATACAAAGGAAATACTCCCTATTTATTAAACAAAAACAATGATCTTTTTGATTTAAGTGAATACGACTATATTTCTGATACGTTTGGAGAATATATGGTTGTAGGAAATTACAAAAACAAAACTTTAAAATACGGTTATATTGATAATTCAGGTAATGTCGCAATCAAACCTCAATATGATCGAGCTTACCCTTATTCTGAAGGTCGTGCTGTTGTTGTTAAAGATAATAAATATATTATTATCGATAAAGATAACAATGAACTTTACACACTTCCAGAAGGTTATTCATCATATTCTAGTTTTAAAAATGGATATTTGATTATTGAAAAAGATTGTAAATATACTTTCTTAAACGATAAATATGAAATTTGTCCATTATTATTTGATTCTGTTGAAAACTTTAATGAAGGTTACGCATTAGTAATTAACAACAACAATAATGTTTTATCTTATAATTACATTAATGAAAAATATGAATTAATTTTTACAAATGAATTAAATGAATATGATTTTGCTGATTCATTCTACGACGGATATGCAAGAATTGGTAGATACGTAGGTGATACTTATTACTATTCTTACATCAATCCAAAAGGTGAATTACTTACAGATGAAGATGGATTTGACAAATTCTTAATTGCTGAAAATTTTAGTAGCAATCATGCTCTTTGTTATAATGGCGTTTATTATACTACAGTTGGAAGAAAATTTAGATATTCACTAAGATTCCTAGATAACACTGGAAAATATTACGACTATAATGATTTCTATGCTACATATGCACCAAATCCTTATGAAAGCAACGATTGTGGAACAGAAATACTTAAAGATTTTTATTTCAAGTCTTTATCAAAATCTTTTGTTAATAATTATCTTGTTGTAAAAAACTTCGATGAAGGTGCTGGTTACTGTTCTTTATTTAAAGTTACAGAATATTCAGATTCAAATAATAAATTTTATGATTTAGAAAAAACTAAGTTAGTTTATGCTTCAGACAAATTATCTCAATTTGAAATGGGTCAATACACATCTCCTTACGATATGAGATTACCAATAATTTCAAATTTCTATGAACCAGGTACTGAAACATTACTAACAGTTGTACGAATCTATAGTGATAAATTTGCTATCGTTGATGCAAATGGTAACTATATTTTTGAAGCAATTTATGATAATATTATCATCTAGAGGCAAAACATATGATTGAACTTAAAAATATAAACAAAATATACAAATCAAAAGGCCAAGAATTCCAAGCATTAAACAATATTAATTTAATGTTTGGCGACAAAGGCATGAACTTTATCTTAGGTAAAAGTGGTAGTGGTAAAAGTACACTACTAAATGTTATTGGTGGTATTGACTCCTATGATAGTGGAGAGCTTATCATCGATGGAGTTAATACAAAAGAATACAAAAAATCAGATTACAATACATATCGAAATACTTACATTGGATTCATTTTCCAAGAATTTAATGTCTTAAAAAGCTTAACTGTATATGAAAACATTGCGTTGAGCCTTGAGTTACAGCATAAAAATTTAAATGATGAACATGAAAAAATTCAAGAAATTATTGATAAAGTTGGTTTAACTGGTTTAGAAAATCGTATGATGAACCAATTATCTGGTGGTCAACGCCAAAGAGTAGCAATCGCTAGAAGTTTAATTAAAAATCCAAGAGTTATTATTGCCGATGAACCTACTGGTAACCTTGATAGTAAGAACAGTAAAAACATTATGGCACTGTTAAAAGAATTATCTTATGATCACTTAGTAATCGTTGTTACACATAATGATCAATTAGCTCGCGAGTATTCAGATCGAACAATCGAAATAAAAGATGGATTTGTTGTTAAAGATAATTACAATGTTACTGAAGAACATAGTACTTATACTTTAGAACCAATATCTGTCCCTATTAAAACAAGTTTAAGATTATCTATTAAATCAATATTTAAAAATTTAAGACGTTTTGTATTTATGATTCTGCTTTTTGCAATAGCACTTGTATTTGCAGGGGTTGTAATCAACATGTATGTAGCCGATACAACAATGACATATGCACAATTCCAACAAGAATATGATAACAATATTGTTGATTTGTCTTCCGAATTTAGTTCGAACGGTTATACACAAAGCGCAGGTTTCTACGAGTATCAGCTAGCAGATTTGGAAGAACAATTTGCAAATGCTGAAACATACCTTAAAATTAGAGGTATGGATTTAAACTTACCTATTGATCACAATTCAGTTGTTGATAATGATTTTTACTTGAATAAAATTCAAAGAATTCATTTAGTGACTGAATCAGATCACATTAATAAAATTTTTGGTGAGCCACTTCATGTATTTGGTGGTACTGTTACAGACAAAACTTTGATTAAAATTGGTATAACTGACTATTTAGCAGAAAACCTAATTCACCAAAGATATTTTGGTGAAGAAGTAACAACAATTGAAGAAGTAGCTGGAAAAAGATTAACTTTTGATAATTTTAAAAATAGTCTTATTATTACTACTATTTATGACACTAATTATGAAGATTATCGAAAATATTTTCCACAATTCTCTAAAAATAATGGAGATCAAAAAGGCCAAAATGCTTTTTATGATAATGTTTTATTCTATAACTCAATAATCATTAATAACCAAACTGAATTTGATAAGTTATTTGATTATTCAAATGTTAACTATATTGAAACAGATGCAATCTACTCAATGGTAGGTTCAACTGGTAAAAATTCTGGTTTAAAAATTAAAATTTACGATAACGAAATCGTAAGCAATCAACTTAAGCCAACAAATAAAGTAGCTGCAGCTCCTGTACCAAGTGCCGAAGGTGAACCAGTACAAGTTGCTGTTACTACAGGTTTCTTCGAAAAATTCTTAAATATTAAAATTGATAAAAATGAATTAACTGAGGATAAAAACATTTGTGATGCTTACTTCGACAAAATATACTTTGGTATTCCAAGTTATGTTGAAGGAAGTGATGAACCAGTTTACAAAAATGTTTTCTCAAACAACTTCTTATGTTTAACAAGTTATGTTCCAGCAAACTTTACTTTCATCATTACAACAGTTATTGAAGATGAAGAACCAATTCTTTATACTGCACCAATGATTGCTGGTGAAAAACAAACTTATAAAAACATTGTAACTTCTAACTTTATTGAAGGATCATTTATTACTCTTTATTTTACTGATATGAGTAATAAAGCATTACGTACTAATGCTGATTTATTCCGTGATTTTATTAACAACGAAATGTTAATAAATAATAAATGTTTTACTAAAATTTTATTAGTTGACAACTTTATTAAAAACAACATTGCATTATTCTTAGGTATATTCTTTGTATTTGCCTTATTTAGTGTATTATTAATATTTAACTTTGTAATTATTAATATTAAAAATAGTACTAGAGATATTGGTATTTATATGTCTTTAGGATTTAGTGGTTGGAAAATTTCTCTAATTTACTTATTCCAAGTTATTATTCTTGGATTAGTTGCATTTGTAATTAGTTTCTTTGGAGTAATGATTTTCCTATCTGTTTTAGACGCTCACTTCACTTCTCTAAGTGCAGTTAACTTAGAAATTATTAAAATGTCATTTGTTGGAACAATTATTATGTTAGGACTAGCCTTATTAATACCAACAATTTCAGTAATTATTCCACTTTATAACCTCAGCAGAAAAAATCCTGTTGATGTAATCAAAACTATTTAGGAGGCCTCAGATGAATCAAAATAATGAATCTTTAAATCATCGTTGTCTTCCAACAGAAACAGAAGACAAACTAGTTACTTCTGAAATCAACAATGTTTCAACAAATAATCAACAACCAGAACTAAATTATCTAGTTAAACTAGAAGGAATCAACAAATATTATCAATCAGGTGATGAAAAAGTACATGCATTAAAGAACATTTCTTTAGAATTACCTAAAACTGGTTTAGTATTTGTTTTAGGACAATCAGGTTGTGGTAAATCAACTCTACTTAATATTTTAGGTGGTCTTGATAAACCAGATGAAGGAAGAATCCTTATAGAAGGAGCTGACTTCAGTAAATTTACAACAGCTAATTTAAATGATTATTTAAATAGTTACTTAGGATTTATTTTCCAAGAGTATAATATTTTAAAAGATTTAAACTTATATGACAACATTGCACTTCCACTTGAAATGCAAAATGTCAATAAAAAAGAGATTAAAAAGAAAACTTTAGAAATTATTGACCAAGTTGGTCTAAGTGCTTTAAAGAAAAGAAAAATTAACCAACTTTCAGGTGGTCAAAGACAAAGAATTGCGGTTGCACGTGCTTTAATTAAAGATCCAAAAATGATTATTGCCGATGAGCCTACTGGTAACCTTGATAGTGTTACTGGTGAAACTATTTTCGAATTATTAAAGAAACTTTCTGAAAATCGTTTAGTATTAATTGTAACACACGACGAAGAATCAGCTTATCGATTTGGAGATCGTATTATAAAAATTGAAGATGGACAATTGGTTGAAGACATTGTAAGTCCTTTCACTGAAAATGACAAACAACCTCTTCTTCCACCAGTTGTTGATGAATCATTTGTTTTATCAAAAGTTGTATCTACTAGAAATCGTGATGATAAAAAAGAAAATGGTGTTTTAAAATTAACAAAAGTTTCAACACCAATTGCAACAAGTATAAAACTTGCATTTAAGAATATTAACCACAAAAAATTCAGATTTATCTTAATGACTTTAATTTGTGCATTAAGCTTAGCTTTCTTTAGTTTTACAATTGAACTTAATGATGATCCAATTCGTCAAAACGTATACACATCAGTTGATAACAACTATTTATATGCTGATTTATTAGAAAAATCTGAATTACCTGAAGATTATGTTAAAAACTCTATTTATGATGATTATATTGGAACTCAACTTCCAAATAACTCATATGAAACAATTAAAGAAAAGATCCCTTCACTAACTGTACATGAATATAAAAACGTTTCAGTTAATTATGCTGATCATTCATCTCAAGTAGATTCATTCTTTACTGGTGAACTTTCATATTTAACAAAATTTGATTCAAGAAATAGTTATAAATTACTTTATGGTCGCACACCTGTTGAAGGTAAAAAAGAACTTATGATTACTGATTTTATAGCAGAATCATTTATTCGTATGAACTATTTACAAGAAGCCAAATCATACAGTGACTTCATAGGACGTTACATTAAAGTTGCAACTGATGATTATTATAAAATTGTTGGTATCATTGATACTAATTTTGAAAAATACACTCATTTTAGTAAACAAGAAATGATTGATGATACATCAAAATTAAACTATGCATTCTTCAATGAATACAAAATGATGAATACAATTTATCTATGTAACGATGATTTCTTAAAAGAATCTAATGTAATTAGTAAAAAGATTGACTTAACTGATGTTACATATAACGTTCAATTACGTAGTAAAACATCATCTAGCATTAATAATTCAATTGTTGTTACTGATGATTTAGAAGTAAAATCAGTTATCAGTGATCGTAAAGACGAAAATGGTGCATTTATCTCAAGAAATATTGGACGTTCAGTAAATCATGACAATTATGAAATTGTTGTTCCTTATAATGTATTAGTTAACTTATTTGGTTTAACTTCACGTGAACCTACTTCTTACCAAGAATATAACAGATCTTGGTCTAGATTAAACAAAAATATCAAATTATCCGTTTCTAATAACGTTGGTGATGTTGAAACTATTGATGTTACAATTGTCGGAGTAACACAACTTAATAGTAATTACATTTCAGTTTCGAATAAAGTAATGGAATTCTTATTCCAAAACATTTCTAATAGTTCATATTTACTTGCAGAAGTATCACAATTCGAAGATGATGCATATGATCAATTCCTTACAGCTTATGAAGAAGGTTATATTTTAGATTTATTTGCATATCGAGCTGATATTGACTCATACGAAATTTCACCATTTGTTAACTTATTATCTAAAGCCGGTTTATTCGTATTTGCAGTATTTACAATTGGTATTTTATGGACAATTATCTCACTTGACATTGTAGACCAAAAGAAAGAAATTGGTACATTCCGTTCGATAGGTTTAAGTGGATTTAGAGTATCCTTACTATTTATTTTCCAAACTTTAATCGTTTCGATAATTTCATATGTTATAGCATTATTTGTTGGTAATTATGCAATTAACATATTTAATTCGACCATCTATGATACGGAAAATATAATTCACTTATCAATGTATATGATGACTTATCGTTCACCAATATTCTTATTAGTATTCTTACTTGTAATTACAAGTTTAGCCTTATTCTTGCCACTATATAAAATTATGTCACAAAAAATTATTGACGTTATCAATGAACGAGGCGAATTATAAAAAAACAAAAGAGTTAATTTCAAATGAAATTAACTCTTTTTATTTTGTTTGATAATATAAACACCAGGTTTATCAATAACTAATTCTTCAATATTAGATTCAACAATATTACCATTAAATATTAATACACCATTTATTTTAATATTATGAGTATTGTAATTATTGGAAATTATTACACGATACGAAACTTCTTCGTCATATAAAACATAATCAAAATAATCTGATTTATTATCTGTAATAATAATGTGTTTTTCAATTTCTTTATTAGTTCTTAATCTAAAAAGATAAATGTTTTTACGTAGTGTAATAATATCCTTTAAACTACTTATTACATCTTGATATTCATTAATGTTATCCCAATCTATTTTGTTAATGTCAATTGGCAAATTGTATGAATTATCATACCCTTTTTTAGTTCTGCCGAATTCCATTCCTAAATGAATAAACGGAATACCTTGACTAATAAATAACATTTGTAAACCTAATTTTAAATAATCTTTACGTTTTTGTAAACTAATATTTCTAATAGTTAAAGTTGTTTGATCGTAAACAGTATAATTATCATGACATTCAATAAAGTTTAAAGATTGTAATGGATTATTAAAACCTTTAACAACTCTTTGTAATTGAGTCGAATCAATATTTGATTCTGTAATTAAACCTTTTGCTAGATTAAATGGATTACCTTTAACAATATTTCTAAATTGATCATTGAAGTAACCAAAATTTGGCAATTCATTTCGGTTAAAGGCTAGCTTGCTTTTTTCAAGACCAGTAGCCATCTCCCAACCTTCACCATAAAGTACTATACATGGATTAATATTCTTTAATTCACTTTCAATTTGTTTCATGGTTTCAATATCAATTAATCCCATTAAATCAAATCGATAACCATCAAAACCAAACATTTTTGTATAATAAATAAGTGTATCTTTGATTAATCGACGTATCATTAATCTTTCAGTTGAAAGATCATTTCCACAACCTGAACCATTTGTCATAAAATCAATTTCATTAGTTCTAAATACATATCCTGGAACTAGTTGATTAAGCGAAAATGTTTTATAGTCATATACATGATTAAATACAACATCTAAATTAACAAGTAAACCATTTTTATGATAAACATCAATCATTTCTTTTAATTCATTTATACTACAATATGGATCGTTAGGATTAGTTGAATACCAATTAGTAACTGAAAAATATTCAACTGGATTATAACCCCAATTATATTGACTATCTGGATTAAGTTCATCAACACCAGCAAAACTATTAAGTGGTAACACTTGAACATGGCTAATGCCTAATTGTTTTAAATAGTCTAAACCAATATTCGAATATGATTGTGATGCTTTTTGATAATAACTTTTATTACCAGGTAACATATAACCAAAATCTTTTAAATGCATTTCACAAATTACACTATCTGTTAAATATCCACTAAATGCTGGTCTTGGATAAATTTGCTGGTAAGTTTTATTAATATCTATAACATAATTATATTTTGAATTAGCTGAACTAGATATTGCATAAGGATCTAAAGTATTAACAAACTCTTGATTAATACGAACCATGTAATAATAAGGTTCACCATCTAAATCGCCATATACTTTAAAACGCCAAATACCTTCTTTATAATAATTTAGATGATACTCTACTTTTAAATTTGGCAGAACTAGAATTACTTCCTTGGCAGTCGGAGTCCATAATCTAAACTCTGTGCTTTCCTTATTATATAATACACCAAGTACTTCTTCTGTATAATTCTTTTGTTCAAATAATGCAGTTCTTGTAATTTTACCCAAATCTAAATGTAATTGTAAATCATCATTAACATAAACATAATAATCAATATGTGTCTTTAAAACTGTTGAAACCTTATATTCTAAATGCCAACAAGAACTAATAAGTTTTTTAGAAACTAGTTCCATTTGAATAAGTGTTGGTTCACAAATATGTACAATATTAAAATCATATTGAATATCATTTTTAAGTATTAATTTAATATTTTGATAATCTTCTAAATAAGCTTTCTGCATCTTATTCCTCTTCATCACTTATTTGGGCATTTTTCTCACTATAACTTATCAAAATCAATGTTCCAAATATTCCAAAGATGGTAGCAATAACTCCAATTAATACTGCGTTTTTCAATGTAAATAAATCTAAATCTAAATTTGCGTTACCACTTGTTACATATACAGATTGTGAATAACGTTCCGTTTTTTGATTATTATAAATATTATATCTTAATATAATTTCAAATGTACCAATTTTACCACTGTTTAAATTAAATTTAAAATCATATTTATAATATGGTTCATTAACCGTAGGACCAGTAATAGAATGAACAGGCACTAAATTTGGATCACTATATTTATTATATGAATATACTAATTCACCAGTACCATCATTTAAATTTGAATAAATCCAAATTTCTAAATTTCCTAATTCTTCTAAAGTTGTAAATTGTATATCAATTGTTGTTTTAGAACGACCAGTAATATCAATTTGTAAATTATCAATATCAATCGGCTTGATATCTTCAGCATTAACAACAACTGGTACAAACAACAAACAAATCATTAATAACAAAAAGCTAATTTTCTTCATATTGAACACGCTCCTTGATATTTGATAATTGTTTATTTAACATATCAGTTTGTCTCTTTTTACGAATTAATAATATAACTGTTGTTATTGTTAATCCTATTGCATTAAACAATAATGAAATACCAATAAATTTAATATTATCAAAAGCAAACCATCCATTAAAGAATCCAAAAATATAAATTAGGATTAAAATTGTTAGGTAAGTAACAAGTATTTGAATTGTAACTGTAATTTTATTAATTTGATAAAATAATGTTAATAAAATTGAAACTAAAATTAGAATTGGTATTTGAATATAATAGTTTGTTAAAACAACTGACTTTTGGCCAAATATTAACGCGCCAATTAATATTTGTGAAAATAATACATCAAAACAAACAATCATCATATTTGTTAGAAAACTAATTAAAATATTCTTTGCTTTCTTCATTAATTGTTACCTCCTTTCAACTTATTCTTAAATCCATTAGCATATAATCTTGAAATAATCATCTTTTCATCATTAACAAGTTGTGCTAAAATACGTCCATTAACCATTGATTTGATTTTACTAATTTTACTTAAGTTTAAAATAATTGTTCTAGATGTTTGAATAAAATTAGTTCTAATCAGTAAATCATTTAATTCTGATATTTTGTAATCTACTTCATAAACATCTGATTTTAAATAAGCATAAACATGATTTTCTACAGCTTCAAAATAGTAAATATCATCGAGTTTTAATATAAATGTTTCACCATCTTTTTTTCCAGGAATATTAATAATCAATTTATTAATTGTATTTATAACATTTTCTACTTCTTTGGTGACTTCCTTACATTTAATCTCAACTACTGGTTCTTCGTATTCATAGCCAGTAATTAATTTGACTTTCATTTAAAATCCCTCATTTCTTAAAACGTAGTCGGTATGTACACTTTTTACATAATTCTAAATACGGCATTTTATTTACAGCATCTTTATATTTATCTGAAGTAATAATACTTTCTAAATCGGACTCAAAAATATTTCCTAAATTTGTATCACCATCAGTATCCAAACAACAAAGAACAACCGTTCCATCAGATAAAATACCAATTTGACTTTTTCCACCTAAACATTTAGATGGCTCACATTCTATAGCATCTGTTGTAGGCCATTCGAATCTTTCTGCAATCGAGTAATGAACAAATTCTTTTAGTAATTCACCATCATTAAGTTGTGCTTTTGGAAAAATATTTTTTAGTTCATCTTCTAATATCTTTTTAGATTCTAAATCTAAAGCCCAATTTCTTAAATAAATATGCGTTTTAGTAGTGTTAAAAAGTAATTCACTTAATTCAGTAAAATATTTTCTAATATCTACCATATTCATATTATGGACACTTTGTAAAGATATATTTATCTTATTAATTCCTTCATTATTTAATAAATAATCAAGATGTTTATTTATACCTATACCATTTGTTGTAATTTTAACCTTAATATTGTAACTTTTAAAAATATCAATAATTTCTTTTAAGTTACGATGCATTAAAGGTTCTCCTTTAACATGCAAATACACACTATGGGTATAGTTTTTAATTTTTTCAGCAATTTCTTTTACTTCCGTCAATGACATTTGTTTTGTTGGTCTTTTTGTAGGCAAACAAAAAGGACAACGTAAATTGCAAATATTAGTTATTTCAACATAAATTTGTTGATATTTCGGTTTTGTGTTCATCATATAATTCACCATTCAGTATATTATACTATTTTTGTCTGTTTTTTTCAATTTATAATACAATTTTTATAGAACAAAAGCCATCATTTTTCCAAGGAAAAAATTGATGGCTTAATCATTTAATTGATGTTCTTTTAGAAATTTATTTAATTGTTTTCGATTTTTAAAAATTAATATATTTTTAGAATTCTCGTATTTTTTTAGTTTTTCAAAAATACGTGGTTTTGCATTTTTCTTAAAATTCCAAACCCATTTGAAGAAACTTCGATCGATTTTTTCTTTACATCCTTCCGCAATCGAATCTCTTTGTTTATTACGATATTGTAAATATCTTTTGAATATTCCAAAGATAGCAACTCTTCTTGGATAATCTAAATAAATTACCGTATCACATGGATCAACACGCATTTCAAGTGTATCACGATAATTTCCATCAAGAATCCATGCCGGATTTTCAATCATTTTTCTTTGTTTTTCTACAAATACTTCTTTATCTTCTTCTTGCCAATTAGCTTTCCAATATATCGTATCTAAATGAAAAACAGGAATATTTAATTTTTTTCCAAGTTTAGAAGCTAAAGTACTTTTTCCACAACCAGCACAACCTAAAATGACAATTCTTTTCATGTTATTTGTTTTTTGCATAAAGTTCCATTAATCCTTCAATTAATAAATTAGGACAATATTCAAAATCACAAGTTAGACTATCTTTAACATATTCAGCATTACCACCTGTTAAATAGATCTTACATGAACCTACTTCTTTAGTCATACGTTCAATCATGCCTTCAATCATGGAAACAGTTCCATATACTATTCCACTTTGAATACAAGTAATTGTTGAATTGCCGATGACTCTTTTTGGTGTTTCAATAGGGATAAGTGATAATTTTTCTGCATCATTAAACAAACTATTCAGTGATGATTTAAATCCCGGTGCAATAGCTCCACCTAAAAACACATTATCTTTAACAATTAAAATTTTATTAGCGGTACCTAAATCAACAATTAATTTATTACCTTTTGATCTTTTACAAGCTGCAACACTTGAAATTAACAAATCTGATCCAAGTTCATCAGGATTTTCAATTTGAATGTTGATATTGTGATTCATATCATTTGTTACCATCATTGGTTTAACATTATATAGTTCAGTTAGTGAAGTTATAATTCTTGAATTAATTGATGGAACAACAGACGAAATAATTATTCCTTCTATTTCAACATTACCAATAGTGCTTTTGAAATATTCTTTATAATAACAAGTTGTATGAGTTGTATTAGTATCTAATCTATATTTATTTATTATCGTTTGATTATCACATAATGCAATTTCAATAGTAGTATTACCTACATCAAAACACAAATACATAATATACCTCCAATATATTATTATTTTCTATCGATGTTCATTTTTCCTTTTACTTGAACAATATTGTTTTTACGTTGATTATCTTTAATCATCATTTCAAAAGTACGTCGATAATCATAATTTGGTCGATTATAAATTTTATTAACAATTGTATGTTCTTTATTATTTACTGGTATTTCAGTTTTTCCAATAATATTTCCAGATTTATCTCTTTCAATAATAACAAGTTTTAGTTGTTTATTCATTTCTTTCATAAATACACTCCTAATATTAATTTTATTATATTATATCATAAAATAATATTTTTTTGTGTTTTTTTGTATAATA
>CAJGDR010000003.1 GCA_904502205.1 uncultured Bacilli bacterium
AAAAGAAAAATCGAGAATGATACTATGATCAGCAATAAATTCAGAATAACTAAACGACATATATAATCAAATACTTGATATGCTTTACTATTCAATATTTTGCTTTTCATAATTCATCCTCGATTAGTTTCAGCATTGATTAACCAACAATACCAGTTCTTTCAATACCTTCAACAAATAATTTTTGTACGAATAGATAACCAACTAAAAGTGGAAGCATCATCAAGAAACCTGAAGTATTTGCAATCAACGAAATAAACATCGAGTTACCACGGATTTCCGGGTCAACTAATTGGTCTAATTTGTAAGTTTTCATGAAACTTGGAAGTCTTTCTGCTGTATTTAAAAGTTTCATTGTAAGTAATGGGAAATCACCAGTAGAAAGTTCTAATAAACTTGTATAATATACATCATTCCATTGCCATACGAATGAGAATAACATAACTGTGATCATTACACCACGAGCATTCGGAAGCATAATACTCCAGAATGTTCTAAATACACCAGCTCCATCGATTTCCGCAGATTCTTCAAGTTCAACAGGAACTCCTCTAAAGAATTGTCTAAATAAGAAAATGAAGATTGCGTTATTAATACCTTGACCAGTAAACGCCATAATGTAAAGAATGAAACGTGAACCAGAAAGTACAAGTCCTTTACCACCATTAAATAATCCAAAAATACCAAAAATATCAAAGTCAGAGAAATATAACATTCTTGATACAGAAACGGCTTGAGGTGGAATAATAAATGTAGCAAGTAATACTATGAAGATTAAGTTACTACCTTTAAATTTCAATCTAGCAAGAGCATAACCTGCAAGTACAGAACATGTTACTTGTCCTAACATTACTATTAAAGATACACGAATATTATTAAATAACGAATTCAAGTAATCAAGCATTTTATATGCAATTTTAAAGTTAAGAATTGACCATGTTTCTGGAATCCAAATAACTAATTTATTTTGGATATCAGCTGGATGTCTAAATGCAAGAGAAATTTGTTGGAAAATTGGGAAAATAATTACAAATGATAAACCAATAAGAATGATTATTCTAAATAGTGTTGATAATTTATCAGCAACTTTTTGAGTTCTTACGGCTTTCTTAACAGGGTTTCTTAAATCCCTAAGAATTTGTTCATATTTTAACTTTGCTTTTGATGGTACTTTATTTTCGTTCATCATGATAGAACACCACCTTCTTCAAGAATATCAATGCAATTCCTAAAATCAATAATGATAATAAGATATAGCACCAAGATACAGCCGCATGTAGACCATACTTGTAGTTTTCATTTAATGATTTTAAATAGAAACTTAAATCACTTCTTAAGAATGAGTCAACAATTGTATAAACTACAACTGTTAAAATCATTGGAGAAACCATTGGTAAAGTAATTTTCCAGAAAGATTCATACTTAGTAGCACCTTCAATTTTTGCTGCTTCATATAAGTGACCAGGTACAGATTGAATAGCTGCTAAGAAGATTAAGATTTGTACACCCGCATATGAAATTGTACTATAAATTGTAGATGTAATACCACTTAAGAATGTTACAATTTTTGCAGGAATACCTATCTGTGTGAAGAACTTCTTCATGTCAAATATTTGACTTAATGCATTTTGACCTATAGAGTTAAGTACAGAGTCAATAGCTGCTGTTGATTCAGTTGCAGCTGTAATAGCTTCTGAGTTTAAGATAACTGGTAAGAAGAAGATTGCTCTTGCAACTGCTCTACCTTTGAAGTTACCATTTAACATAACAGCGATTAATAAACTAAAGATTGTAATAACTATAGCATCTAAGATTGTTTGGAAACCAGTTTCAGTTAAAGCTTGAATAAAACTGATTTTTTCATCACTACCGAAGTCAGCTCCACGCGCTGGGAACATTAATTCAGTAAATGCATATTTGTAGTTTCCAAAGAAATCAGAAATTAGTTCATTTCTATTTTCAGGGTGAATAAATTTACCAAAATGAACTATTACACCATTGTCAGCAACAACTCCACTAAATGAGTAAATTAATGACATGATCATTGGATATAAATAGAATATTAAGAACCCAAGAATTACTGGTGTTAAGAATAGTATAGAAACAAATAATTTTTGTCCTTTACTTGTCCATTTATCATAACATTTACGTTTGAATAATACGAACGGATAAGCAAGATAATAAAAGAATAAACCAATATATTTAAAGATTGTTTTAATAACACGTCCTGCTTTATTGTTGTTTAAGAAACTTGAAATTTTGTTTAGTAAACTTCTTACTCCGTGTGTAATCTTTTCTTTAACTTTAGCGAATCCTTTTAATTCTTTCTCATCTTTGTTAATATCCATTAATTTATGAACAGATTCTTGTTCAGTAGATTGAGCGGCTTCAACTTCTTCTAATAGATCTTTTTCTTCCATCTTAAGCTACCTCCTTATCTGTTGCACAACTCCATGGATTTAAAATTCCACCAGTTGTTTGTTCTTTAAATGGATTATATTGAGCATCATTGTTTTCGATATCAATATAAGTTAATTCGTTACTGATGTTAACATTCATATCTGAATAGTTTAGATAGATAGAGAATTCAGAATCAGTAACTTGTGACTTACATTCATCTTTTACTTTGTAAGTTACTTTAAATACTGAGCTATTATTTCCTACTAATTCATGAGAAGCTAAATAATATTTATGTAATTCTAATGTATCTAAAACTGTTGTTAAAGATTGAACTTCTCTTTGCCAATCAATATAATGTGTATAGTAATAATAGTTATAATCTGTTTGAATTAATTCATTAGAATCGTCAAAACTGAATGTGAATTCAATATTTGAACCAGTTTCTAAAATTTTCATGATGTGATAATTTAATCCTTTTTCATCATTAGCATTAATGATTAAACCACTATAATCACGGTAACCAGAGAATACTAATTGATAGAATGGAATTGAATAATCAAAGATATCTAATAATGTTGAAGAATATGGTAATTCAACAATGTTATTAGTGTATTTAACTGCAAATTCATAAGGAGCAGTTAATGTTAAATTACTAATATTATTAGCATTTAAATTTTCAAACATATTAATTTGTTCAACTACAGAATTGTATCTGAAGAATTCTTGACGTTTTTTGTAGTCACCAACAATTTTTGAACCAAGTTTTTCAAATGCCATATTACCTAGTGAAGGGTTATTCTTAGTGAAATTTTCAACTAGATTATCTGCGAACACTTTGAAGAATTTTGGTGAAATTGTATAAATAGGACGTTGTTGTTTATCAAAAATACCACTTGCTAAATCGTAAGGATATTTTTCAGTAAATTCATTAGAAATGTCACGAGAAGCATATCTAATTTTACCAAATGATTCGTTAATTTTATTAACTTCTAAGAAGCTAACATTTGGATATAATGTTACATTATTTTGATCAAAATAATCTAACATTGATTGAAGTTCTTTTTTAGTTCCTAAATCTTTAGTGAACTTCATGTCATTAAATGTTTCATTAACTAAACCAGAATCTTGCCATCCAAGATATATTACATTAATGTTTTTAGCATTCCAATCTTTTAATTGTTTTGTAATAGTAACAGCTTGATTGAATGTAGTTAATGTGTCATATCCATCATAAACAATACCTAAGAAGTTAGTTGTAAAATCATATAACCCTAAATATTCAGCATTAAGTACTGTTTCATTTGTTTTGTCTGTAACATTCTTATCTAGAATGTCTCCTAATAACATAGTTTGATAACGTTTTGCGATATCAGAATATGTTAATCCTTGTTCGTTGATTAAAGAATAATCAACAGTAAAATCTGTTTTTACATTTGTTGGAGTAACTTGTGTTACAGGTGTTGCATAATAACCTGTACCAATAGTTACTGTTTGTGATTCTCTGTATGTAGCAGAGAAGTAAATTTTGTTGTAAGAATCACTTCCACTACTTACACCAGCATTTAAAAACATTTGTGGAGCACCATTAGTTACTCTTGCAATAATACTGCTTCCTTGGAAACTACCTGTACCTTTACTAAAGTTTATAGAATCATATGTTAAAGCGTACATTGGTAATAATACATCTTCTGATGCAGTCTTTTTAACTTCATCAATAAACGCTAAGTCTGTTGAATAAACACGTTTTTGATAAGATAACTTACCATTATTTAAATTAACAATACCACCACTACCATCAGGAATAATCATGTACCCATTAGATTCTTGAATTTGAGTTAGGTCATAATATGGTTTACCTTCACCTTCTACTACAATAGGTGCATAATCCATACCAATTGCAGAGAAGTATGGAAGAATATCTATTTTGTAAATAGGATATTTTTCAGATAATGATTCATATAACGAATTATTAATAATCTTCGCTTCAAAACCATTTTCAGTTAAAGTATATTGAACAGCCACTTTAAATGATGGAGTATTTTCAACAACTTCAACATTAAATAAAGATTGGTCAGCTTCTAAATCTTCTTTTGTATAAAGTAATTTCTTTAAAATAACTTCTTTTAATAATTGATTTGTTCTTGTGCTCATACCACTATAGTTTTCAATTTTATAGAAAACATATGGATGTTCAGCATCTTTTAAAGTATCGTCTTTTACATATTCTGTTTGAATTGTAGTTGTATCTCTTCTAGTGATAATTTTATAATCCTTATGAAAAGATAAAGCTTTCATGAAATCATGTTTGTTATTTGAGATAAATTCATATTCTAATCTAAACATAATTTCAATATATGCGATTTTTTGTTGATGTGATAAAGCTTTGAATTTTGCAGGTAAATTGAATAAATCAGTTTTTGCATAATCATCATCATCTACTTTATTTTGATTTCTATCAACATAGTATTTGTATGCTTCTACACCAATATATCCATCACGAGCATTTGCTGTACCGATCTTACCTGTACCATATTGGTTACGAATATATTTTACTGAGTAGTGTAAATTGAAATAATCTTGAAGTTCTTTTTCAGTCCAAGATTTAATCTTTGGAAGTTCTGCTTTTATGTAATCTTTGTTACGTTGAATTAATTCATTTAAACGATCTTCAGTAAGATATTGCGGATAATTATAATATTTATCACCTTTAGTTTGTAAATCATAATAAACTTGTAAAGTACCATTTGTAGCATCAAATTTATAACTAAAAGTTTGATCAACATAGTTTGGAGTATCCTTATCACCTAGATTATCATTAATAGAATATTCATAAGCACTATAAGGAAGACTCGCACCATTTGGTGTGTAGTAATAAAGAATCAATGGACTATTTTGATTTGAAAGTGTTGATCCTAAATTATTAGCGTAGTCAAGATTTTGTGGATTTGAGTACCATTCATTTACTGCCACACCATTTTCCATACGGATAATTTTGAATTGAGTACTAAAGTAGTTTAGTTTTAAAACATAACCAGTTTTTGTACTATCTAATTTTTCAATACAAGGACGGAATTCATCCATTGTTTGTTTTGCTAATTGTTCAGGAGAAATTAGATCATCTGTTTTAACTTTATGATTAAATTCTCTTGAAGTATCTTGTTTTGAAAGTTCTTCTACTTTGCTGTCTAATTTAGATAAGAAGTCTGCAGTTTTACAAGCTTTTTCAACTTCTTTAATTTTTTCATCAAAGTTTGATACAGTAAGTTCATTTAATAAAGCATCAAATTTTTGTACGTTAACTTTAACTTCATCTTCAATATATTTATCAATAGATACAAATCCTTCACTATCAAATGGCATTCTGTCATCTGTTAATGCAGAAGCTTTGTAACCACCTAGGAAATATACTAATGCAAAAATTAAAACAAATAATAATAATGCAAATAAAATTGTTCTTTTAACTGTTAAGAATTTAGGCCATCTTAATTTCATCTCGACTACCTCCTATAAGAATCTCGATACGATTTCTTTATATAACGAGTAGAAGAAACCGTATATTTGTTGTGATAAGTCGAAGACAAGAAGTGCAATGAATAGAATTACTGCAGTTGCAACGATTGTTAAGATAACTGTTAAAACAGCTTTTGCAACGCCATATTCTTGTAATACTACTAGCCCCATAAAAATCATATAAACAGTTAATGCGAAACCTAAAACTGTGAATAAAACAATCATGTCTGCTTCATCTACAGTTAAAACATTACTTAATACTAAGTTAATAATTCCAAAAATAATTAATGGAAAATATGAATAACCACCCATTGTAAAGATTTGTTTCATTGTTGCTTTACCATCCATAAGAGTTGAAATACTCCAGTTAGCAACAGATAAAATTACAAGTGGCATTACTGCATAAACTAATAATAAAATACTATTAAATTTTGTAGGGTCGTTTTTATTGATAATGATACCATCAGCGTTATAACGAATAATTGTTAATAACGCATAAATGAATACCATTCCAAGTCCAACACTTAATTTGCCTTTTTTATCTTCTTTAAATTCTGTATATCCAAGTACTGGATGTGATAATAATCTTAGAGGAACTTTAACGAAGTTTTCATAAAAAGCAGTTAATAATTTTTTAATATAATTTAATACTTTCATTTACGCTTCCTCCCTCTTTGATCTTGCTAGATTTCTTTGATAAATCTTATTTGTAACTACAAGTGCAACACCTGCAACAGTTACAATTACAATTCCTGTCATAAGAATTCCAAAGTTATCTTTTAATAAATCGTTACGATAAAGCTTGAATGCATCTGAATAGTATTCAGCATTGTGACCTAATTCAAAGTTTATCATAGCTTCATTGTAATCGCCATTTCTTAATAAGCTTTTACCGATACCAACATAAGCAAGTTCGTAGTTACTGTTCATTTTAGAAACTTCTTCCCACTTAGCTTTAGCACCGTGAATATCATTGTTTAAGTATAAACTTGTTGCTTCATTTACTAATTTACCAAATTGAGTTGTTTCGTAAATCATAATTGTACCAGCACCTTGGTCAAGTAATAGTACATATTCTAAAGCATTTTTACCAGTTGAGTCAGTTACTGTAAAGTATCTTAAAGCAACTGGGTTTTTGATGTTACTTTCAAGATCACCTTTTTCACCAGATACGTAAAGTAAGTTACCTTCTTCATCGTATGTGAAAATACGTCCTCTTGTTCTATCTGCTACTGAATAGATACGGTCTTTATTTACATCAATTGCTGTAAATTTAGATGAACCTTCAATTGCAGGTTTTACATATGATGCATATTTGATATCACCATCAGGTGTAACGTAACCGTTACGTTTTAATACGTCTTTACCAGAAGTATTAATTAATTTAATCATTTCCGCTGCTGTTGTTGCAGATGGGTCTGGTTGAGCAGTAGCGTAAATTAATTGACGATCGTCAAGTGTTAAGTTTGTAAATTCAGATGGTAAGTTAAGTGATAATTTTGCATATTGTTCTTCACTTAATAAGAATGACCACCATGAACGTTTTGATACTAAGTTTTTACCTAAGAAACGATTGAATTCACCATTTTGATTATATTCAATAATACCTTGGTAAGTGTTTGTTGCAATTGTGTATAAACGACCTGAACCGTCTACAACAATTTTTGCAGGTTGATATAAGATTTTTGTTGTTGTATCTTCTGCATAGTTAAACATATAGAATGTACCTTCATCATTTGGAGTAGTGTACACTTTATCAACAACATAGTTATCTTTGCGAATACCTAAGATTCTTGCATTACCTGAGTCAGCTACATAAATGTAATCTTCAGTTACAAATAAACCGTTAGCTGAGTTTAATAATACACATGTTTCATAACCATCAACTGATGGATTAATGTCATATGCAAAGAATGGAGCACGAATTGTTTTATTTGATTTGTCAATTAAAATTGTGCTTGCTTGAATTTGTTCTACAGTAACATTTTCAGGATGTTCAGCATCAAATAAGTAAGATTTTGTTCCATCTTTCATTTCGTAATAGTATGATTCAGCTAAGATTTTAGCTGCTTCATCAGTAATTTCGAAAATGTTCATTCTTTCTTTAATTGTGTAATCTTGGTTTAAAACATAGATTCCACTGTGTTTATAAATTGAAACTTTTTGTTCACTAGCACCTTCTGTAATTTTTTCTTCAGTTTTAGCTAAAACATTGAACTCAATAGCGTCATCTTTTGATGCAGTGTTTGCACCATCAAGAACATAAATTTCATTTCCACAAACAGATAAGTCAGTTAAATTAATAAATTCTTTTGTATTTTTACCGTCAACTCTATCATCAATAAAATTAGCAGTATCAGTGAATGAATCACCATTTTTAAAGATTTCTTCAAAGTCAATTGCATCCTTAAAAGTTAAACCTTCACTTGAGTAAATTGGATTTTTAAAGAAATCGTAGTTGTAAGAATATGCACCGATTACAAATGTTGGTACAAGTAAGAATGTTAATAAAATTGTTAAAAATAATATTTTCTTTTTCATTTGCTCTACATCCTACTTCATACCTGAATGCTCCATTGTTTCAATGATTTGACTTTGTGATAATACAAAGACAGTAATTGGCACAATCATCATAATTAAGATAACGGCAGAGGCACTACCAGTTCTTGCTACACCACCGGCAACGATTTGGTGTAGTGAGTAACTTAATGGTTTTAATTGTTCACTATAAATGAATGTTCCACCATCGTTATTCCATAATTGTTGGAATAAAAGAATGATAAGTGTTAACCATGCTGGTTTAACTAGTGGCATAACAATACGCCAGTAAATTTGGAATTCATTTGCACCATCGATTTTCGCTGATTCAATTAATTCCATTGGGATATCATCCATAAACTGTTTCATTAAGTATAGACCTAATGAGTAAGCAAATGCTGGAATGATAATTGCCCATTGAGTATCTACAAGTCCTAATACACTAAAGATAATGTATTTAGGTGTTGCTGTAACTTGTGCAGCAAACATTAATGAATAAACTACTAAACCGAAAATTACTTTACTTCCTGGGAATCTATGTTTTGCAAGTGGGTACGCAGCCATTGAAGCAATGATTACGTGACCGATTGTTCCCATTAATGTAATGAAGATTGTATTGAAGAAATATCTTGAGAAAGGAACCCAAGAGTCTTGCATCAACATTGCAAGGTCTGTAAAGTTATCTGTTGTAGGGTTTTGTACGAATAATCTAGGTGGGAAAATGAATAATTCATTTAAAGGTTTAAATGCTGCATTGATTGAGTATACTAGTGGATATGCACTAAATAGACCAAAGAATAATAGCATTAAGAATAAAGCGATATCTCCACCTAAGCTTCTGCTCATTCTTTTCTTTTTCTTAATTCTTCTTTTCTTAGCACGTAAATAGAAGAATCTTTCAACTTTGCCCATGGTAGCTTCATCACGAATACCATATTTTTTGGCTAATTTTTGTTGACGTTTAATACTTTTTAACTCGGCTTTGGATATTTCAGAACCGCCAATTGCATCATCAAATTTGTCTGCCATTATTAGCTACCTACCCTTCTTAAAATTTTACGTACTAACATGTTCGCTAAGATCATGATTAGGAATAGTACTGTTGCGATGGCTGATGCGTAACCCATTTCCATACGGATGTTACCATAGTCCATCAAGTGTGTGATAATTGTATGTCCGGCATAGTTAACAGATGGGAAACCAGCCATTTGAATTGATACATCAGCAATAGATAAACTTGATGTAATTTGCATTACCGCACCGAACATTAATTGTGATTTCATTTGTGGTAAAGTTATAAACCATAACTCTTGCCAACGGTTTCTAATACCATCGATTGCACCTGCTTCGTAAAGTGTTTTGTCAACACCTTGTAAACCGGCGATGAATGATAAGAAACTTACACCTAAACTTAACCATAATTGTACGATCATAATGATCCAAATTATGTATGTTTCATTTTGTAACCATTGAACTGGTTCATTTAAAATACCAAATTTAATTAAGTAAGCATTTGCGTAACCATAACTATCACTTGAGAAGATTAACTTCCATACTAAGTATGCAGAACCTGAGATAGATGGTGCATAGAAAATTAATGTCATGAATGAACGAAGTCTAGGACGAAGTTCATTAATTAACCACGCAAATACGAATGCCATTAAATAACTTAATGGACCTGTAACAACAGCTAAGATTAAAGTATTTTTAATAGCTGTCATAAAGTTTTCATCATCTACGAACAAACGCATGTAGTTTGTCCAACCTACGAAGTCTGGGAATTCTAATAGGTTAAAGTTTGTGAAACTTAAAACTAATGAGATTACTACAGGTAAAACTGTAAATACAAAGAATAAAATTACATAAGGAGCTACTAAATAGTAGTATTGTCTCTTAATGAAAATTTCCCTACGTAATCTTCCTCCACGCTTACTCCAACGTTCCATTTTACGAGTTAGAGAAACGCGTTCTTTTTCAATACGTAATTTTTGTAATAAGCGATTGTAGAACTTATTGTATTCAAAATATTCTTCAACAGCTTGTTGGTCTTCTGGGTTTTCTTTGTATCGTTTATGATACTCTTCCCAGATTGGTTTTGCTTCTTCAATTTGCTTTTTGATTTCAATAATATTTTTCTTTGCTTCGGCATCATCAGCAGCGTCTTGAGCTTTCCATTCAGCTTTCTTTTGAGCCATTGCTTCACGCATTAAGCGTTTTTCTTCAGATCGATTTTCTTTCTTTTCGATAGCAATTTTTTGTTTTTCTTCTTTAGAAAGAACTACTCTATTCTTATTTAATTTTTGATTTTTAAGAATTGTTTTAACGATTTTATAAGTAATAAGAGCAAATATTAATGAAAACGCAACATATAAAAGTATTGTCATAAATTATTCCCTCCTATTTCCTATTTATCATTTTTTAGTGGAAGTCCAAATTCTTCACGTTTACGATCGATTTCATTGTTAATATTTTGTGCAAATTTATATAATGTTTCTTTAGCATTAACGTTATTGTTAATTACAGTACGGTAAGCATTTTCGATTTCACGTCCAGTGATATAACTTCCGGCAATTTGTGGAATTTCACGAACACCATATAAGTGTTTAACTCCATCAACAATTTCGTATAAATATTCTTCACCATCAATAGTTAGTGTTAATTGATTTTCACGATCAGTAACAACACCCCATTGTTTTAATAAGATTTCCATATCAGCTTGTGGCCATGCTAATTTACGGAATGCATTGTGGTTGGCAGTAGCATGACGAGCAGAGATACCTAAGATACCTTCCATTTCTCTACCAAAGTCACTTTGAATATCTGTAGAAGTCCACCATTTTAAGAATTCCCATGCAGCATATTTTTTATCTGCATCTCTTTCAGCATTCTTAGCAGTGATGATTGCACCAGAACCTGATGCTACAGATGTATGATTAATTACTTCATGTACAACACCTTCATCATCAGTAATTGTTCCTACTGTACCTGGAACTGGATAGAATGCCCAGTCACCACGAATTTCAGGAGCAAATACGGCTAATGTATTATACATTTCATAGTATGAAATACCAATTGGCATTTCACCTGAACGGAAACGGTTAAGGAATGATGCAGATTTAGGGAATGAATATTTAGTATAGAAGTCTGTCCAATATTCAAATGTATCCATTGCAATTTCGCTTAATGTTTCACCATTTTCATCAATTTTTTCGTTACTTAATAATCCACTTTCTTTTGCATCTGTAGAATATAATCTACCACCACGTTGATATAACATACTTACAAATGCTGGGTTAAGTGCAGATGCACCAGCGTCATTAACTGGTAGATAGAATTGTAATGCATCTGTTTGAAGGTCAGTCATCATTGAAAGTACTTCGTCCCATGTTTGTGGAACAGCGTCTTCCCAATCAGCACCATATAATTCTTCCATAATGTCTGTTCTTACGAACATCATCATATATAATTGTTTTTCTGGCAATGCGTAAGTTCCGCCATCAAATGAGAATTGTCTAACAGAACTTGGTTTAAAGTTTTCGTTAATATGTTTTTCAAAATCTTCACCGAATGCTTCTTTTAAATCTAAAGCAGCTCCACGAAGACCGTAGTTAACTGGTAAGCTTGAATCTACGTTGATCGCAACTTCAGGACCAACACCAGCAAGTGATGCTCTTAATAATACATCCGCACCAGTTAATTTTAAGTTAACAGAAATATGTGATTTCTTTCCGTTAATCATAAATTCTTTTTGACCGAAATTAGTGTCGATTAATTTTCTAATTACGTTAGCTTGGTCACGACCCATTGTCATCCAAACTTCAATTTCAATATCTTGAACACCTTCAGCAACTTTATCATCACTTAATGAACCAATTTCTGAATAGTCAATAATGAATGAGTAGAAGAAACTAACGATAGAATTCCAAAGGCTCTTGAAGAAACCTTCATTAGCTTTTTGCATTTCATAATTTCCATTAGCAGCGTATACAGCAATGTAGTCAATTGTTAATGGGAATTCTTGAAGTGTTGATAATAATGTACCTAAACTTGAAACGTTAGTACTAAATGAACTTAATTGTTTAGTAAGTTTATTTGGATTTTCTAAGAATAAATTTAATTGTTCAACAAGTGTATCGATAACCCCTGTTTTATCACTCTTACCATCTTTGTAAATCTCACCATCACCTTTAGTGTCTTCTTTTTCAGCGTTCTTACTTGAGATTCTTGCAATTTCTTTTGAAACTACTTGAAGTCTAGTAGATGCATCTTGAAGTCTATTAAGTAAGTTTAAATCACCAAAACTTTCCATATTGTGTAAGTTATAGTCACGGTTTGTATCAGGAGATGCAGTAGTATATTTGATAATATCTAAGTATAATTTATTTAAATCACCTGTGATATTTTCTAATTCTTCAACAAGTTCTCCATATACACCAAGAGTAACTTCCATCTTAACTTGGTGTTTACCTTTTGTTAAGTAGAATTCAAATGGTTTACCAGTGTCATTAGAACCTAATGTAATGTTTTGCCAATCTGAAGAGAATTGGAATACTGTTTGTTTTAATTCTTCAAATGGAATTTGATTATCGATATAAACTTTTCTATGTGAGTACATACCACGAACAAGGTTTTGGCGTGCTCTTAATGAAATGTTATACCATCCATCTTCAGGAACTTCAAATTCCCAAACAATCCAGTCACCAAGTACTTTCCAACTATCACCACCAATAGAATTTAATTTAGTTTCTTTAATACTAAATGGATAAGTATTAGAACTTGTTCTATCAGTAATAGGGTTTAATGTTGGAGAAGATGTATATTTAGAAGCTTCTGCTTCAACACGATAGCTATAATCTTGAGGAGCATTATTTGCTTTTGCTTTATTAGCTTCGATATATTCTTCATATGATTGAGTATCTTGTACAGGTACAAGCTCGATGCTTACGATTTGCATACTTTCTTTAATAGCTGAGAACACTAATGTATTTTCACCTTCAGTGAAGTAATATTCATATGGTTCAGTAACATATCCCATGTAATCTGATAAATATGTAGACATATAAATATTGTTTTCTTCAACTTGTGAAGGTTTAACATCGTTACCATTTGTATCAACTGCTAGACTTAAATATGAATGTTTGTCATCATACTTTCCAGCACCTATCATAATATCTGCATGGTTAGCACCACTTGAGTCTCTCTTCCAAACTCTTGAGAAAACATAACTTTGTTTTCCCATGTTATCTTCATAAATTTTGTTAATTGCTTCATCACCTGTGATAACAATTAATTTCTTTTCAATTGAAGATGAGAAACTGCTAAATATTGTATCGTTACCATTTGCATCTTTACCATCTGTTGTAACATAGTTAACAATAATATTGTAATTACCAGCTTCTGGAACATCAACTTTGTATACTAAGTTATTGATATTACCAACTAAAAGTACTTCAATATTTTCTAAAGATACTTTATTGTCACCTTCACCGATGTAATTTAAACCGGCAGAAGTTTTTGCAGTAATTGTTTGTTTGTTAACTGTAGCAGTAGTTGAAACTAATGATTCTTCACCATAATAGTCAACACCATTAATAACAACTCTGTTTTGAGGAGTCTTAATATCATCTGTTGCAGCTATACCTAAATATTTCTTCAATTCACTTACGTATGTTGCATAGTCACCGCTTTCAATACTTGCAACTGTATTAGAACTATGATTGTAAGTATATTCAAGTGGTTTTTCTTTTGTTAGTTGTCCAATTAATACGATTACACCAACTACCAAAAGTGCAGCAATTGAAAATATTAAGAGTTTTTTCTTCTTACTCATAATTTGTTGCCTCTTTCTTTAAATTTTTTAAACAATATAAAAGTCGTTCGATACGACTAGCGCTTGATGAATATCCTTGTTCTTTATTTTTTGATATCCACAAGTTGTAATGGGAATTAAGATATTTACATAAATTATTTTCAATTTCAGTTAATTGATTTTCGTTAACTGTTTGATTGAAATAATTTTTTAGAAAAATGTTAACATCGACTAAAGTCTCAAGTAGTAATGTACTGTTTGCAAGTTCAGCTTTTAATAAGTCTTGTTCTGCATTTTGAACATCAATACAAGAAATTTTAATCTTTAAAGAATTAAAATATGATTTGTAATTTTTAACTTCATAATCAGTTAATAATTGATTTTTAAGTTTCATCTTAAATACTTCAATTTCTAGTTGTTCTGTTTTACAAAGTTCTGCTTGCACGATAGGCGCAAACAATTTTGTTGAGTAACCACGATACATTTCTTCACATTCTGGATACATCGCTAAATCAACAATTAAATCGACAATAATATGGTTTTTAACTAGTAAATCTAAATATTCTTTGATGTGTTTATGACTTACTGATTGATAATTCCAAGCAAGCATTCCCGAATAAACAATGCCTGGTAAACTATAGAGTGGATATTGAAGATGTCCAAAGTCACCCCAGTCAGTTAAGATAATTCCTAAACCATCATTATGAATTGCAGCTTCGGCTGCATTTTTAATTGACCACAACATTTCGTAATACTTAGACGTTACAACACCCCAAGTAGATGTTCCTGGCGCCAAGATGTATGGTCGTTTTAATTTTTGAAGCATTTTTGCATTTTTTAAGAATGGGTAATTTTCATTATAACCCCAGTCAATTAAAATTGCATCTTTATCAATTTTGTTAATTGCATCTGGTTTATGTATAATTACATCTCCCCATAACATTGGTGTTTTGCGATAAGATTTTGTAACACTTGCCAGCCTGTTAAAAAATCCTGCAAAGACATCTTCACGACTTGTCGCTTCACACAAGTCTTTTGATTTGCCATGACCTAACTCATACGGCTCATCAAAATTCATATTGAAATATTTTGAGTTGCTGTAAGGTAACATATCGTCATACATTTTCTTTACAAGCTCAAAACTTTCTTCGTTAGTTGGATCTAATGTCGATGATGATCTATTACTTCCCCATATGTTAAACAAACCATCAACGTTAGATAAATGCTTAAACTCTTCTAGTTTTAACCACTCAGTCATATGGCCAAAACCATTTTGATTTGGTACCAAATCAATAAAATGATCGTAACAATACTTTTCTATTTTTTGATATTCTTCAACACTAATATAATTTCCATCTTGATTAACAAAAGGCATACTCTTGTATTCGAATGAGAAACCTTCAACATAAAGTTCAAAATGGTTATATCTAAGTCTACTTAAAATATCAATGTATTTATAAATTGTCTCAACACTAGGCACTTTTGATCTACTAATATCTAGCATAAATCCACGAACTTCAAGATCAGGATAATCTTCAATTTCTAGTGGTGGAATCATACCATTATATCTTCTTGCAAGTTCTTCAAGTGTTATTAATGCATAATAACAACCTTGAACTGATGAAACCGTAATATTGGCACGCCTATTAGAAATTTGAAGCTTATATCCTTCAAGTGGCACTTTACCAGCTTTAACTGTGATTAATCCGTTTTCTTGATCTGTTGGATATTTTTCAATTAAGTTATCAACAAAACCATCTAAACGCTCATCAAAAAAAGAGCGAAAATCGATTGTTTTTAACGATCCAACATTCAAAAATTTGTTTTTTGAATTATCTAAATATTTTATTTTTTTAAATATTGGTGTCAAAAAATCCATATTTGCTCCTCCTGTTCACATAATAAGCCGATTATATAGTCTTATTATACCAAAAACATACTTTTTTTTCAAGTATAATGTCTTGCTATTTTTCAAGCGTTTTCATATTTTTCAAAAAATTAAAAAAGCAGCCTCAAAAAGGCTGCTAATTTGTCTGTTATTTTTCAAATTTTAATAGTTTTTCTTGGTTAAAACGACACTTCATAAGAGCAATAGCTGCATTCTTTGTAGCATTTTGACCAGGTACTAAATCTTTGTATGTAAAGAATACTGAACCAGCAATATTAGGATATTGTTGATTGAAACGAAGTTGGTTATCAATTTCTAGAGGATTTGCCCAAACTTCATTTACACCCATTTGATATAAACCATGTCCGATGTAAAGAATTGTATTTGTTTCTTTTGAAAGCTCAGACCACCATTTTGCTAGATCATGATAGTTAACATCTTTTCTTTCGAATGGCCAATAGATTTGTGGAACTACGTAATCGATCCACCCTTCTTTCATCCATTTGTAAACATCTGAATAAAGGTCAGTATAACATTCAGTTACACCTGCAGAATGGTAAGATCCTTTTTCCCATCCATTTTCTTTAATGCTTGAATTTGTGCGATAAATTGCAAATGGGCTAATACCAAAGTGTACTGTACGGTTTTCTTTGCTAAGCGATTTTTTCATAGCAACATGTACGCTTTCAATCATTTTGTCAACATTATCTCTACGCCAATCATCAAATGATTTTTCTTTTCCGCTAGCTTCGTAATCAGCTATTTCTTCTGACTCAGGAACTTTAGCATATGGGTAGAAATAGTCATCAATATGCACACCTGTAACGTCATAATTTTCAATAACTTCCATGATAGAATCAGTCACAAATTTGATAACTCTCTCAGATGAAGGCTTTAAAATTATCTTGCCATTTCCATCTAAAATTGTATCTTCTGGATAACGTTTTGCAAAGTTCATATCGTCTAAAGAATTTAAATATTCTTCTTTTGTAGTAGTTCCATCAGTTACTGATTTCATTGAAACACGGTATGGATTCATCCAAGCATGTACTTCAATATTGTATTTTTTAGCTTCTTCAATAACAAATTTTAATACATCAAATCCTGGATTTTTACCTTCACATCCAGTAATAAATCTTGACCAAGGATTTAATTTTGATTCATAATATGCATCGTTTAATGGTCTTACTTGGAAGATCATTAAGTTAATATTGTAAGATGCAATATTCTCAATCATCTTAACTAAATATTCTTTGTAACTTTCAACATCTTGCATAATTGGTGTATCAATGTTTACAACATTTGAAATCCATACACCACGTACATATTTTTCATTATATTCGTAGTTTGGTAAATCAACTGGTTTAGTTGATTTATAATAACAAACTAATTCTTCACTATTAAATTTATGTAATTTCATACCCTATCTTTTCTTTCTTATTAATAATAATGCTGCTGCCGCCATCATTGGAAGGATTGACACAAATCCAACCGGACATTTCGCAGGTGTAGTTGAAGTATCTTTATCAGGTTCTTTGTATTCTTCATCAATTTCACCACAAGAACATACACCATCTACAAATTTGTGTTTATGAACTGGAGCTTCTTCAGTTACATTAACCGCTGGAAGTTCTAATTCTCTTTCCATATCTGTATCACTAACGACAACTTTTAATTGAGTTAAACCTTCAATTAATGTTTCGAATTCGTATTCATAAATTCCATTTTCTACTTCTAACATATCGAATGTAGTAGTATATTTACCTTCATTATAACGTACTTTAACTTGTACAGTTAATGGTAATTCTAAATCAGATGTAACAGATACACGAACTTTGATTGTATCTCCTACTTGATAAGCTTTTTCTTCAAACTCTAAAAGTTCAATTTTTGCGCCTTCATTTACAACAGCTTTGCTGAAATCAATTTTAACATATTGATCAATTGGATTATTATCATTGTCATATATTCTTAAAACAAAGTCATAATTTGAAACACTATAGTCAGTTAATTGATTATATTGTTGAAGTGCACCAGTTCCTAATTTATTAAAAATCTTTTGAACTACAACACCTTCAGCTTTAAAGTCAACTGGTTGTCCTTTTGGAATAGCATATAAAACATATCCATTAGCGTTCTTAACTTCATTGAAACTCATATAGTATTTGTTTCCTAATTTGATTAAATCAATTTCAGGAACTTCAGTAATTGGTTTTACTTCTTCGTATGATGGAAGTAATGCTCCATTACGCCAAGCTTTAATAAGAAGACTATTAGCACTTCCCATATTACCTGTTGATTGTTTTAAATATTTGTATGAGAATAATACAAATCCATCAACTTCAGTATAACGATTTTCTTTTACAAATTTAAATTGGTTATCTACTTCATATGCAGAACCAAATGAATCACTAGCACTTTCTGGAATCTTGTAATATCCAGTACCAATATATAATTTAACTTTAGTTGGTGCACAAATTTTTGACCACCATCTAACAATTTCTTTATATGTTCCATCAAGTGATGAATATGCTTGTGGAAGAATATAGTCTAACCATTCTTCTTCAACCCATTTTTTTGTGTCAGCATATAGTGTATTATATGTGCTATAGCTTCCACAAATTACATCCATACCACCTTCTTGACCACGTCCGTCAGGACATCTTTCAGCAGATGGTGCCCATACAGGTGCTGGAGAAATACCAAACGCTGTATATTGATCTGGGTTTTTTTCATTGTAAGCCGCAACAACATCACTTACAGATTTAACCATTCTATCTACATTATTACGACGCCAATCAGCTACGCCTAATGTTCCACCATTTTGTTTATAAGCATTGTAATCTTGAGAATCATATTTAGATTCAATACCACCTGATGGATAGAAATAGTCATCAAAGTGTACACCATCAACATTATATTTTTCAATAAGTTCAGCAATAGTATTTGTTACATGATTGATAGTAGCTTCTTTTGCTGGATTTAAAACCATTTGTCCTTCAGCACCAAGAACTACTGTTGATAAAAATTCTTCATCATCTTTAATGTTTAATGGATTATTAATGTCTGGATATAAGTTTTGAGCTTGAGCTCTTAAACTAAATTTAATTTCATTAATTTTATCTTCACCATCACTGAAGTTTGCAACTCTAGATGCTGTTACACGGTATGGATTTAACCATGCATGGAATTCAATTCCTCTTGAGTGACATTCTTCAATAAACCAAGAAAGCATATCCCATCCTGGATTAACACCATGTTGATAGAAATATTGGCTCCATGGATTGTATTCTGATTCATAGAATGCATCATTTGAAGGTCTTACTTGGAAGAAAATTGCATTAATTCCATAAGACTCAGCTTTACTTAAAATATCTAATAATTCTTTTTTATAGTCATTAATTGCTTTTTCATTTGTGCCATTTTGTCTAACAATATCAAGGTTAGATACTGTTGAAACCCAGACACCTCTTAATTCTTCTAAACTGTCATCAATGACTAACGCATTAACATTTGGCGTTTTTACGAAAAACATTAACGTAAAAACAAGCAACACTGCCGTTACGATTTTTTTCATTTTAATTTCCTACCCTTCTTTTTAAATTCTCGTAATTTTTGTGAGTTATTTTTTCAACATCTTCTTTGTTAAAACCATTATTTAAAAGAGCTTCTTCTATTTTTGAACAATCAGCATGTGTTTGTAAATCATCTAAGTTCGAATTTGGAAAATCAGATAAATAGTTCATCATATCAAGTCCTAGCATTACTCTATCAATTCCCATAATATTAACTAAATATTTGATTTGTTTTACTAAACCATTAATATTTTGATCAGCTTTGTTTTTTGATACAAAGTTACGTGCAGCAACGCAGCCAATCATTCCACCAGCATCACGAAGAGCTTCAAGTTGTTCATCTTTTAAGTTTCTAATATGATCAGATAAACTATAAGCATTAGAGTGTGATGCAATTAATATTTTAGGTTGTTCTTTTAAAACTTCATAGAAACTTTTTTCATTTAGATGTGATACATCAATAATCATATTATGATCATTCATGTATTTAATAAATTCTTTTCCTAAATCTGTTAAGCCTCTATCACTGTTTCCTCTAACACCTGTTGCAAGATGATTTTCTTCGTTCCAAGTTAAACTAGCGTGACGTATTCCCATATTATATAAAACATCAAGTGTTTTTAAATCAGGAACATTTCTTAATCCTTCTAAACCTTTTATGACATCAAAGTCATTTTCATAATTTTTAAATTTTTCAATAGCTTTTTTGTATGCAGAAACTACATCAAAGTCTTCATCTGAGTAGACTACCCAAATACCACCAACAACACCACCTTTAGTTAAATCATCTAGGTGATATGTTTTAAATGGATCTTCAACATTCTTAAAAGCTAAGTTATAAAATATATCACTATGTGTATCGTATATTGGCATGATATCTTCCTTTCTTTATATTAGTATATCACATATATAGTTTTTTTTCAAGAAGAAAAATACAAAATAAAAAAGCCTTTAAAGATGATTATCTTTAAAGACTTATATTTTTATTTATTTACGTTTTTTGATAAGTAAAATTGCAAATGCTCCAATAAATGGTACAAGGTATACTGTTCCGAATTGACAATTACTATTTGGTTTTTTACTATCATCTGGATCAGTAGTTGGATCATCAGTTGGATTATCTGTTGGGTCATCTGTTGGATCATCTGTTGGATCATCATTTAAATCTTCAACTAATTTTACTTCTTTACTATAAACAACTACTTGATGTCTTCCATCATCAATTGTTAATTGTACAATAAAGTTTTCAGTTTCCATACCAAATGACTCAAATGTTACAACAATCTTATCTTCAAGATATTTAATATCATTTACAGGTGTTCTGATTGCACCATCAATTCCTGCAAAACCTACTTTAACAGAGTAATTTAATGTATCTCCATCAGCATCATAAGCATGTGGGAATGTAAATGTCAAAATACCATTAGCATCTAAAACATCTTCACCATTGTTAATTACAATTTCAACTGGTTCTGGTGCTTGGTTAACACTAACTTTATTAAAGTCAACTTTAACCGCATTAGATTGTGGAATGTAATTATCTGATACTACTTGAACATATACTTCTTGGTTTTCATTACAAAGAATTGTAAACTCAACATTATTAGTAAATTTATAATCTTTAACAATTGAAATACGATTTCTTGTGTCATTTAAATCTAGTTGTTCGCCTTTATTAATACGATAAATTGCATACATACTAGCGTTATCAACTTTAGGGAAGCTAACATCATAAACGTTATTTCTACCAGTATCTTTAACTTTATAGTCACCAATAACTAAATTTGTAAAGTCCACATCATCTTTTGGAAGTGGAAGTACAGGGTGTGTTACCCAAAGTTGTCTAAAGTAATTACCTACACCAAATTTTTGTAAATCATTTTGGAAGATATATAAATCACTATATGCATATACCGCAGAACCTTTGATTACATCAAATTGTTGATTGTAACGCATTTGATAAGTTACTTCGTTAGTATCATTATATTCACTGCTTGATGAATGATATTTATAGATACCATGAGCAACATACATTTTAATTGGTTCTAAGTTTTCAGCTTCACGTTTTTCATTTGTATTTTCAACAATATTTGCCCACCAAGATACGATATCTGCATAAGGTACAATACGGTTAGCTAAATCATAATAAACTTGTGGACTAATCCAATCAACGTATCCAGCTTCTACCCAATATTTTGTATCTGCGAATAAATCATAGTTAGAACTATATGCACCACAATGTGTATTAGAACCACCAATAGCACCTTTATTACTACTATCTGAACAATTTTCAGAATTTGATTGCCATACTGCAGCAGGTTTTGAACCAAACTCAACATCTTTATTATATTGTGTATTTACTGAATCAACAAGTTCACGGATTTTAGCCATTAAATTATTAAGACTTTTTCTTCTAAATTCACCAAGAGTAAGTCCAGCAGGTAAATTATATTTTTCTGGATTTTCTTGATAATCTTTATAAGTTGGTAAGTCGTTCATAATATTAACGCCAGTTAAATTTTCTTTATATTGTGTTCCACCAGCAAATGCTAAATTTTGTTTTTGAGGATCAATTCCATCAGCACTTCTTGCATCTAAATAGAAATAGTCATCAAAGTGGAAACCATCAACATCATATTTAGTGATTAACTCACCAATTGTATTTAATAAGTGTTCATGAACTGCAGGTTCAGCTGGGTTAAGAATTAACTTAGAATCATAATCACCCATTAAAACATATTCAGGATGTTGTTTTGCAAAATTCTTAGCACTTAAATTTCCAATAGCTTCAGCTTTTTTTGCAATTAATACATCATCAGAATAAGCAATTGCGTCATTGTCTGGGAATTGTTCTTGAACAGTAACACGGAATGCATTCATCCAACATTGGAAATACATATCTCTTTCATGTGTAACTTCGATCATCCATTTAAGTGGATCCCAACCTGGATTAACACCGCGACCAACTAAGAATTCACTCCAGTCATTGTATTCTGATTCATAGAATGCGTCATTGTTTGGACGTACTTGGAAGAATATTGTATTCATATTATAACTTTCTAAAGTATCTAAAATATCTAAATAGAATGCTTTATATTCATTAATTGCAGCTTCAGTTGTTCCTTTTTGTTTTGGAACATCATTATTCCAAACAGTAGCAACCCAAGCACCACGCATTTCAGAAGAATCTACAACATATTCAACAGGAACTTTAACAGTATTACCTGTGTAATTATAATATACTTTACTACCGTTAATAACTACATCTTCTAAAGCTCCAGCTGAAGTTCCTTTAAAGCCCAATGTAACTACTAAACTTAAAGTAATAAGAATTGCTATAAGCGCTTTTTTCATTATAAAATACCTCCTCTTTTAACCTTTTGACGAGGTTGAATATTAAATGTTTCAGCATACATTGTTTTGTTTAAACAACCTCTTACTCTTGCTAGTGATGTATAGTAATCAAAATATTTGAAATCTTTACTATTCATAACAAACCAATGTTTTTCTAAAGCTTTACACCAAAGGTCAAATCCTGGTGTAATGTCTTCATAAATATATGGGTCAAAGTCTAAATCATCTTCCCAGTTTTCAGCGAAATACACTGGAGCATAATGGCGTTTACCTTTGATTTTGTCACATTCAACAACACTTGCTAAGAATTGTGCATCAGGTACAATAAGATGAGTATTGTTATGGTCTTTATGCATTGTACTTTTCCAATGTGTAATAATTACATCAGGTCTAACTTCTCTAATGATGTTTGCAACTTCGTATCTAACTTCTTCATTGTTTGGAAGTTCGCCATCTTGATATCTTAATACATATGCTTTACCATTCATCATTTCAGCAAATTCAGTAGCTTCTTTGATTTTTTGTTCTCTGTATTCAGCAACTGTTAAGTGTGCAGGATTACCACGTTCTCCAGCTGTTAAAGCTAAAGTATAGTTTTTTCCGCCTTGAACAGCATTAGTTGCCATCACACCACCAGCAGTAAGTTCTGCATCACCAATGTGACCGCCAATGGCTAAAATAGTTTTGGCCATGCTATTTAAGTTCCTTTCTTAAAATTCCAAATGTTTGGATAATATCGAATCCAGCTGCTAAATAAATATATCTAGCTTTGTTTTCAAGTCCTGTGAAGAATGTCATAAAACTTGAACCTTGATTTTTTGAATATTCACAAAGTTTGCAGAATAATGCTTTACCAAGTCCACCACCACGTACATTAGGATCAACAGCGATTCCATCTAAGTGACCACGTCCAGTTGATTCAGTATACATTGGTCCAGTCCATCCTGCCATTCTATTGTTATCAGAAACGATTAAGAATGGTCTTGGTTCTTCTCTTTGCAAGTTATAACGAATTGATCTTGCAAAACCTGGGTTGTCAATTACTTCACAGAATTCTTCAACACCATAGTGTTTTTCAGGATCGAATACTTCAATCTTTAATCCTTTTTCTTCGTTTTCTTTCATTTTAGCAAGTACATTTTCTGGCATTTCAAATTTAGCTAAATCTAAATGGAATGCATCAATTTGACCTTGCATATGATATCCATTATGAAGTAAGAAGAAATATTCAGGTGTGTTAACAGGAATAGCTGGAGCACCTGGATGGTTGTGATGATTTGTACCAGGGATATACCAAGGCCAGTTAACTGGGCTTAAGAATACTGAACGTACAGCTGATTTTCCTTTTGATTTAATAAAAGCTTCAACATGATTTAAAAGACTTGTACCAACACCTTGTCTTCTAAATTCTTTTTTAACAACGATTGTATTAAAGTATCCTGCAGCATTAGGATTATCGATATCTTCATTACGTACAAATCCACATGCAAAACCAATTAGTAAATCGCCTTCGAATGCAACAAATGCTCCTTCTTCTTTAAAGTGTGGGTTTTTATAAAGGATTGATTCAAATCCTGCTTTATCAAATTGATAATAAAAATCTTTTTCGCTAACTACTTCGTTCCATAAATTTAAAACGATATCACTATGTTCTGTTAAGTTAAATTGTTTAATTTGCATTTTCAATATCCTCCTTAATGCTTTCTAAGTTTGCAATTAAATAATTTGCGACCTTCGGTCTTAATTCCATATGTAAAATATTTTTTCTAGTTGGATGAACTCGATTTGTCAAAAGACAAAAGCCAACTTGATTGTCGCGATCGATCCAAACATTTGTGCCAGTAAAACCAGTATGTTCAATTGTATTAGTACTTGTAAGATCTCCACTTGAAGGATTATAGTCTTTGATAATCCATCCAACACTTCTTTGTTTTGGTAATACAGAAAGTCCTACTTGTTGTTTTACTAAAGGCGTATACATCATATCAATAATTTTTTTCGAAAATACTTTTGTATCTTTATGCATTCCATCATTCAAAACCATTTGAATAAATTTAGCTACATCACTAACTGTTGAGAATAGTCCCGCATGTCCAGCAACACCACCTAATATATAAGCAGTTTCATCATGAACTTTACCTCTGACAATTCCTTTAACAACTCTGTCACATCTTTCTTCAGTTGGGGCACAACGCAATGCATCTTCTGGATTATAACCAGTATCAAACATTTCCATCTTATCAAAGATTTCTGTTTTCGCAAATTCGTCAAGTGTCATCCCACTAACAACTTCAACTATTCTTCCAAGTAATATAAAATTTAAATCAGAATAATTAATTAGTGTGTTAGTTTCTAGAATTTTTTCAGCATTCATTATTTGTTGCCATGCTTCTTCTTTTGATTCAATATTTGCTTGATCATTTAAACACTCAACTAAACCAGATGTATGTGTTACTAAATTCCAAATAGTTAAATCTTTATGAATAAATTCTGGAATAAAATCTGATACTTTACTGAATAATCTTACTTTTCCAGTTTCAATTAATTTTAAAATACAACTAGCAGTAGACATAACTTTTGAAACAGATGCCATATCATAGATAGTATCAAGACTATTTGCTTCTACATTAGGGTATAATGCTTTATTTCCAACATAGTTTGTATATATATGATTTTTAAATACTATTGCATAAGCAGCACCTGGAAAAGCACCAGTATCAACACCACTTTGGATTAATTTTTCAAGTTCTTTTAGTTTCATATAAATCACCTTATGAATATTATACCATAATCTTAGAGATTTGACAATTACTTAATAATAAAAAAATAGTGTTAATTTTCATTAACACTATCATATTCGTATAGTACATCAGGATTATCTGTTAAAACAACTATCCAGACTCCATCTTTCAAATAATATGCTGTTACATTTAACATACAAACATATCCAAGATACTCTTCCAGATTTAATCCAACCGCATCAATTGATTTTTGATAAATTTTAAAATATTTATCGCTAAATTTAGATTTTATAATGTAATAATCTTCAACTTTTAAAATAACACCCTTAACTCGAATAAACTTAGCAAAATAATCAAGATGGTTAATTGGTTCAGTAAAATCATTATACCATTTATCGATATAACTAACTATTGGTTCAATTTCTTCACTATAGCCTAAATATCGAAGATGTGTATCAAGTGAAAATTCTAATACTCCATTTTGATTAATAACAACACGACCATATACTTTATAATATTGTCCAGGATATACCAAAAAATCCGGATCTTTAACAAAAATAGCGTTTCCTTGTTTATCACTTAAAAAGAATGAGTTTGTAGCATATTCATTACTAGGGATAACCGATGAGACTATACCTTCTAGTTCGACATATCCAAGATGCGTATTAAAAAGTGGTGTATTATATATATTATTAAAATTAATCTTGTAATATAATTTAAGTTCCCCAATATTTGTTTTTAATGGCTTAATTCTTTTTTCAATGTTAATCTCAATTGTTTTAGAATCTTCAACTGTTTTTGTTATGCCATCTTGAATATATGGAGCTTCAACAGTAATTGTCAAAAATACAGTTTCATCAAATTCTTTTGGATTAACTTGTAAGACTAATTCATTTTTATATTCTTGAACACTTAAGTGTCTTTTATGCCAAACAATATTTAAAAGACTCGGATCTGTTGAACTTAATGTAACACGTAATCCCTTATTAAGTTCTGAGTATGAACTATTCAATTGATCGTATTCTGAAATTATACCATTTTGATCAACTAAGTAAATATAATCACCATCTAAAGCGGCAAGTTTTGAAAAATCATTTTCGAAATAAAGATAAGATTTAATCAATTCTTTTGCTTCATTATAACTAGTACTTATATCTATTTGATCTCCACACTCACAAATACCCATTTCATAATTATGTTCTTTGTATTTTAATTTTTCTCCACAAAAACATTCCGAATGATTAAAATATATATGCGTATGATTAGGATCAATTTCTCCACATGTACAGCGTTCATTCTTAATCCAAATGTGATCGTGATTAGGGTCAATTTCCCCACAAGCACACTTGTAATTAACAAATTCATGTTGATGTATACTATCTGTTTCTTGTTGACAACTACATAGCAAGAAAATAATTATAAAGAGACTAATTATCTTTTTCATATTGTCACCTCAATTATATTATAACACATAAATGATACGTGTCAACTTTAAATAACAAAATTAATAGTTTACTTTTACAAAAAATTAACATAATATATCAATCTATTTGTTTTTAATATATATACCATATCTTATTAAATTCGATTAACTATTTTTCCTTTACATCCAACTACAGTATTTAATGGTTCTATATTATTCAAAACAACAGCATTCGCACCTATTTTAACATTATCTCCAATATATATATTTCCTAAGATTTTAGCTCCCGCTCCAATCATTACATAATTGCCAATGGTTGGATGTCTTTTGCCCTTTTCTTTGCCAGTTCCTCCAAGTGTTACTCCTTGATAAATAACACAGTTATCGCCTATTATTGCTGTTTCACCAATTACAACACCTACTCCATGATCTATTAGTAAGTTCTTGCCGATAATGGATGCTGGATGAATTTCAATTCCTCTTCTTATTTTGACTCTATGCATAATATATAATCCAATTACTTTCATATGATGGGTATAAAAATAATGAGCTATTTTATACCAAAGAACAGCCCAGAAGCCATCATTAAAAAGAAGAATTTGTAAATATGATTTCATCGCAGGATCTTTTTCTTTAATAAATTTTAAATATTTAAACAAGTCGATCACTATATTTAAAACTATTATCTGCAGAAATTACAAGGATTGTAGCATTAGGATTTACTTTTTTAATCTTTTCTCCAATATATATATTAGCACCTGTTGAAAGTCCGACATTGTAGCCATCAAGTAACATTTGTTTTGTTTTATTGTACGCATCTTGTTCATTAACTCTTAGTATATTAATTTGTTTAATTCTACTTTTAATTCCCCATTTAGTATTACTACCAATTCCATCAATGTGATTATTATCATATGGTTCAACGCCAATTATTTTAATATTTGGATAAATCTTTTTTAAACATCTTGATAAACAATAATATGTACCATAACTACCAAGTCCTACTATTACATAATCAAGTTTTTTAAAATCTTTCACAATTTCTTTTACTAAAGATATATAACCAAGTGGATTAAATAAATTAGTAAATTGATTAATCACTTTGAATTCTTTACTGTTAAACTCTTTTAACATTTTTAAAGAACCCTGCATTCCATCTTTTGAATTTGTTTCAATAACTATAGTTCCAAAAGATTCCATAATTCTTTTTTTATTATCAAAACCTTCTGGCATAATAACAATAAGTCTTTGTTTTAAATATGCACAAATACATGATAGTGAAATACCAAGATTTCCACTTGTTACTGTAACAAGTGTTTTTTCTTTATCTAAATTATTTAATACAATTGATAAAGCTGCACGATCTTTTATTGAATTTGTTAAATTATATCCTTCATACTTAATATATATATCATTATATTTTAAAACAGGTGTATTACCTATCAGTTCTAACGGGTTTTCATATATCATTAAATCACCTATTACAATATATGAAATGTTTGTAAAAATATGTCAAAAAGAAAAAGGTACTAAATTAGTACCTTAGTGTTTTAATAAATAATAATTTTTCTTTCCACGTCTTACAACAGTATATTTATTACCGATTGCAGCTTCTTTTGAAATAGCAAACTCTAAACTCTTTTGTTGTTCACCATTAACTAAAACAGCACCATTGTTAATAAATTCTCTTGCTTCACGTTTTGAACCAGCTGCTTTACATGAAACAAGTGCATCAATTAGAAGTGTACCATCTTCAACTTCTACTTGTGGCATTCCATCAAAAGCCATTTCAATTTCTTCAGCAGTTAATTCATTTACTTTTCCACTAAATAATGCATTAGTTATTTTTAAAGCACTTTCAAGTCCTGCTTCACCATGGATAAGTTTTGTAATATCTTGAGCTAATGCTTTTTGAGCTTTTCTTAAATGTGGTTCAGTTTTAACAGATTCTTCTAATTCCATGATTTCTTCAACACTTAAGAATGTGAATTGTTTTAAACGCATTACAACATCACTATCTGGTGTGTTAATCCAGAATTGATAGAAGTGATATGGGCTAGTTTTCTTAGGATCTACCCAAACAGCACCTGATTCTGATTTACCAAATTTAGTTCCATCACTCTTTAATACTAGAGGTACTGTTACACCATAAGCAACAGCATCAGAACCATTCATTTTTCTAATTAATTCAAGTCCTGATGTAATATTACCCCATTGGTCTTGTCCACCAACTTGAAGTGTACATCCTTTAGTTCTATATAAATGTTCAAAGTCTAATGCTTGAAGAATTTGATATGAGAATTCTGCATATGAAATCCCTGAATCAAGTCTTGCTTTAACTGTTTCTTTATTGATCATATAATTAACATTAAAGAATTTACCATAAGTTCTTAAGAATGTTAAAATATCAAGATCTTTTGTCCAATTGTAGTTATTAACCATTTCAGCTGGGAAAAGATTTGAAACTTGTTTGAATAAACAACTAGCATTATAATCAACTGTTTCTCTTGATAATAATTGACGTTCTGAACCTGGTTTTGGATCACCAATTGATGCAGTTGCACCACCAATTAAGAATATTGGTTTGTTACCAACAGATTCAAGTCTTTTTGCAAATAAATAAACAAGCAAGTGTCCAACGTGTAAACTATCACCAGTTGGGTCAGCACCTAAATAGAATGTAACTTCTCCATTATTAATTTTTTCAATTACTGCTTCATCAGTAACTGAGTGGATAAGTCCACGCCATTTT
>CAJGDR010000004.1 GCA_904502205.1 uncultured Bacilli bacterium
GAGGCGGCATTTAAAAGAGGTGTAAAAGTTTCAGGTGCAACAGTTCACTTTGTTTCTGCTGTTGTTGATGGTGGACCAATTATTTTACAAAGAACAATTGATATTAGTGATTGTAAAACGCCAGAAGAAATTCAAACTAAAATTTTATTAAATATCGAACATAAATTAATTGTTGAAGCTGTCAAACTATATTGTGACGGTAAATTAAGAGTTAATAATGAAAGGGTAGAAATAATATGAAAAGAGCATTAGTAAGTGTAACTAATAAAGAAAACATTGTTGAATTTTGTCAAGGACTTGTTGAACTTGGATTTGAAATTGTATCAACAGGTGGAACACTAAATAAATTAACACAAGCTGGAATTAATGCAATTCCAATTGATGATGTTACAGGTTTTCCTGAAATGTTAGATGGACGTGTTAAAACACTTCATCCAATGGTTCATGGTGGATTATTATATCGCCGAGACTTAGAATCACATGTTGAAACTATTAAAGAACACGGAATTAAACCAATTGATTTAGTTTGTGTAAATCTATATGAATTTGAAAAAGCATTAAGAGCAGGAAAAGAACTTCCTGATATGATTGAAAACATCGATATCGGTGGACCTTCAATGATCAGAAGTGCTGCTAAAAACTTCAAGGATGTTTTAATTGTTACAGATCCTGAAGATTATACAAGTGTACTAGATGCAATCAAAAACAATACAGATGATTACAATTTTAGATTAAATCTTGCTTATAAAGCTTTCTCAAGAACTGCTGCTTATGATTCAATTATTTCAAGATATTTCGCAGGTGTATGTGGAGATCATTTCCCAGACACATTAAATATGACATTTAAAAAAGTTGAACATTTAAGATATGGTGAAAACTCACAACAACAAGCTAATAAATATGTTGATTCATTTGTTGAAAAATCTTTACTTGATTACGAACAATTACATGGTAAAGAAATTTCATTTAATAACTTAAATGACTTATATGGTGCTGTGGCACTAGTTAGAGAATTTGGTGAAGTTACTGTAACTGCAGCTATTAAACACTCAACTCCATGTGGTGTTGCAATTGGCGAAACTGGTTATGATTCTTATATGAAAGCATATGAAGCAGATCCTCAATCAATCTTTGGTGGTATTGTTGCTTGTAACTACAAAGTAGATAAACAAACAGCAACTGAAATGAATAAAATATTCTTAGAAATTGTTGCTGCACCTGATTTTGATGATGATGCTTTAGAAGTTTTAAAGAAAAAGAAAAACTTAAGAATTTTAAAATTAAAGAACTTAGAAGCACAAGAAGCTAAATACGATATTAAATATTTAGAAGGTCAAGTATTAGTTCAAGATATTAATAGCAAAATGATTGATGAAATGAAAGTTGTAACTAATGCTGCTCCGACTAAAGAACAACTAAGTGATATGGAATTTGGTATGCGTGTTGTTAAATATGTAAAATCAAATGCAATCTGTATCGTTAAAAATGGTGTAACACTTGCAATCGGTGGTGGACAAACATCAAGAATTTGGGCTTTAGAAAATGCTATTCATAATAATCCAGATAAAGACTTCAATGGTGCGGTTTTAGCAAGTGATGCATTCTTCCCATTTAATGACTGTGTACAAGTTGCAGCAAACGCTAAGATTGGTGCAATCATTCAACCAGGTGGAAGTATCAAAGACCAAGATTCAATTGATTTATGTAATGAATTAAATATACCAATGGTATTTACTGGCTTCCGTCATTTTAGACACTAGGAGTAATATATATGAAAGTCTTAATTATTGGTAGCGGTGGTAGAGAACACGCCATCTGTTACGCACTTTCAAAAAGTAAAAAAGTTACTGAAATTCATGCAATTCCAGGAAATCCAGGTATTGCAAAAATCGGAACATGTCATAAAGGTAGTGTTGAAGATTTAGAAGGAATTTTAAAATTTGTTGAAGACAACAATATTGATATGACAGTTGTTGGTCCAGAGGTTCCACTTTGTATGGGACTTACAGATTTACTTGAAGAACATAATCATTTAGTGTTTGGTCCAAGAAAACTTGCTGCAACATTTGAAGGCAGCAAAGCTTTCTCAAAACACTTTATGAAAAAACATCATATTCCAACTGCTAACTATGAAGAAGTATCAACAATGGAAGATGCTTTAGTTCAACTTGAAAAATTCGATTATCCTGTTGTTGTAAAAGCAGATGGATTAGCAGCAGGAAAAGGTGTTGTAATTTGCCAAACAAAAGAAGAAGCAGTTAATACTTTAGAAGACATGCTAGTACATGGTGCTTTATCAGGTGCAGGAAAAACAGTTGTATTAGAAGAATTTTTAACAGGTTTTGAATGTTCACTACTTTGTTTTACTGATGGCGAAACAATTGTTCCAATGGTTTCAGCAAAAGACCATAAACAAATTTATGACAATAACGAAGGACCAAATACTGGTGGAATGGGTACAGTTTCACCAAATCCATTCCTAAGTGAAGGTATGGAAGAAGTATTTGCAGAAGAAGTATTAAAACCATTTATGCAAGGGATAAAATCTGAAGGTATTGATTACCGTGGTGTTATCTTTATTGGTTTAATGGTTAAAGATAATCATGCGAAAGTTTTAGAATTTAATGTCCGTTTTGGTGATCCTGAAACACAAGTAATCCTTCTAAGACTTGAAAGTGATTTATATGACATTATGCATGCAACAGCTACAAAACATTTAAAAGATGTTGAAATTAAGTGGAAAAATGAACATGCAGGATGTGTTGTTCTAGCAAGTGGTGGCTATCCAAATGCTTATGAAAAAGGTAAAGTAATTACTGGAATCGAAGACTTATCAAGCGATATTATTGTATTCCACGCTGGAACAGAACAAAAAAATAATGAGCTATTAACTAATGGTGGAAGAGTGTTAAACGTTTGTGCACTTGGTAATTCATTAGAAGATATTAGAAATAAAATTTATAAAGAAATTGATAAAATTGAATTTGAGAAAAAATATTATCGTAAAGATATCGGAATTAACTAGGAGGTAATATGTCAAAAGTACATCGAATTTACGTAGAAAAAAGAAGAGAATTTGCGGTTGAAGCGACAGAATTATTACATAATTTAACACATCAATTAAAGATTGATTCTATTCAAGACATTCATGTAATTAATCGCTATGATGTTCAAGGTGTTAATGAAGAAGTTTTAAAAGAAGGTATTTCAATTATTCTTAGTGAACCAATGGTAGATGATGTTATCATGGATGATTATCCTACTGATAAATTAGATGTTGTATTTGGCATTGAATATTTACCAGGTCAATACGATCAAAGAGCAGATGCTTGTGAACAATGTTTTCAACTTTTAACAGGTGAAAAAAATGTTCGTGTTAAATGTGCTAAAATTATTGTTTTAAAAGGCAATTTAACTTTTTTAGAAGTTGCTCGTATTAAAAAATATTTGATCAATCCAGTTGACCAAAGACTTGCAAGTCTTGAAAAAGTTACTGATTTATGTGATCAAGAAGTAGAAATCAAACCAGTACCAGTAATTGAAGGTTTCATTGATTTTTCAAAAGAAGAATTAATGAACTATTTAAAAGTTAATGGTATGGCAATGAACTACGATGATTTAAAAGTTACTCAAGACTACTTCAAAGATGAAGAACATCGTAATCCAACAGAAACAGAACTTAAAGTTTTAGATACTTATTGGTCTGACCATTGTCGACACACTACATTTTCAACTATTGTAACTGACTTAAAAATTGAAGATGGTGCTTTCAAAGAAATCTTAGAAAAAGATGTTGAAAACTATAAAACATCAAGACATATGGTGTATGGTTTTGAAACAAAAAGACCGATTACATTAATGGATCTTGCAACTATTTCGATGAAAGAACTTCGTAAAAATGGTTATTTAGATGACTTAGAAGTATCAGAAGAAATTAATGCATGTTCTGTTGAAATCAAAATAAAAACACCTCATGGTGATGAAGACTGGTTATTAATGTTTAAAAATGAAACACATAACCATCCAACTGAAATTGAACCATTTGGTGGAGCTGCTACTTGTCTTGGTGGTGCAATTCGTGACCCACTATCTGGACGTGCTTATGTTTATCAATCAATGAGAATAACAGGTGCGGGAGATCCAAGACAAAAATTAGAAGAAACATTAAAAGGTAAACTTCCACAAAGAAAAATTTGTAAAGAAGCTGCACATGGATTCTCAAGCTATGGTAACCAAATTGGTTTAACAACAGGTTATGTACATGAGTTATATCATCCAGGATATGTTGCAAAAAGAATGGAAATTGGAGCAGTAGTTGCTGCTGCACCAAAAGAACAAGTAAAAAGACTTGAACCATTAAAAGATCAAGTAGTTTTACTAATAGGTGGAAGAACTGGTCGTGATGGTATTGGTGGTGCTACTGGTTCATCAAAATCACATGAATTAAAAACAACAACTTCAGCTGGGGCCGAAGTTCAAAAAGGTAACCCAATTGAAGAACGTAAAATCCAAAGATTATTTAGAAACAAAGAAGTTTCTGAAAAAATTGTTCGTTGTAATGACTTTGGTGCTGGTGGTGTATGTGTTGCTGTTGGTGAACTTGCACCTGGGCTTTCAATTGATTTAGATAAAGTACTTAAAAAATACGAAGGATTAAATGGTACTGAACTAGCTATTTCTGAATCACAAGAAAGAATGGCAATTGTTATTGCAAAAGAAGATGAAGAATTTATTAAAGAGGCTTGTTATAAAGAAAATTTAGAAGTTGTTAATATTGCAACTATTACTGATAACAATCGTCTTGTTATGAAATATAAAAACCAAACAATTGTTGATATTGATCGTGCATTCCTTGATAAGAATGGTGCATCAAGACAACAAAACGTTGAAATTAAATTACCTGATTTTAGTCAAACACCATTTGATAAACAAAATTATAATTCATTTAAAGAAGCAACTAATGAAGTATTAAGTCGTTTATCTGTATGTAGCCAAAAAGGTTTAGTCGAAATGTTTGACTCATCAATTGGTAATGGTACTGTATTATCACCTTATGGTGGTAAAACATTAAGAACAGAAACGGAAGGTATGGCTGCGCTTATTCCAACTTTAGGATATGATACAACAACTTGTTCAGTAATGAGTTATGGTTTCAATCCAGTAATTTCAAGTTGGTCACCATATCATGGTTCTATCTATGCTGTTGTTGAATCAGTTTCTAAAATTGTTTCAATGGGAGCTGACTATAGAACAATTCGTTTTTCTTTCCAAGAATATTTTGAAAAATTATTAGATAACCCTGCTAAATGGGGAAAACCTTTTGTAGCATTACTTGGAGCATATCGTGTACAAAAAGAACTTTGTTTACCATCAATTGGTGGTAAAGACTCTATGTCAGGTTCATTTGAAGATTTAGATGTTCCACCAACTCTTGTATCATTTGCGATTACATCAACTGATGTTTCAAATATTATTACACCTGAGTTAAAACAAAGTAATCATACTTTAGTTGAAGTAATGTTAGAAAAAGATCAATATCATATCTTTGACTTCAAAAATTTACAAGCTCAATATGATGAAGTTCATAAGCTAATGCAAAACGGTAATGTATTTAGTGCTTATACTGTTAAAGATGGTGGTGTAATTGAAGCTATATATAAAATGGCTTTTGGTAATAATATTGGTGTTACTATTAATCCTGAATTACCGCTAAATTCATTAACTGTTAGAAATTATGGAAATATTATTTTAGAAGTTTTAGATGAATCAGTTTTAGGTAATTTAAATTACCGCGTAATTGGTTATACAAACGAATCTAAGAATGTTTCATATGGTGATGAAGTATTATCACTAGATGATGCATACAAGATTAATACAAGTGTACTTGAAGATGTATATCCAACAAGTGAAAAAGCACCAACAAAAGAATTAAAAGTTGGTAATTATAAAGAACGTAGCACTTTAAAAGCAAAAGTGTTATATGACGAAGTTAATGTTGTTATTCCAGTATTCCCAGGTACAAACTGTGAATATGACTCAAAACGTGCTTTTGAAAAAGCAGGAGCTAAAGTTGAACTTGTTGTTATTCGTAATAAAACAGAAAAAGACATTCAAGATTCAATTAATGATTTAGAACAAGCAATCAAAAAAGCACAAATTATGATGTTACCGGGAGGATTCAGTGCCGGTGACGAACCAGAAGGATCAGGTAAATTTATCGCAACATTCTTAAGAAATGAAAAACTTAAAAATGCGATAACAGATTTACTAGAAAATCGTGATGGTTTAATGATTGGTATTTGTAATGGATTCCAAGCATTAATTAAACTTGGTTTATTACCATATGGTAAGATTATGCCACTTACAAAAGAAGATGCAACATTAACATTTAATACAATTGGCAGACACGTATCACAAATGGTTAATACAAGAATTGCAAGTGTTAATTCACCATGGCTATCAAAAGTCGAAGTTGGTGATATTCATACAATTCCTGTAAGTCATGGTGAAGGAAGATTTGTTGCACCAATTGATGTATTAGAAGAATTATTTAATAATGGTCAAGTATTTACACAATATGTTGACGAATCAAACGAACCAACAATGGTCTCACCATTTAATCCAAATGGATCAATGATGGCAATTGAAGGTATCGTATCTAGAGATGGTCGTGTTTTAGGTAAAATGGGACATAGTGAACGCCAAGGTGATAACAGATTTGTTAATATCTATGGTGAAATGGATCAATTATTATTTGAAGCTGGCGTAAATTACTTTAAGAAAAAATAATATGAGGTGATAACAATGGGTGGTTTTTTTGGTGTAGCATCAAAATCTGATTGCATAATGAGTTTATTCTTTGGTGTCGATTATCATTCACATTTAGGAACTAAAAAAGGTGGACTTGCAGTATATGGTGAAGAAGGATTTAAAAGATCAATTCACAATATTCAAAATTCTCCATTTAGAACTAAATTTGAAAATGATTTAGATGAGTTACATGGAAATATTGGTATTGGTTGTATTTCGGATTTTGAAGCCCAACCACTACTTGTAAATTCACCGCTAGGCACATATGCCATTACAACAGTTGGAAAAATCAACAACATTAATGAACTACGTGATGAATGTTTCAAAAATGGTAAAGTTCAATTTTTAGAAATGAGCAAAGGTGAAATTAATCCAACGGAAATGGTTGCGACATTAATTTGTCAAAAGTCTACAATTGTTGAAGGGATTCAATATGCTCAAGATAAAATCAAAGGCTCTATGAGCATGTTATTAATGTTCCCGGATAAAATTTATGCTGCTAGAGATAAGTATGGAAGAACACCTATAATTATAGGTAAATCTAAAAATTCTTATTGTGCAACATTTGAAAGTTTTGCATTTCAAAATTTAGGATACAAATTTGTTAAAGAATTAGGTCCAGGTGAAATTGTTTCTTTTTCATCAAGTGAATTAAATGTTTTAAAAGAACCTAATGATAACTTAAAAATTTGTTCATTCCTTTGGACATATTATGGTTATGCACCATCTACATATGAAGGTATCAATGTTGAAGAAATGCGATATCGTTGTGGAAAAATCTTAAAACAAAACGATTCGATCGAAGCCGATGCAGTAACTGGTGTTCCAGATTCTGGTATAGCTCACGCAATAGGTTACGCAAATGAAGCACATATTCCATACATCAGACCACTTATTAAATATACACCAACATGGCCTCGTTCATTTACTCCAACTAATCAAGCTCAAAGAAACTTGATTGCTAAAATGAAACTAATTGCAATTCCTGAACTTATTAAAGGTAAAAAGTTAGTAATTATTGATGACTCAATTGTACGAGGTACACAATTAAAAGAAACAGCTGAATATTTATATGGCGAAGGCGTAAAAGAAGTTCATGTAAGACCTGCTTGCCCACCAATATTTTATTCATGTAAATATTTAAATTTTGCGCGTACAACATCACAAATGGATTTAATAACTAGAAAAGTTATTGCTGAAATTGAAGGCATTGAAAATGTAAGTGATGAATTAGCACAAAAATACTTAGACCCTAAATCAGAAAATTATAAATTAATGATTGAAGGAATTAGAAAGAAAATGAAATTTGATTCATTAATGTATCATAATATTGATGATTTAGTTGAATCAATTGGTTTAGATGCATGTAAATTATGCACATACTGTTTTAATGGAAAAGAGTAAAGGAGAAAAATATGGCATTTTATTTTAAAGAACCATCAAGAACTTTTAGTGAATATTTGTTAGTCCCAGGTTATTCTGATTCAAATTGTCAACCTAAAAATGTTTGTTTAAAAACACCATTAGTCAAATTTAAAAAAGGTGAGGAACCTCAAATTTCTTTAAATATACCAATGGTATCTGCAATTATGCAAGCTGTTTCTAATGATACATTAGCCATTGCACTTGCTAAAGAAGGTGGCGTTTCATTCATTTATGGATCACAAAGTATTGCAAATCAAGCTGAAATGGTAAGAAAAGTAAAATCACATAAAGCAGGATTTGTTACTTCAAATTCTAATCTAACTCCAGAAAATACTCTTGGTGACATTGTTAAATTAAAAGAAAAAACTGGCCATTCAACAGTTGCAATAACTGATGATGGTACAGCACATGGAAAACTTCTTGGAATTGTTACAAGTAGAGATTACCGAGTTTCAAGAATGTCATTTGATCAAAAAGTAAAAGAATTTATGACTCCACTGGAAAAGTTAGTAACAGCAAACGTTGGTGTTACACTTAGTGAAGCAAATGATATCATTTGGGATCAAAAATTAAATTCACTTCCAATTTTAGATAGTGAGGGTAGACTTGATTCATTTGTATTTAGAAAAGACTATGAATCAAATAAAGATAATCCAAATGAATTATTAGATAGTAAAAAACGTTTAATCGTTGGTGCTGGTATTAATACTAGAGACTACAAAGAAAGAGTTCCAGCTTTAGTTGAAGCAGGTGTTGATGTACTTTGTATAGATTCATCAGAAGGCTTTAGTGAATGGCAAAAACTTACACTAGAATGGATTCGTGAAAAATATGGCGATTCTGTTAAAGTTGGTGCAGGAAATGTCGTTGATGCAGAAGGATTTAGATTCTTAGCTGAATGTGGTGCTGACTTTATTAAAGTTGGTATCGGTGGCGGATCAATTTGTATTACTCGTGAAACAAAAGGAATCGGTCGTGGTCAAGCAACAGCTACAATTGAAGTTGCTAAAGCAAGAGATGAATATTTTAAAGAAACTGGTATATATGTACCAATCTGTTCAGATGGTGGTATTGTTCATGATTACCATATTACTTTAGCACTTGCTATGGGTTCAGATTTTGTAATGCTTGGAAGATACTTCTCAAGATTTGATGAATCACCAACAAACAAAGTTAAAATTAATGGACAATATATGAAAGAATATTGGGGTGAAGGTAGTTCACGTGCAAGAAACTGGCAAAGATATGATCTAGGTGGAGATAACAAACTTTCATTTGAAGAAGGTGTTGATTCATATGTACCATATGCTGGTTCATTAAAAGATAACGTTGCTATATCACTTGCTAAAGTTAAATCTACAATGTGTAATTGTGGTGCCTTAACTATTGAAGAATTACAACAAAAAGCAAAACTTACAGTTGTTTCATCAACTAGTATTGTTGAAGGTGGAGCTCACGACGTTCTTTTAAAAGATAAAACAAATTCATAATAGGTGAATTTTATGGATATGAACAAAATTATTGAAAATTATGGATGTTATACTTTTAATGACGATGTCATGAAAGAAAGACTTCCAAAAGCAACATACGAAGAATTTAAAAAATCTTTAAGTGCTTCCGAGCCATTATCAAAAGAGTGTGCTGATGTAGTTGCCGAAGCGATGAAAAATTGGGCAATTGAAAAAGGTGCGACTCACTACACACATTGGTTTACACCACTTAATGGACTTACTGCAGAAAAACATGATTCTTTTTTAGAATTACAAAACGATAAAGCAATCTTAGCTTTTAATGGTAAACTTTTAAGAAAAGGTGAAACTGATGCATCAAGCTTTCCATCTGGTGGACTTCGTGCAACTTTTGAAGCAAGAGGTTATACAGCTTGGGATTGTACATCACACGCTTTTGTTAAAGATGGTTCACTTTATATTCCAACATTATTCTGCTCTTATACGGGTGAGGCACTTGATAATAAAACACCACTACTTAAATCATGTGATGCTTTAAATAAACAAGCTGTACGTTTATTTAATTTATTAGGTATGCAAGATGTTACTAATGTTTCATCTTATGTTGGTAGTGAACAAGAATATTTCTTAGTACCTGAGGAATATTTTGAAAAAAGACTAGATTTAAAATTAACTGGTCGTACTCTTTTTGGTGCAAACCCGCCAAAAGGTCAAGATTTTGAAGGTCACTATTATGGATATTTAAATACTAAAGTTGCTAACTTCATGAAAGAATTAGATGCTGAACTTTGGAAATATGGTATCCCTGCAAAAACAAAACATAATGAAGCTGCTCCAGCTCAACATGAAATTGCATGTATTTATCGCAAAGTAAATATTACAACTGATAATAATCATTTGTTAATGCAACTAATGCAAGATATCGCTAAAAAACATGGATTAAGATGTTTATTACATGAAAAACCATTTGCTGGTGTCAACGGCTCAGGTAAACATAATAACTGGTCTGTTGTTACTAGTACAAATATTAATTTATTTAAACCTGGAAATGATCCTGTAAATAACGAACCATTTATCGTAACTTTAGCATGCTTAGTAAGAGCAGTTGATAAATATGCTGATCTTTTAAGATTAAGTATTGCAACACCTGGTAACGATCACCGTTTAGGTGGAAATGAAGCTCCACCAGCAACAATTTCAATGTTCTTAGGTGATCCAATTAATCAAGTAATAGATGCAGTTTTAAATGATGCACAAATTAAAGAAGAAACATCAACAAGATTCCAAACTGGTGTATCGGTAATTCCTGACTTTAAAAAAGATAGTACCGACCGTAACCGTACATCACCATTTGCTTTTACTGGTAATAAATTTGAATTTAGAGGTGTTGGTTCATCTCAATCAATTGCGATTGCCAATACAATGCTAAATGCAATTTTAGCTTATACGATGAAAGAAATGGCTGATTCAATGGAATCAGGTATTGATAAAAATGCCATCATTAAAGAGTATTTTACAAAACATCGTCGTGTCATTTTTGAAGGTGATGGATATTCTAATGAATGGGATAAAGAAATTAAAAATCGTCAACTTTCTAACAAAAAGAATACAGTTGAGGCAATTAATGTTTTAAAAGATCAAGAACTTATTAAACCATTAGTAGACTTAGGTATTTTAACAAATAGTGAAGTAGAATCACGCTATGAAATTATGTTAGACAGTTATAGTAAAACAATCCAAGTAGAAGCTGCTACGGCCTTAAAAATGGCCAAAAATCAAATTTTCCCAGCATGTTTAGATTATTTAAACAAAGTAGCTAAAGTTTCACTAAATGTTGAAAAAAATAACCTTGATAATACTTTCTTAAAAGAAGAAGTACAAGAATTAGCAAGTTTAATTAAAACAATGCAAGATGCGATTAAAGTATTAGAAAATTCTTTAAATAAAGTATTAACAATGAAACAAGATATATATAATAAAGCGCAAGTATACAAAGATGAAGTACTTGTTGCTATGTTTAATTTAAGAAAAATAGTAGATACTTTAGAAATTAAAGTTGACAGCAAATATTGGCCAATTCCAACATATACTGAAGTGTTATTTGGCGTAAATTAAAAGGAGAAAATATGTTAACAGACTTAGAGATTGCTCAACAAGCGAAAATCGAAAAAATAATTGATATTGCGAAAAAAATTAATTTAACTACTGATGATTTAGAACTTTATGGAAACTATAAAGCAAAAATCCATTTAGATAAATTACAATCAGATCGTAAAGATGCCAAACTAATTTTAGTAACTGCAATTAATCCAACTCCAGCTGGTGAGGGTAAATCAACTACTACAATTGGTTTAGCCGATGCAATGAATAAAATTGGTAAAAACACAGTTGTTGCCTTAAGAGAACCCAGCTTTGGTCCAGTTCTTGGTGTTAAAGGTGGAGCTGCAGGTGGAGGTTATGCACAAGTAATTCCAATGGAAGATATTAATCTTCATTTTACTGGTGACTTACATGCAATAACTACTGCAAACAATGCTATTTGTGCAATGCTTGATAACCATTTACAACAAGGTAATGAATTAAATATTGATCCAACTCGTATTATTATTCATCGTTGTTTAGATATGAATGATAGAGCACTTCGTAATGTTGTTATTGGACTTGGTGGTAGTGCTAATGGTGTACCACGTGAAGATCATTTCGATATAACTGTTGCATCTGAAGTTATGGCAATTTTATGTTTATCTAATTCTTTAGAAGATTTTAAAACAAGAATTGGTCGTATGGTAGTAGCTTATACTTATGATAAAAAACCAGTTACTGTTAATGACTTAAAAGCAACTGGAGCTATTACTTTAATTATGAAAGATGCTTTAATGCCAAACCTTGTTCAAACATTAGAACATACACCAACACTTATTCATGGTGGACCATTTGCAAATATTGCACATGGATGTAACTCAGTTATTGCAACAAAAACAGCTTTAAAAATGGCTGACTATGTTGTTACAGAAGCTGGATTTGGTGCAGACCTTGGTGCTGAAAAATTCTTAGATATTAAATGTCGTATGGCAGATTTACATCCATCTTGTGTTGTAATTGTTGCAACAATTAGAGCACTTAAAATGCATGGTGGTGTAGATAAGAAAGACTTAGCAACTGAAAATGTTGAAGCATTACTTGCTGGTATTCAAAACTTAGAAAAACATATTGAAAATATTGGAAAATATAATTTACCATATGTAGTCGCAATTAATCGTTTTGGAACAGACACAGTTGCAGAAATTGAAGCATTAGCTAATTGGGCAGAAACACACAATCATCCAGTAGCTTTATCTGAAGTATTTGCTAAAGGTGGAAATGGTGGTATTGAACTTGCTGAAAAAGTAGTAAAAGAAATTGAACTACATGATGGTGCAGAAGCATTCAAACCAATCTATGATGTTAACTTAACAATTAAAGAAAAAATCACTGCTATTTGTAAAGAAATCTATGGTGCTAAAAATGTAGAATTCTCAACAAATGCGAAAAACCAAATGGCTGCATTAAAACGTAATGGATGGGATAAATTACCAATTTGTATTGCTAAAACTCAATACTCATTATCAGATAACCCTAAATTACTTGCAAGACCAACTGACTTTACAGTTACAATTCGTGAATTAAAACCATCAATTGGTGCTGGATTCATTGTTGCTCTTGCTGGTGACATTATGACAATGCCTGGTCTTCCAAAAGAACCAGCAGCAAATAAAATGGACGTTATTGACGGAAAAGCTATAGGTTTATTCTAATTTATTGAAAGGATATTTGAATATGTCTGATTTAAGAGATCCTAATTTTGTAAGAATTACAAATCAAGAATTAGCTTTAGAATTTATTGAAAAATCAGTTAAAGAACTACAAGAAAAAATCAAAGATGATAAAGTTATCTTAGCTTTATCAGGTGGTGTAGATTCAAATGTTGTTGCAGCTTTACTTAATAAAGCAATTGGAAAAAATTTATATTGTATTCATGTTAATCATGGATTACTTAGAAAAAATGAAAGCCAAGAAGTTTTAGAAGTTTTTAAAAATCAAATGGATTTAAATTTAATTTACTTAGATGTTGAAGATTACTTCTTAAAGAAATTAGAAAATGTTGAAGATCCAGAACAAAAACGTAAAATTATTGGTGCTGAATTTATCAACTGCTTTGTTGAAGAAGCAAAAAAATTAGATGGAATTAAATATTTAGCCCAAGGAACAATTTATCCAGATATTACTGAAAGTAAAGGTATTAAAGCTCATCACAATGTTGGTGGTCTTCCAAGTCATTTAAACTTTGAACTTGTTGAACCAGTTAGACTTTTATATAAAGATGAAGTTAGACAAATTGGAAAAGCATTAGGACTTTCAGATGAATTAGTTTATCGTCAACCTTTCCCAGGACCTGGTCTTGCTGTAAGATGTCCAGGAGCAATCACTAAAGACCGCTTAGAAATTGTAAGAGAAACAGATGCTATCTTACGTGATGAATTTAAAAAATGTGGTTTAAGTGATAAAGTATGGCAATACTTTACTGTAGTACCTGAATATAAATCTGTTGGTGTTAAAGATAATAAAAGAACATATTTGTATTTTGTTGTAATTCGTGCTGTTAATTCAGTCGATGCAACAACAGCAACAGTTGAAGAAATACCTTATGATATTTTATTTAAAATTCGAGATAGAATGTTAAATGAAGTTGAAGGTATTAACCGTGTTTTAGTCGATATAACACCAAAACCTACAGGAACTATTGAGTGGGAATAATAATATTATTTATATTTAAAAATTAGATAGCCGACTCATAAGTCGGCTATTTTTGTTTATCAGATATTAGTTTGTAAATTTATTATCAACAAAATGATAACGATTTCATAAATATGATATAATTTAAGTGATATATATATAAATACAAAAATATATACAAAAAATTACAGGTATATTAACATATGCTTGAAAAGAAAGAAGGGATTAAATATGAAAATTTGTGTATGCGTAAAGCAAGTTCCAGCATCTAGCAATGTTAAAATTAATCCAAAAACTGGAACATTAGTTAGAGATGGAAACAATACTAAAATGAATCCATATGACTTATATGCGATTGAACTTGCTTTAAAGGTTAAAGAACAACAAGAAAGTACTGTCAAAGCTATTACAATGGGTCCGCCAGCTGCAACTGAAATCTTACACGAAGCTATTTGGATGGGTTGTGATGATGGTTACCTTTTAACTGATAGAAAATTTGCTGGTGCCGATGTAGTTGCTACTGCATATACTATTAGTCAAGGTATCAAATATATGGGTAAGTTTGATCTAGTAGTTTGTGGAAAACAAACAACAGATGGAGATACTGCTCAAGTTGGAGCTGAACTTGCACACTTTTTAAAAATGTCATATGTTTGTTACGTTGATCAAATTATAGAAGTAAAAGAAAAAAGTATCGTTGTTAGAACAAACAATGATAAAACATATGATATCGTGGAAGTTAATTTTCCATGTTTAATTACTGTTGAAAAAAGTAATGATACACCAAGACTTCCATCATATAAACGCAGTGTAAAATATAGTGATCATCAAATTCATACAGTTACTTTTGATAAATTGTTTGATACAGATGAATCTAAATATGGTTTAAAAGGTTCACCAACACAAGTTGAAAGAATGTTTAATCCAATGAAAGATGACAATAAAGTTATGTTAAATGAAGAAGAATCTTCATATGCTAATCAAATAAAAGAAATTTTGAAAGATCGTAAATATATTTAGGTGATAACATGGGAAATTTAGTTATTAATCAAAATTTTATAACAGACGAAATTGTAAAAGAACTTCAAAAAGTTTGTCCATTTAATGCCTTTGAGTATGATGGAAAAGAATTATCAATTAATGCTTCATGTAGATCTTGTAAACAATGTATTAAAAGAGGTCCACAAGGTGTAATCACTTATGTTGAAGATGTTGAAGAAATTACAATTAATAAAGATGAATGGGTAGGTTTAACAGTATTTGTTGAACTAGAATTTGGTAAAGTTCATCCAGTAGTTTTTGAATTAATTGGTAAAGCTAAAGAACTTGCTGAAAAAATTAATCATCCTGTTTATGCAATCATGGTTGCATCACCTAAACAAGTAGAAGAAAATGCTGAAGAAATCTTGTCATATGGTGTTGATAAACTATATGTATTTGAAGATGAAATTTATGAAAACTTTAATATTGATAGAACATATCGTTGTATTAAAGAATTTGCTAAGAAAGTTAAACCAAGTGTAATTTTATATGGTGGTACATCTTTAGGCCGTAGTTTAGCACCTAAAGTTGCAGCATACTTTAAAACTGGTTTAACAGCTGACTGTACAGCACTTGGTATTAAAGAAAATACAGACTTAGTACAAGTACGTCCAGCTTTTGGTGGTAACGTAATGGCACAAATTATTTGTTCAAAAACAAGACCACAAATGGCTACAGTTCGCTATAAGATTTTCAAAAAACCAGAAAAAGAAACTCCACATGGAAAAATTGTTCGTATGAGTAGTAGAGCAATTAATATGAAGAGTGGTGTTACTTTACTTGAATCAATTAAAAAAGAATTAAATGTTGATATAAGTGAAGCCGATGTTATTGTTGCATGTGGTAGACCATTTAAAAATCAAAAAGATTTAATGGTAGCACAAGAACTAGCTGATTTACTTGGTGGTGTAGTTGCTTGTTCTAGACCATTAGTAGAAAACGGTTTAATGAATGTTCGATATCAAATTGGTTTAAGTGGTAAAACAGTAAGTCCAAAATTAATTTTTGTTTTAGGTATTAGTGGAGCAATTCAATTTACATCAGGTATGGATAATAGTGATTTAATTATCGCAATTAATAATGATCCAAATGCACAAATTTTTGATAGTGCTCATTATGGTATTGTTGGAGATGTATTTAAAGTTGTACCAGAACTTGTAAAACTTATCAAAGAAGAAAGAGGTGAATAATATGTATAAAAAAGTTGATCAAAAAGATATAGATTATTTAGCTAGTTTATTCGATGAAAAGTATTTCTTTGCTGGAGATCAAATCCCTGAAGATTATAACAAAGACGAACTTGGAACTTTAGTTAAAAAACCAGACATTTTAATTTTCGTAAGAAGTGCAGAAGAAATTTCTGATGTATTTAAATATGCTAACCTTCATAAAATTCCAGTTGTTGTACGTGGTAGTGGTACAGGTCTTGTTGGTGGATGTGTTGCACTTGAAGGCGGAATTGTTTTATGTACATCTAAAATGAATAAAATATTAGAACTTGATGAAAATAACTTAACATTAACAGTAGAACCTGGTGTATTATTATTTGAAATTTATCAATATGTAGAATCTCGTGGATATTTCTATGCACCTGACCCAGGTGAAAAAACTGCAACAATCGGTGGTAACATTTCAACTAATGCTGGTGGAATGCGTGCTGTTAAATATGGAACAACTAGAGATTGGGTTGTTGCACTTGAAGTAGTTTTACCTACTGGTGAAATTGAACAATTTGGTAAAAAAGTTGTAAAAGACTCTACAGGTTTCTCATTAAAGAATTTAATCATTGGAAGTGAAGGAACACTTGCTGTAGTAACAAAAGCAATTTTAAAAGTAATGCCAAAACCAAAAGAAACATTAAGTTTATTAGTACCATTTGAAACAAGAGAAAGTGCAATTGAGGCTGTTCCAAAAATTATTAAAGAACAATTAAATACTATTGCAATTGAATTTTTTGAAAGAAATACAATTTTATTAAGTGAACAATTCTTATCAAAGAAATTCCCAGAAAAACGAAGCGATGCTTATATTTTATTAACATTTGAAGGTCATAATAAAGATGAACTTAAATTTAATTATGAATCTGCAGCTGAACTTTGTATTCGTGAATTAGGTGCCATCGATGCATTTATTGTTGATACTGATGATCGTAAAGATGCGGTATGGAAAGCGCGTGGAGCGTTCCTGGAAGCTATCAAATCATCAACTATTGAAATGGATGAATGTGACGTTGTAGTTCCAAGAAGTGATGTTTCTGATTTCATCAAATTTACATATGAACTTCAAGAAAAATATAATATTCGTATTCCTTCATTTGGTCATGCTGGTGATGGTAACTTACATATTTATATTTGTCGTGATAATTATTCGAAAGAAGAATTTGAATCTATTCTTCAAAAAGTATTCGATGAAATGTATGAAAGAGCAATTCAAGTTGGCGGATTAGTATCAGGTGAACACGGTATTGGTTATGCTAAAAAAGGATATATGAGAAATCAATTAGGTGATACACAAGTTAATTTAATGAATGGTATTAAAAAAGTATTTGACCCTAATAACATTTTAAATCCTGGTAAAGTTTGTCAATAAAAAGGTGAGATTATTCTCACCTTTTATTAACACTTTTATATAAGTTGTTATTTATTAGAAATTAAAGTATAATATATATGTATATGGAGGAATTAACTATGAAAGTATTTATTAGTGCAGATATTGAAGGGGTAAATAATATTGCCAGTTGGGAAGAAACAGATGTTAAATGTGCTGAATATAATTACTTTAGACGTCAAATGACAGAAGAAGTTAAAAGAGCATGTGTTGCAGCATGGAATGCTGGTGCTACTGAAATCTTAATTAAAGATGCACATGATTCAGCTAAAAATTTAATTTTATCAGAACTTCCTGAGTATGTTAAATTACATCGTGGATGGGAAGGATCACCATGTAGTATGATGGCAAGTTTAGATAGTTCATTTGATGCTGTTATGTTTATTGGTTATCATAGTCCGGCATCAAGTGAAGGAAATCCATTATCTCATACAATGAACTTAAGAAATCAATATGTAAAGATTAATGGAGTTTTAGCAAGCGAATTTCATATCAATGCTTTGTATGCAAACTATTTAGGTGTGCCGGTTGCATTTTTAAGTGGTGATGAAAATTTAACAAAAATTGTTAAAGAATTTAATGAAAACATTGAAACTGTAGCTACTAAAACTGGTGTTCATGGTGCGGTTATTAGTAGACATCCAAATGTAACAAACGAAGAAATTTTCGAAAAAGTGAAGATTGCATTAAAAAAAGATTTAAAGAAAAATCTAATTGAAATGCCAAAACATTTTAAAGTAGAAATCCAGTACAAGAGATTTAATGATGCATATAATGCTTCATTCTATCCTGGTTGTGTTCAAATTAATAGTGATACTGTATTATTTGAAACTGATGATTATTACGAAGTAGTTAGAGCACTTAAATTCATATTATAATATATACGTATATCATTGACAAAAATAGTAAAAAATGATTTAATATTAATATATTAAGGAGAAAATATTATGGACAAAATTAAAAAGCAGTATGGTCTATGGACAGGCATAGCGATGGTTGTAGGAATCGTAATAGGTTCTGGAGTATTCTTAAAAGCTGGAGGTGTATTAGCACTTTCTGGTGGGGACTTAAAGATTTCTATTTTAGCCTGGTTTGTTGGTGGGATTATAATGATCTCTTCTGGTTTTTGTTTTGCGGTATTCGCTAACAAAATTACCAAATATAATGGTGTAATTGACTATGTTGAAGTTTCTACTAATAAAAGAGTTGGATATTATTTAGCTTGGCTTGTAACAACATTCTATTATCCAATTGTTGCATCAATTGTATCACTATTTGCAGGTAGTTATTTCTTTAAATTAGTTGGTTTAAATATTGGATTAACAGATTGGCAAAACTTTTTATTTGCGTTTATAATTTTAGTATTATTTGTTGCACTTAATTATTTATCACCAATGTTATCTTCTAAATTCCAAGTTTCTGCAACTGTGATCAAACTTATTCCAATTGGTGTTATTGCAATTGCTGGTTTATTTGCATCACTTATTGTTAGTAAAGATTTTGGTATTATTAATGCTTTAACAAATCCAGCTAAAGGATTTGATGTAAACTTTGGGGAAGCTGTTAAGAAAACAGCATTTGCTTATGAAGGATGGGTTTGTGCAACAGCAATTAATGCTGAACTTAAAGATTCTAAGAAGAACTTACCTAAAGCTTTAGCATTTGGAACAATTGCCATTTTAGTATTCTATATTATTTATTATATTGGATTATCTGCATTCCTTGGTAATGGTGGAACAATTTTACAAGATGCAAATGCACCAATCGCTGTATTTGAATCATTAATGGGTAAAGTTGGTGGTATCTTTTTCACATTCTTTATCATGGTATCATGTCTTGGTACTGTTAATGGTGTAGCAATTAGTTGTTGTCGTGGAATGTATACAATGAGTTGTCGTGGACAAGGTATAATGCCAGAAAAATTCTCAAAACTTGGAAAGAATGAAAGTGTATCATTACTTTCTTGTTTATATGGATTTTTCTGTATGGTATTAATGTTACTTGTTTGGTACTTAGCAATGCACGAAGTTTGGATTTTTAGATATTTAGGAAGTATGGACGAAATCGTTTGTGCAATTATTTATGGTGTATATATTACAATGTATATTTACATCATTAGAAACTTTAATGATGAAGGTCCAGTTAAAAGATATGTAATGCCTATAATTGCTATTATTGGTTCACTATTCTTTGTTATTTGTGGTACTGGTATTTATCAATTAATTTTTAATAATAGTGTTGAAAGTTTAAAAGCATTTGGTGTATTTATGTTACTATTTGCTTTATTGATGTTACCATCTCTATTCTTCTATAATAAAAATGGTAAAGAAACTATTAAAATTGAGTAAAAAGATTTAGATTTTTCTAAATCTTTTTTTAATTATTAAGACTTTTTTTGCAAGATATGATATAATATACAAAAGAAATGTAAATAACATCTATAGATATTATAAATGGAGGAATTATGACACTTTACATTATCGAAACAGTGCTATTTATGATAGCTGCTATAGGAGCTTTATTAATTGGCTTTGAAATGCTTAGTAATAGTATAACAATGATTTTCCATTCCCAATTAAAAAAACTATTTAATAAAACTTCAAATAGTCCAATTATTGGGGTTTTAATTGGTGCAGCTGCAACAGCGATAGTTCAATCATCAGGTGCAACAACTATTATGATTGTAGGTTTTGTAAATACAGGTATTATGAACTTGTTCCAAGCAACATCTATGATTATGGGTGCAAACATCGGTACAACAATTACTGCTCAAATTGCATCACTTAGTGGTGGAACTGGATTTGACTTTGGTGCACTTGCACTTGGTTTAACTGGTATTGGTGCTTTAATTACAATGTTTACAAAAAGTGAAAAGTTTAAGTCAGTTGGTAACTTATTAGCTGGTCTTGGTCTTTTATTCTTAGGTCTAGAATGTATGTCAATTGCGATTGGTAGTACATATAATGGAGAACAAGTTATTAAAGAATCAATTAAAAGTATCTTAGCAAGTCCATTTGTTAGTGAAGGAATGCTAGCTCCATTTATCTTATTTATCTTAGGTATTGTACTTACTGGTATTACTCAATCTTCATCGCTTATTACTTCAATTGTAATTACATTCGTTGCTAATGGTATTTACATTGGAGCAGGATCAGATGCAACATCACTTAATAATAATGTATTGTTCTTAATCCTTGGTTCTAATATCGGATCATGTGTAACAGCATTACTTTCATCAATGGGTGCATCGAAAAATGCTAAACGTGCAAGTATAATTCATATTTTATTTAATACATTTGGTTCAATAATTTTCATGATAGTATTATTACTTGTACCAAAACTTATGGAATCAACTTTTGCAAAATGGTTTGAATCACCTGGTTCACAAATTGCGATGTTCCATACATTCTTTAATACAATTTGTACTATTATGTTCTTGCCATTTATCAAAGTATTTGTTAAAATCGCAAGTGTTCTTATTAAAGATAAAGAAGAAGATGTTGAAGGACCTGGACTTGTATTTGTTGATGAACGTTTACTTCCAACACCATCAATTGCGGTACACCAAGTAAGAAAAGAACTTGGATTAATGTATTCAAAAGCTATGAACATTTTAAATATTTCACTTGATGGTTTCTTAAATCGTGATCCTAGCGTAAGAGAAGAAGTCGACCAAGTTAATGATAATTTAGAAATTACAAACAAATTAGTAATTGAATATATTGTAAAACTTACATCACAACAATTAGTATTAGAAGATGAATCAACAATTTCTTCATTCCATAGAACACTTAATGATATTTTACGTATCGGTGAAATTGCAGAAAATATTTGTAAATATACTAAACAAACTGTAAACAATGAATTAGTATTCTCACCAAATGTTGCACTTCATGTAGGCTTTATGAAAAATAAAATTAATGCGCTTTATGAAAAATCTGATGAAGTATTTATGACTAAAAATATTAGTAAAATTGCTGAAGCAGATGTTATTGAAGAAGACATCGATTTAATGAGAAAACAAATGATTGATGATCATATGGAACGTTTAAAAACAAAAGAATGTAGTCCACAAAATAGTGGTGTATTTGTTAACTTAGTTAACAATATGGAAAGAGCTGCTGACCATATGATTTATATTGCTTATTCTGTAAGAGAAGCAAAAGAACAATTTCATAAATAGATATTAACTACTGGTTTATCCAGTAGTTTTTATTATATTTGTATAAATTGAATTTATGTGGTATAATAAATGTAAAGTATTATAAGAGGTAGCTTATGAACAACATTTTTGAAGAAATACTTGCGAAAGCAAAACAATTAGAAAATATCGAAAACTTTGAAATTGCCGTCAATTATCGTGATTTTGAAATGGCAATTACTAGTATTGCTAGTAGTTATAAACTAGATGAAGAGTTAAAGTCTAATTTATTAGAAACAATTAATAATGAACTAGAACGAAATGAAAAATTAGCATTTATTGTATTTTTTATTTTATTTACGATGTCAAGACGTCAAAACTTTGGTAACATTTTAGATCTTGTAAATGATTATGAAACATATTTCAAAAAATTTGAAATTATTAAACACATTCGTTTAATGGCAGTTTTAGTAAAACTTACGAATACTAAAAAGATTTATCGTGAAATATTAAATGCTAAAATTTTACTTGAAAAGAAATCTGAAAATTCTAATTTTGCAAATCACGTAGGTTTTTTAAATGCTTTTTCTGCATTAATTTGTAAGTATTTTGAATATGAACTTGATGAAAGAAAAGATCAAGATAATCAAAAATTACTTAATTTAGCACTTATTTGTATTAATAAAGCAATTAAGATTGAAACACATGAAAAAGGTATTGACAATGTTTATAATAAGTTTTATTTAAATAGAGGACGTATTTTAATCTTACTTGGTCAATATGTAAAAGGTGAAGAAGATATTCTAAAATCAATTGAACTTTTACCATATTCAGTTGACAGAGAATCAAAGATTAATGAGTATAATCAATATCTTGTAAAATCTTCAATTATTCATGCATATGATTTAAATGAAACAAAAGTTGATGATTTAGATAGAATAAAAGTAAGTAACTATAAATCAATTGCATTAATGACAACATTACTTGGCTTTTTACTTGGAAGTATTAATATTTTTACAACAATTAGTGATCGTTTTACACTTCTTTGTTTAATGCTTGGTTATTGTGGGTTATTATTAGTTTTAGTTGGAACAATACTACTTGGTTTTTCTCTAAACTTTAAAGAACATAAAAAACGCTTATATGTTTATGATGTTTTATTAATCTTGCTAGGTGCATTAATTTTTGTTGGAACAATGATTTTAATTAACTGGGGATGATTATATGAAATTAACTGCTAAAACAAGAAAATCTCATTTTTGGAATGAAGATCGATTTGTCTTTGGTCAAGATTACTTTATGGTAATTGATGGAGCTACGCCACTTATTAAATCTAATAAATTTAATGAAGCTTGTTGGATGGTGAAATTTTTAAAACACAATTTAAATAAATTATCAGGTCCAATTAGTGATAGATTAAATATTTTATCTAAAGAAGGCTTTCATCAACTGCCAGTAAAAATAAAAGAAGAAGATTATTTACCATCAGCTAGTCTTGCTTATGTGGAAGTATCTGATGAATACTATAATGCTTATACTTTAGGTGATTGTGAAGTAACATTTATTTTAAAAGATGGTAGAGTTAAAAGATGTTATGAAACAGATTTAGCAAAGCTTGATGATATATCAATTAATGAAATGGTTAAACATGCAAAAGAAAAAAATATTCATGTTTTAGAAGCAAGACCATTTATTAAAGAAACACTTCTAAAACATCGTAAGCTTATTAATAAACCAAATGGATATAAAGCTTTTGCTTTAACGGATAATCCTAATATTAATCCAACAAAATATCAAATTAAAAAAGAATTAGTTAAAGAAATATATATATATTCAGATGGCTTTTCTCAAAGTTTTGAGCATCTAAATATATATAATAGTCATGAAGAAATGTTTTCAAAAAGCTTAAATTTAGATGAAGAAATAAATTATATTAAACTACAAGCTTTTAATGATAAGTATTGTGATAAATATCCAAGACTTAAAAAAATCGATGACATTACGGTAATTAAAGTAGAAATGGAATAGAAGGAGGCCTTATGAATATTTGGCATGATTTAGATATAAAAAGAATTTCACCAGAAGAATTTATTGTTTGTATTGAAATTTCTAAAAACAGTAAAATGAAATACGAACTTGATAAAGAAACTGGTAGATTAATTTTAGATAGAGTTTTATTTACATCAACTCATTATCCAGCAAACTATGGATTTATTCCAAAGACTTATGCTGGAGATAACGATCCACTTGATGTGTTAGTTCTTTGTCAATCAGAAATTATTCCCCTTTGTCTTGTAAAATGTCGACCAATTGGGGTAATTAAAATGATTGATAATGATCAAGTAGATGAAAAAGTTATTGCGGTACCAGTTGGTGATCCATCATGGAATAGTTATAAAAACATTGATGAATTACCAGAACATATTTTGGATGAAATGCGTCACTTCTTTGGTGTATACAAACAACTAGAAGGAAAAACAACTTCAATTGTGGAAACAAGAGGACCGATTGAAGCAAAACGTATTATTGCACAAGCTATCGAAAGATATCAAGAAACATTTAAAAAATAGGAGTTAATATGAAAAATTTTTGGAAATATTTAGTAGTAGCAGTATTTGCTTTTCTACTAGTTGGTTGTGATACAAAACCAAAAGAAGATGTATATTACAAAGTATATGTAGAAGTTTTAGATCAGTTTGTAAAAGATCAATATGATCTACCGGAATTTTATGAAGTCAAAGAAAATGAATATTTAGAATTACCAGTAATCCCTAGCAATGAATCAATTTTTATTAGTGAATCAAAGTCTAGTGATGGACAATTAGAATATATTATGACAGAGTATCTACTTAAATCTAGTACTTGGTTAAATAGTGATGGTAGTACAATTAATGATTCTAAAATTCAAGTAACTAAAGATATTAATATTTCATTAGACTCTGTTTATTCAAAATCTGAGAAAAAAGTGAAAATAACTTTAAATGAAGGATTAATAGAAAATATTCCTTCTGTTGATGGAAATATATTATTATTACCAACACCTACTAAAGAAAATTATGTTTTCCAAGGATGGTATTCTAATCCTAATTTTATTAGTAATACATATGAAAGTGTTGATTTTAGTAGTTTTGAAAAACAACTTAATCTTTATGCAAAATTTACAATTGATCCAGAATATGTTATTAGTTTAATTGATGATTTACCAGTTAATCCAACAATCGAAAACATTGAAGAAATTAAAATTGCTCAAGCTTCATATAGCCGTTTAGCAAAAGATGATAAATCAAAAGTTACTAATTATGATAAACTTAATGCTTTATATTCTAAAATTGAAACTTTAGAATTTGCTAAAGATTTCTATGATAAAATAACTGAATTATATAAACAAGAAGTAACAATTAATTTAAGAAAAGATGTTGAAACAATTCAAGAAATGTTACAATTATTTGATGAAGAAACATTAAGTTTTATACCTGAACTTGATTTAACAAAACTAGATGATATTATTGAACAAATAGATGCAATCTTAGTTTTATATCAAGAAGATGCAAAAGCTTTTGATAAAGCGGTAGTAAGTATTCCTATTTTTATGGAACAATACTACAGTGAAGAAATTATAGAGTTATATGAACAATATCAATCATTTAATGATGACATGAAAGCATTAATTACTTCAACTCATAAATTAGATAGACTTTATCAAAGTTTAAACGAAATCGAGAATAGTGATAGTTTAATTTACTATTTAAATCCTGAAACAACAAGAAATGTTTATTTATCTAAAGATCAATTATGTGAGGCATTCTTTACTGATTTCTATTATTATATTGTTGCATATCATGGATCAAAACA
>CAJGDR010000005.1 GCA_904502205.1 uncultured Bacilli bacterium
AGTGCTGCTAATAATCTTGGTGTAGATGAATTACTTGCTAGTATTGTTGATTCACTTGATGAAGGTCCACAATATTATCCTAGTGATCAATTAATGGATCAACCTGAAAGATTCATGGTTAAAGAAATCATACGTGAAAAAGTTTTATTATTAACTTCACAAGAAATACCATATTCGGTAGCTGTTGAAATTGAAAGTTTTAAAAATGATGAAAAAAATCCTAATCTAATTAATATTAACGCGACTATTGTTGTTGAACGTCAATCACAAAAGAAGATTGTTATTGGAGAAAAAGGTTCTAAGATCAAAGAAATCGGTCGTCTATCAAGAATTGATATAGCTAAATTCTTAGGTAATAAAGTATATTTAGAACTTTTTGTTAAAGTAGAAGCAGATTGGCGAAATCGTAAACATTATTTAAAACAATTTGGTTATCAAAATAAATAGTATAAACTAGTAAAAAATATCCATCCTAATAATAGGAGGGATATTTTTGAAATTAAAAACACGTGAAGAAATAAAAAATGAATATTGGATGAAATTTTTAAAAAGTGGAAGAATTGAAGATTATATAATGTTTAATAAATATAATAAAGAAGATGATGTTGAATTTGCAGAATTTGGAGTAACATATGATCACGATAAACAAGAAGAAAATCGAAGGGATAGTTATCAAACAGACTGATTATAAAGAAAATCACTGTAAAGTAGTATTGTTGACAAATGAAGGTTTACAAAATTTTATCGTAAGAGGTACAAAAAAGATTACTTCTAAACTTTCACTGTTGGTTCAGCCAATTACAAAAGTACAACTTTGTGTTACAAATGATAAAACATTAAATACTGTTACTGAAGGAATTGTTCTAGAAAACTATACAAATATTAAGGAAAATCAAACGAAACAACTTGTTGCACTTTCGATGTTAGAAACAATTTATTGCTTTTCAAATCATGTAACTGATAGCAATTTGCTTTATAAATTTTTCCTAGATTCATTAGAGTTTTTAAAAACTACTTTGTATCCACTTGATCTATTAAATTACTTTGATATAAAACTGTGGTATTTATTAGGTGTTATGCCATCTTTTCTAAAATGTGTAAAATGTGATGGTGTAGATGCAAGTTATTTTAGTATTGCAGAAGGTGGTAATTTGTGTGTTAATTGTCGAACTGTAGATTCGTATGATGAATATGTTTCGAATTTACTTAAAATAACATTTTTATTAAAAATCGATAAACTTAATGATGAATTTTTAAATTTGATTGCAGATTACCGAAATGTTTTTGATAAAATTATTAAGCTTTATTATATTCAATATTTAGATTTTAGTAATTTTAATCGTTCATTGATTGAAAAATTATTGTAAAGATGAAAAAAAGTTTTTGTCTTTACTTTTTTATTTGTCAAAACTATTTACAAAATATATAAAAAATGGTATAATAAGAAGATGAATTTGTAAAAATTTAACATTTGATAATGAAAAAGAAAAAACTATGTTTTTTTAAGGAGGAAGTTATGAGCATTACAATGGAAAAATTAGTTGCATTCTTAAAAGACAAGGGGTTTGTTTATCAAGGTAGTGAAATCTACGGTGGACTTGCAAACTCTTGGGATTACGGACCATTAGGGGTAGAACTTTTAAACAATGTTAAAAAATTATGGTGGAAGTTCTTTGTTCAAGATTCAGAATATAATGTTGGTTTAGACGCTGGTATTTTAATGAATCCTGAAACATGGGTAGCTAGTGGACATGTTGGTGGATTTAGTGATCCATTAATTGACTGTAAAGAATGTCATGCTAGATTTAGAGCAGATAAATTAATTGAAGATCATACTAAAGGTGCTGTTACTGGTGATGGTATGAGTAATGAACAATTAATGAATTACATTCGTGAAAACAACATCGTTTGTCCAACTTGTGGAAAACATAACTTTACAGATATTCGTCAATTCAACTTGATGTTTAAAACAAATCAAGGTGTTATTGAAGAAGCTAAAAATACAATTTATTTAAGACCTGAAACTGCTCAAGGTATTTTTGTAAATTTCAAAAACGTTCAAAGAACAACAAGAAAAAAAGTGCCATTTGGTATTGGTCAAATTGGTAAGAGTTTTAGAAATGAAATTACACCAGGTAACTTTATTTTCCGTACTCGTGAATTTGAACAAATGGAATTAGAATTTTTCTGTAAACCTGGAACTGATTTAGAATGGTTTGATTACTGGAAATCATTCTGTCATGATTTCTTAAAATATTTAGGATTAAAAGAAGAATCTATTCGTCTTCGTGATCATGAAAAAGAAGAATTATCACACTATTCAACTGCAACAACTGACTTTGAATTTAAATTCCCATTTGGTTGGGGAGAACTTTGGGGTATTGCAGACAGAACTAACTTTGACTTAAGAGTACACCAAGAACATTCAAAAGTAAATTTAGAATATTTAGATCCAGAAACTAATGAAAAATATTTACCATATGTTATTGAACCAAGTGTTGGTGCAGGACGTTTATTCTTAGCTGTATTATCAGATGGTTTTGAAGTAGAACAATTAGGTGATGGTGAAGAAAGAGAAGTTTTACACTTAATCCCTGAACTTGCACCATTCAAAGTTGCTGTTTTACCTCTTGTAAACAAATTAAATGATAAAGCTAAAGAAGTATATCATTCATTAAGAAAAATTATGCCTGCAGATTATGATGCATCTGGTAAAATTGGTAAGAGATATCGCCGTCAAGACAGTATCGGTACACCATTCTGTGTAACTGTTGACTTTGATACATTAGAAAAAGGTACTGTTACAGTTCGTGATCGTGATACTATGGAACAAGAAGTTGTTCAATTAGATGATTTAAGAGGATACTTAGTAAATAAAATTTTTAAATAGTTTACTAGAAAGGATGGATTAAATGATTCCGCAAGATATAATTAACCAAATTATTGAAAAAGTTAATATTGCAGAAGTGATTGCTGAATATATTCCAGTACTTCCTGATGGAACTGGATTTAAATCAGTATGTCCATTTCATAATGACACTAATCCTTCAATGAAAATTAGTCCATCTAAAAAAATATTTAAATGTTTTAGCTGTGGTGCAGGTGGTAACGTAATTCAATTTGTTTCAAGATATGAAAATATTAGTTTTATTGATGCCTGTGTAAAACTTGCTCAAAAAATAGGTATTTCAATTGAGAATAATACAGATCCTAATTATGAAAGTAAGAAAAAACTTTATCAAATTTTATCTGAAAGTAATGAATTTTATAAATTTTACTTACATAACTCAGATGAAGGTAAACTTGCTTTAAAGTATTTATTAGATCGTGGTATTGATGAAGAAATAATTGAAGCGTTCGATATCGGATTAGCACCTAGTGAAAAAGATTATTTATATCAAGCGTTGAATGCTAAAGAGTTTGGTGTTATTGATCAAATTGAATCAGGTATGATTAGAAAAGAAAAAAATGATTCATACATTGATACATTTAGATCAAGAATAATGTTTCCAATCAAAGACTTAAACAATCGCGTTGTTGGTTTTAGCGGTCGAGTATATTTGCCGGGTGACAAATCACCTAAATATATTAACTCAAATGAAAACTTAATATTCCATAAGAGTGAATTGCTTTACAATTACTCAAATGCGAATGAACATGCAAGAAGAGAAAACTATGTTTTTGTTTTTGAAGGGTTCATGGATGTAATTGCAGCTTACAAAGCGGGCATTAAAGCATCTGTTGCTACTATGGGTACTGCTTTTACTAAACAACATTTAAAAGCATTAAATGCTTTAACTAATAAAGTTATTTTATGTTTTGATGGTGACCAAGCAGGTATTAATGCTACATCAAAAGCAGCGGCTGTATTTTCTAGTGAAAACAAAATTCCATATGCTGTTCAAATACCAGAAGGATTAGATCCAGATGAATATTTGAAAAAATATGGTGCTGATAAACTTAATAAGTTTCTTTTAGAAAATCAAGTCAACGTTTATGAATATATTTACAACATCGCAAAAGCTGATTTAATTTTAGATGATGTTGTTAGTGTACAAAGATTTAAAGAAAAAGTTTTTAACTTTTTAAAAAATACAAATAATACTATTAAGGAGTTTTATTTAAATAAACTAAGTGTTGATTTGGGACTAGATCCAACAATGATCGTTTCTGATTTTGGTCTTAGCTTAACTGAAAAGCCTAAAGTTATAGAAAATGTTCCAGTTAAATCACTAACAGTTTCAAATAAGAAAAAAATTCCTACGAAGATTTATCGTGCATTAGATATTCTTGTAATACATTCAATTAGTTCAAAAGAAAAGTTTAAACTATTCTTTTGTGATCATAATTATAAACTTAGTATTGCTGATTTTTCTGAATACTTAGATATATTTACAAGAATTGCTGAAATTTATAGTACAAAAGAAAAAATAGATATAAATGAATTAAAGAATGGATTGTTAGAGGAGTCTCCAGCCATTAGTTTACTAGAAAAAATTTTGAATAATAAGATGAATGATGTAAATAATGAGTTAGAGTTTAAACAATGTGTTGAGACAATTGATAATTATTCTTTAAAAGAATACGCAAGAGCTAAATTGCTAGGTGCATTAGAAGATGATGATTTAGTAAATGATTATTTTGCGATTCTCAAATCCTGGATTACAATTCAGTAGGAGGTATAGATGGAAGAGTTATATAAAAATGAGTTGCAAATTTTAAAAGATTTTGCTGCAAAAGAACAATATGTTCCACTTGGTAAAATTATGGATGTATTTCAAAACCCAAGTGAAGAATTACTTGATGACATTGTTAAGTATTTAGAAAACGAAGGTATTGAAATCACTCGTGAAAGTGAAGATTTACCAGATGATGAATTATTAGTTGAAAAAGTTGACGATGAATTCGATGGATTTGGTGATGAAATCGAAATTGATGAAGAATTAGAAGAACTAGCTGCTGTTGTTGAAAGTGAAATTAAAGTAGCTGACTTTGATGATTTTGTTTCATCTTCACATCAAGCTGATGATCCAGTTAAAATGTATTTACGTGACATTGGTCAAGTTGAACTTTTAACAATTACTCAAGAATCAGAATTTGCAAGAACAGTTCAAGAAGGTATTGCTTCTAAAGAAAAAATTGAAGCTTTCCAAAAAATGAATAAACCGATTCCTTATGAAGAAATGTTAAAACTACAAGAAAAAATTGAACATGGGGATCAAGCTAGAGATATTTTAATTGAATCAAACCTTCGTTTAGTAGTATCAATTGCAAAAAGATATTTAGGTCGTGGTTTACCACTACTTGACTTAATCCAAGAAGGTAATATGGGTTTAATTAAAGCAGTTTATAAATTTGATCCAACAAAAGGATTTAAATTTTCTACATATGCTACTTGGTGGATTCGTCAATCAATTACTCGTGCGATTGCCGACCAAGGTAGAACAATTCGTATTCCAGTTCACATGGTTGAAACAATTAACAAATTAATGCGTATTACACGTAAATTAACACAAGAAAAACACCGTGAACCAACACCAGAAGAAATTGCTGCAGAAATGAAAATAAGTGTTGAAAAAGTTCAACAAATTCAAAAAATTAATCAAGAACCATCATCACTTGATGCGACAGTTGGTGAAGAAGAAGATACAAATCTTGGTGATTTTATCGCTGATACAGAAATTCAAAACCCACTTGAATTTACACAAGATCAAATTTATCGTGAGGAAATTGAAGCTGTTTTACAAACTTTAACTCCACGTGAAGAAAAAGTTATTCGCTTAAGATATGGTTTAGATGACAATCGTGCAAGAACATTAGAGGAAGTTGGTAAAGCATTTAATGTTACACGTGAACGTATTCGTCAAATTGAGGCTAAGGCCCTTAGACGTTTACGTCATCCTACTAGATTAAAGAGACTTCAACAACATCGTACAAAATAATGAATTTATCTAAAAGATTACAAAAAGTTCTTGATTTTGTTGAAGTTACTGATAATGTTGCCGATATTGGCGCTGATCACGGATATCTTACAATCGCAATGCGTGAAAAAGGTGTAAAGTATTTACAGGTTGTTGAAAATAAAAAAGGTCCATTAAATCGTGCAAAACAAAATTTAGTGGACTATGACAACATTATATTTAGTTTATCAGATGGTATTAGTGACATTGATTCATCAATTGATACGGTTACAATTTGTGGTATGGGTGGGTTAAATATCGTGGAGATTTTAAGTGATCACCTAGATACTGCGAAAAAACTTAAGAAAATTATAATGCAAGCAAATTCTAAAACTTATGAATTAAGAGAATTTCTAGTAAATAATAGTTTTTCAATTATTGATGAAGAAATGGTAAAAGATGGCGATAAGTATTATGAAATTATTGTAGCATCATATGATGGTGTACAAAAGAATTTTTCCTATCATGAATTGTTTTTTGGACCGATATTATTACAAAAAATGTCTCTTGAATTTGTGGAATACTATCAAACTCTTAAACAAAATTTCAAAAATATTTTAGCTGATAATCAAAATCGTGAAATGACAGACCTTAAAAATAAAATAGAATTAATCGAAAAGTATATTCGAGGTGAACAAGATGTCAACAATTAGAGAAATCTTAAATTATATGAATGAACTTTATCCAATTAGCAATGCTCATAGCTTTGATCAAGGTAAAGTAGGATTACAATTTGGTAATCCTGATGCTTCTGTTACTAAAATTGTTTTATGCTTAGATGGAACGGAAGAAGTTGTTGATAATGCAATTAAAGATGGTGCTAATTTAATAATTGCACATCATCCTTTTATGTTTCAACCACTTGTTAATTTAGATTATCGTACTAACTTTGGTCGAAAATTACAAAAAGTTATGAAAAATGATTTAAACATTATGGCATTTCATACTAACTTTGATGTAGGATTCGATGGAATGAATGATATTTTAGCGAGAAAATTAGAACTAAAAGATATTCATTATTTAACTGACGAAATATGTCAGGATTCTTTAATGCGAGTTGGTAGTGTTGAGGCAATGACTTTATTAGAGTTTTGTCAACATGTAAAAGACAAGTTTTCACTTGATGGATTAAGAGTTGCTGGTGATTTAAATAAAATAATCAGAACAGTTGCTATTGTTGGAGGCTCTGGTTCAAGCGAATTTAACAACGCATTAAAAGTAGCCGATGTATTTGTAACAGGTCAAGTGCCTCATCATTTAGGACTAGAAGCAGTTGAAAGTGGTTTTTCTTTAATTGAAGTAACTCATGCGATTGAATATTTTGGTTTAGAAGTAATCAAGAACAAATTAAAAGAAAAATTTAATGTAGAAATAATTATTTCTAGTAATAATTATGATCCATTTAAAACTATATAAAAAATAAAAGGTTAGCATAAAGCTAACCTTTTATTATTCTTCTTCGATAGCTGCAACTGGGCAGTTTTCTTGGCAAACACCACAATCGATGCAAGCATCAGCATCAATTACATAGATATCGCCTTCTTTAATGCATTCTACTGGGCAATTAGCAGCACAGCTTCCGCAAGCGATGCAGTTTTCAGTAATTTTTCTTGGCATATTGAATATTCCTCCTATGACCACTATATTTTACATCTAATCAAAGATAATTTCAATTATATTGCGAATATTTTTTTAATTTGCTTGAAAAAAAATACGTTTTTGTGTATAATAGCAATAAGTATATATAATAATGAAAGGAGTCAAAATAATGGCTTGGTGGGTAGGATTAATTATTGGAATAGTTTGTTTATTAGGTGGAGCTATCGCTGGTTTCTTTTTAGCTCGTAAAGTTTTCGCTAAACAACTTGAAAAAAATCCGCCAATATCACGTGATATGATTCGTGCAATGTTTATGCAAATGGGTCGTAAACCATCTGAAGCAGATATCAATCGTGTAATGGCAAGTATGAAAACTAATAAATAAAAAGTAGGATGAACATTTGTTCAACCTACTTTTTTTCATTCTTTATATTGTTTTTTTCAAGCTCAGCTTTATTTATTTTTGATTCAGTACCATTTAGTAATCTTTTAATATTTTTAGAATGATCTAAAATAATTATTAACATGATTATTCCACAAAATATAGTAAAAATATAATCTGGACTAGTGCCTTTGATAGGTCCTATAAAGAAAGAACTAATAAATACACAAGTTATTGATAAGATAGATGATATTGAAACAATTTTTGTAGATAAAAATACTATTAAGAATATTACAAGTTCTATTAAGAAACAGAGTGGTGAAAATGAAAGTAGTACACCTGTTGTACAAGCTACTCCTTTTCCCCCTTTGAATTTAGCAAAGATTGGGAAGATGTGACCAATTATAGATACTAATCCAAAATAAATTGGATGTAAATGTGGAATTATTGATTTGTCAATAATATTATAGGTAAATAAAACTACTAAAATGCTAGCTTTTAATGCGTCAAGTAAAAAAACTAAAGCAGCATAACGTAGCCCTAAGACTCTTAAAGTATTTGTTGCACCCATATTTTTGCTGCCATACTGACGGATGTCTTTTTTAAAAAAGACCTTACTTACAATTAAAGCATTGGGAATTGATCCTAATAAATAGGCACAAATTAGTAATAGAATTTCATATAAAATGGTCATAATATACCTCGCTTAAATATTATATCATATCTATAAAAAAAGATAAAATCAAACGATAAATTAAGTGTCAAGTTGCAATTATGTAGGCAATAAGCACTTTTTTTACAAAAAATAAGATTATTTGTTTGCCAAAATTTGTTAAATATGATATAATAAGAATAATAAGAGTAAAAAATAAATTAGGAGGAAGGTAAAATGGCTGGAAAAACACCTGTTTATGATGAGTCATCGATTCAAGTCTTAGAGGGACTAGAAGCGGTTAGAAAACGTCCTGGGATGTACATTGGTTCTACTGATTCAAGAGGGTTACATCACTTGGTTTGGGAAATTGTCGATAATGCTATTGACGAAGCATTAGCTGGTTATGGAACACAAGTTGTAGTACAAATTAATCCTGATAACTCAGTAGTTGTTGTAGATAATGGTCGTGGTATTCCGACTGGTAAACATAAAAGTAATGGATTGCCTACTCCACAAGTAATATTTAACACATTACACGCTGGTGGTAAATTTGATGAGTCTGGTGGATATAAGGTTTCTGGGGGGTTACACGGGGTTGGTTCATCTGTTGTTAACGCTCTTAGTGAATACTTAGAAGTAACAATTCACCGTGATGGTAAAATTTATTATCAACGTTATTTAAATGGTGGTAAGACGATTGAAAAACCAAAATGGATGGGAGATACAAGACGTACTGGTACAATCATTAAATTTAAACCAGATAGTAGAATATTCTCTACAACTATCTTTGATTATAAAACTATTGCTAAAAGATTAAAAGAATCTGCTTTTTTAATTAAAGGTTTAAGAATTGACTTAATTGATAAAAGAACTGATAAAAGTGAAACTTTCAAATTTGAAGATGGTATTGTTGAATTTGTTAAATCATTGACTGCAGGAAAAGAAGTTATTCATCAACCAACTTTCTTTTTTGGTGAAAACTCTGGTATTTATATTGAAGCATCTTTACAATATTCTTCAAAATCATACCAAGAAAATATCTTGTCATTCGTAAATAATATTAGAACAACTGATGGTGGTACACATGAAATTGGATTTAGAAGTGCCATTACTAAAGCAGTTAATGATCATGCAAGATTAATTGGGGCATTAAAAGATAAAGATCCAAATTTAGAAGGTGCAGATATTCGTGAAGGAATATCAGCAGTTATTTCTGTTCGTATTCCAGAAGCAATTCTACAATTTGAAGGACAAACAAAAAATAAATTAGGTACACCTGAAGCCAGAGCTGCTGTTGAAACAGTAGTTGGGGAAAAAATGAAATTTTTCCTTTCTGAAAATGGTGATATTGCGCAAATCATTGTTAATAATGCGGTAAAAGCTTCAAAAGCACGTGAAGCTGCTCGTAAAGCTCGTGATGATATGCGTAAAGTTAAACAAATTATATCTAAACCTACAAATTTATTAGGTAAATTAACACCTGCTCAAGGTAATAATTCTAAAATTAATGAATTATTCTTAGTCGAAGGGGATTCTGCCGGTGGTTCTGCAAAACAAGGACGTGACAGAATGTTCCAAGCTGTACTACCTTTAAGAGGTAAAGTAATTAATGCTGAAAAAACAAAACTTGAAGAAGTATTAAAAAATGAAGAAATCATGATGATTGTAAGTGCATTAGGTGCTGGTGTGGGAACTGAATTTGATGTTTCTAAACTAAATTATAATCGTGTTATTATTATGACCGATGCCGATACCGATGGTGCGCATATCCAAGTATTGTTATTAACATTCTTTTATCGCTTTATGCCTGAACTTGTTGAACAAGGACATGTTTATATTGCGACTCCACCACTTTATAAGATTTCATACAAAAATAGTGTTGAATATGCATGGAGTGATTCAGAACTTCGTGATAAGATTGGTAACCAAAGAAATGTAACTATCCAACGTTATAAAGGGTTAGGTGAAATGAATGCAGAACAACTTTGGGAAACAACAATGAATCCAGCAAAACGTACTTTAATCCAAGTATCAATTGGTGAAGCGGCTGCGGCTGATGACCAAATTAGTATTTTGATGGGTGACGATGTTGAACCAAGACGTGAATGGATAGAAAATCATGTAGTGTTTGATACAACTGATAACTTTGTTTTAGATGATGTGGAGGGTGAATTAGATGAATAGTAAGAAAACTATAAGTAATATTATTGAACAATTTGCAACTGAAACATTATTAAAAGAAAACTTAGAAAAGATTGTTGGCGATCGTTTTGGAAGATATTCTAAGTATATTATTCAAGAACGTGCATTACCAGACGTACGTGATGGTTTAAAACCAGTTCAAAGAAGAATTTTATTTGCACTTTATAAACTAAGAATGTTTTCAGACAAACCTTATAAAAAGTCTGCACGTTTAGTTGGTGAAGTTATTGGTAAATATCACCCTCACGGTGATACAGCTGTATATGATGCGGCTATCAGAATGAGCCAAGATTTTAAAATGTTGGTTCCACTTTTAGATGTTCATGGAAATAATGGTAGTATTGATGGTGACCCAGCAGCTGCCATGCGTTATACTGAATGTCGTTTAAGTAAATATGCTGAATTATTATTACAAGATATTGATAAGAGAACTGTTGGTTTAGTTCCGAACTTTGATGATGAGGAACTTGAACCTGTTGTATTACCAGCTAAATTCCCTTGTATCTTAGTTAATGGTGCAACTGGGATTTCAGCCGGTTACGCAACTGATATTCCACCACACAATCCAGTTGAGGTAATGGATGCGGTAATCGCTAAAATTGATAATCCAAGAATGACTGTTGATGAGTTAATGGAAATTATGAAAGGTCCAGATTTCCCAACAGGTGGTATTGTACATGGTAAAGATGCCATCAAAGCTGCTTTTGAAACTGGTCGTGGAAAAGTAGTTGTACGTTCTAAAACAGAAATTGTTCCTGACAAAAATGAGAACAAGATTATTATTACAGAAATACCTTATGAAGTAAATAAAGCAAATCTTGTTAAAAAAATGAATGATATGTTGATTCAAAAAGAAGTTGATGGTGTAAAAGCTATTCGTGATGAATCAGACCGTCAAGGTATGAGAATCGTTGTTGATGTTCGTAAAGATGTTGATCCTGCGAAAATCTTAACATTCTTATTTAAATCAACTGAACTTCAAACAAATTATAGCTATAATATGGTTACTATTGCTAATGGCCGACCAGTAGTTATGGGTGTTTTAGATATTATTGATGCCTATATTGCTCACCAAAAAGAAGTAATGACTAATAAATGTAATTTCGAATTACAAAAAAATGAACGTCGTGCTCATATTGTTGATGGTTTAATTAGTATGGTATCTATTTTAGATGCTGTTATAAAAACAATCCGTAATTCTCAAAATAAACGTAATGCTAAAGAGAATATTATGGCAAACTACAACTTCACTGAAATTCAAGCTGAAGCTATTGTTAATTTACAATTATACCGTTTAACTAACACTGATATTTTTGAACTTAGACGTGAGGCTAATGAATTAGAACAAAGTATTCGTAAACTTCGTCATATTCTAGATAGTGAACGCGCAATGCTTAAGGCTATTAAAGATGAAATTAGTCAAACTAAAGAATTGTTAAATTTTGAAAGAAAAACAATTGTTGAAGAAGAAGTTGAAGAAGTTACTGTAGCAAAAGAAGAATTAATTTCTAAAGAAGATGCTATTTTAATTATTACTCATGAAGGTTATATTAAACGTATGACTCGTAAAGCATATGCTGCTTTAAATATGAGTGATGAACAACAAACAAAAGTTAAAGAAGGCGACGTAGTTAGTGACTTATATGAAGCTACGACAACTGATGTATTATTACAATTTACTGACTTAGGTAATTATATCTATTTACCAGTTCATCGTATTCCTGAATGTAAACATAAAGATGTTGGTATTCATATTAGTACATTAATTGGAATGGAAAATAATGAAAAAGTTATTTTCTCAACAGTTGTTTCTGATTTTACTCAAGATAAGTATGTTTTAATTGCAACTAAAGATGGATTGATTAAACGTATTAAATTAGAAAAATTAGAAGTTAACCGTTATTCTAAAGCTCTTAAGGCTACTAAACTTCGTGATGGTGATAAAGTTGTATCAGCCGACATTTGTGAAGGTCAAGATGTTGAAGTTGTTATTGCAACTAAAGAAGGTTATATGAACCGTTATGATGCAGCTGAAATTAGCGTTATTGAACCAGCATCATTTGGTGTTAAGTCTATTGAAATGAAGAGTCGTCCAAAAGATGAGGTTGTATCGGCTAAATACGTTCGTGAAAAAGATATTATCTTGCTTTTAACTAATCGTGGTAATATCAAACGTATGCGTCCTGAAGAAATTCTAAAAGGTAAGAAAAACCATGTTGGTAAAATGTATTTAAAAGTTGTAAGATCTAATTTGCATGAAGCAATTCATATGGATGTTATTCATCATAAGAATGCTAATTCAAATATTGATAACTACATTATTACTGAAAAAGGTTCAATGGTTATTGACTACACAGTTCTTAGAATAGCAATTGCAGATAATGGTCGTAAGATGGTTCCAACTGATATGGGAACACCTAAGTCGTTAGTTATTTATCGAAATAATAATGATTTAGAATTATAAAAAATAAGTAAAATGGATTTCGTTTGAAATCCATTTTATTGATTTAAAAAATATTTTTTATATATTTGAAATTCTTAACAATTTATGATATAATGCTTAATTGATTGAGGTGCATATCATGTTTAAAATTGCAATTGATGGACCTGCTGGAAGCGGTAAGAGTTCAATATCAAAAATATTATGTAAAGAACTTAATTTTGAACACATTGATACAGGTGCAATGTATCGTGCGGTTACTTTAAAAGCTTTACAACTTGGGATTAATCTTGAAAACGAAGATGAATATGATTTTTTAGATAATACTAAAATCGATATTCAAAAAGATAAAATTTTCATGGATGGTATTGATGTATCGACTGAGATCCGTTCAGTAAAGGTTACAACTAATGCTTCTACACCAGCAAAATTAGGACGAGTACGTACATTCTTAGTTGATATGCAAAGAGAACTTGCGGGTAGTCGTAATGTTATTATGGATGGTAGAGACATTGGTACAGTTGTACTTCCGAATGCTGATTTGAAAATCTATTTAGATGCTTCAGCTGAATGTCGTGCAATTCGTAGAATGAAAGAAAGAGAACTCGCTGGTATCGTAGTTCCTTTTGAACAAACACTTGAAGAAATTATTACAAGAGATACCAAAGATTCGACAAGAGCAATTAGTCCGCTTAAGAAAGCTGATGATGCTATAGTAATTGATTCATCAAATATGACGATTGATGAAGTAGTAAAAACAATAATTAGTTATGTAAATGAAAGGGTTAATAAGAAAATGAGTGAAAATTTAGTTGCTATCAAAGAAGGTCAAGAAGTTACAGGTGTTATTACTAACGTTAGTAAAGATGCTATTTATCTTGAATTACCAAATGAAACAAAGGGTGTTATTTACACAAATGACTTATCTGATTATGTAGAAGGTCAAAAATTAAGAGATTACTACTTCGAAGGTGGAGAATTTACTGGTTTAGTAAAACAAATCGCTAAAGATAAAAAATCTGATGCTAATTTATATATTTTATCTACTAAATTATATAAAGCACGTACAGATCTTAAAGTATTTGATGAATTAAAAGAAAAAGATGAAATTATTCAAGCTAAAGTTATGTTTGTAAATCATGCTGGTGCTGATTTACTTTACAAAAATCATAGTGATATTAAAGTGTTCTTACCACTTAAAAATATTTATTTAAAAGAAGAAGCTTTACGTGCATTAAAAGGACAAATGATTGATGTTGTTGTTACTAATGTTGATCATGATGCTATTAAAGTTATCGTTTCAAATGCTGCTGCTCAAGCTAAAATCAAAAAAGCAAAATATGAAGCTTCATACAATGCTTTAGAATTAAATGCAGTTGTTGAAGGTACTGTAGAATCAATCACTGATTTTGGTGCATTCGTTAAACTTGGAGAAGTTTCTGCTTTATTACATCGTAACGAATTAGATCATAAAATGGTTAGAAATGTTAATGATTATTTAAAAGTAGGTCAAACTGTTACTGCTAAAATCATTAAATTAGAAGAAGGTAAAGTTGGTTTATCTTTAAAAGCTTTAAAAGCTCATCCATGGGATGTATTAACTGAAAAATTCCATGTTGGTGATGTATTTGAAGGTGAAGTTAAACAAATTATTCCTGCTGGTGTAATTATTAAATTAACTGATGAATATGCTGGTTTAATGCCTAATGTTGAATACTCTTGGCGTACTAATGAAAGAGTTGCTGACAACGTTAAAGAAGGCGATACTTTAACTGTTAAAGTAATGAACATTGATGGTGCTAAAAAACGTATTTCATTATCACACCGTGAAACTGTTGAAAATACTTGGAAAGATATTAAACTTCAAAGAGGCGCAGTAATTAATGTTGAAATTGCTAAAATTGAAGAAAAAGGTGCTGTAGTAAACTATGAAAATGTTTCTGGTTATTTACCAGTAAACGAAGTTACTGATCAAAAACGTATTGGTAAAGTTGATGAAGTTTATGCAGTAGGTGAAAAAGTAGACGCAATGGTTCTTGAATGTGATCCAGGTAAAGCTAAACTTGTAGTAAGCGTTAAAAAATTAGAAAATCAAAAAGAACGCGCTGAATTTGATAAATACTTCGAAAAACAAAAAGAAGAAACTCCATCAACAACATTTGCTGATTTATTAGGAGAAGCTTTTAAAAAATTTGAAGAATAGTAAATAAAAGAAGATTTATCGCTAGATAAATCTTTCTTTATTATATAGGAGGTATAATATGAGTCGTGGTGTTGTGGCGATTGTCGGAAGACCAAATGTTGGAAAATCAAGTATTTTTAATCGACTTGTTGCAGAAAAAAATGCCATCACTGATGACCAAAGTGGTATCACAAGAGACCGTTTATATGGTAGATGTGAATGGCTAGATCAAGAATTCTCAGTAATTGATACAGGTGGAATTGAAATTAAAGATGTTCCTTTCATGGATGAAATTATTGCTCAAGCTCAACTTGCAATGGATGAAGCTGATGTTATTATTTTTGTAGTTGATGGAAGAGTTGGTATAACTAATGAAGATCAAGATGTTATGAATATTTTGCATCGTACTAAAAAACCAGTTATTGTAGCTGCAAATAAAATTGATGATATTAATTTAAAAGATAACATTTATGATTTTTATAATTTTGGTGTTGAAGAAGTTTTTGCAGTATCAGCTATTCATGGTATTGGTATTGGTGACATGTTAGATAAAGTAGTTTCACTACTACCAGTTAAAAAAGAAAAAACATATGATGATGCTATTGAATTTTGTATAATTGGTCAACCAAACGTTGGTAAAAGTTCTTTAACAAATGCTATTCTTGGAACTGAAAGAGTTATCGTAAGTAACATTGCAGGAACTACAAGAGATGCAATTGACACTCCGTTTGTCAGAGATGGTAAAAATTATGTTGTAATTGATACAGCAGGTATTCGTAAACAAGGTAAAGTTTATGAAAATGCTGAAAAATATAGTTTTTTAAGAGCAATCAAAGCAGTTGAACGTGCAAGTATTACTTTAATCGTTTTAGATGGAAGTAAAGATATTGAAGAACAAGACAAAAGAATTGCTGGTTATCCATTAGATGTTAATTCAGGTGTTATTATTGTTGTTAATAAATGGGATTTAGTTGACAAAGATAGTAAAACAATGAATAAGTATATTGAAAAAATTAGAAGTCATTTCTTATATTTAGGTTATGCTCCAATTGTTTTCTTATCAGCACTTAATAAAGATCGTATTCAAACATTATTTGATACAATTAATGAAGTTTATGAAAACTATACAAGAAGAATCCCTACAAATGTCTTAAATGATGTTATTTTAGATGCAACTTTATTTTTCCCAGCTGCAACTTTTAATGGTGGTATGTTAAAAGTTAACTATGTATCGCAAGTAGCGAGTGCTCCACCAACATTTGTATTCTTTGTTAATGATCCGAAATATTTACATTTCTCATATCAAAGATATTTAGAAAATCAAATCCGTAAGAGTTTCATATTTGATGGGGCTCCTATCAAAATGATTTTTAGAAAAAAAGAATAAAAGTTCCAATAAAATGGAACTTTTTTGCGTTTAATATATTGAATAATTTTAATCTTTATTATTGTTGTGATATAATATAAGAGAGGTATTCGGTATGACAGAAGCAGTAATGATAAAAAGACTCCAAGATCATAATGAAGATGCTTTTGATTATTGTTATGATATGTATAAAAATTTAGTATATTTTCATATTATAAAGATTGTCAAAAATAAAGAATTAACTGAAGAACTAGTTCAAGATACATTTTTGAAGATGTATCAAAATATTGATAAGTTTGATGGTAGATATTTTAAAGCATGGTTATTAAAAATTGCGGGTAATCTTGCAATAAGCGAAATGCGGAAAAACAATGTAACCATTGAATACAATGATAATGTTATATCACAAGAAGTTATTGATACTTTTAGTCATAATGACCTTATGAGTGATTTAAAAAGAATTCTTACTGATGATGAATATTTAATAGTCGTTTACCGAATAATTTATAATGTAAAAACAAAAGAAATTGCTGAAACATTTAATATGCCAATTGGTACAGTTGGTTGGAAATATAATGAAGCGATGAAAAAAGCAAAAAAATATTTTAAGGAGGCAAGCTAAAATGAATATCAAAAAGAAAATTCGTAGTTCATGGAATGATCCTACATTACCAGATACCTTTTTGAAAAAAGATGAACTAGAATTCAAAAATAAAAAGCATTTTAGAATATCTGTTGCAACTTACATTTTATCAATGGTTAGTTTGTTTGTAATTTTTGGTGGTGTATTGTTGTTTGGCAAATTTGATGTTAAAAATGAAGAAAGTGTGCCTCCTGTACAAATTGAATTTGGTACCTTAAATCCTTTACAATTATCGATGAAACCTAATGAATTAAACAAAATCCAAATTAATAATGTTAGTTATTATAATGTGCGTGGAAATTTTGCGATTTGGTTTAATAGTTTAAAAATTGAAAAAGCTAATGTTGATTATAACACTATACAATTAGATACTTACATCAAAGATGTTAAACCAGTTAAACTCGGAGTTGTAAATGATGAGTACTATATGTTTTTCACAAAGAAAGACTATTTAATAGTTTGCTATAATGATAAATATATTATGTATAATTTAAATCATGCTGATATTTTATTAGAAAATTTTGTGTCTTCGTTTTAACATTTTTCAAATTCTTGCATATAATAATGTGAGAGGTGTAAAATGAATCGAGTATTAAATTTTATTTCAGAGAATAATATTGAACCAGCTTCACTATTTGAACTTGTGGAAAAAGTTCAACAAATGGATTTATCAAATGAGGAAAGTATTAGAAAAGTAATAAGAGATGTTTCAAAACTTGCTAATCGTCCTGTTGATAAAGTACAAGAAAATAAGATTGTTCAAGAAATTATGAAAAATGGAATAAATGATAATTTATTTAATATGATCTAATAACAAGGGAAACCTTGTTATTTTTTTTGTATTTGGCTAAATAATGTTTGATTTGACATTTTATTTAATTTGTAGTATAATATATGCACTGAATTTAATCAGAAAAAATAAGAAAAGGTGGTGTTGTTACTTGAGTCCCCTCAGGTATTTTGATCTAATTGGCGCTAAAGAAATTTTATTATTATGGCCAGTTGGAACAATTGCTATTAGTATTGCAATTGTAATTTTAATTATTTGTTCTAGTTTCTTTTCTGCTTCAGAAACTGCATACTCTACTGTCAACATTATGCGTTTACGTACACATGTTGAAGAAAAACAAAAAGGTGCAAAAGAAGCATTATGGATAGCTGAACATTTTGATCGTACTTTAACAACGATTTTAGTAGGTAATAATATTGTTAACATTGCAGCTACTACGCTTGCTGCATTAGTTTTGAATGACTTAATTATGAATCCTACATTATCTAATATTGCGAACGTTGTTGGTATGACAATTATTGTACTTATTTTTGGTGAAATAATGCCAAAATGTCGTGCAAAAGAAAGCGCAGAAAAACTTGCATTAAGATATGCTAAGTTAATGAGAATTATTATTAAGGTTTTATATCCGATTACTTCATTCTTTATGTGGCTTAGAAAACGTATGGTTAAACAAAATGAAGAAGTAACTCCAACAGTAACTGAATCAGAACTTGAATCAATTATTGACACAATGGAAGAGGAAGGCGTTATTGATGCTGATGATGCTGATTTAATGCAAAGTGTTTTAGATATTAGTGAACGTACTATCTATGACATTATGGTTCCTCGTGTTGATATTATTGGTGTTGAAGTTGAAATGTCTGTTGAACAAATTCGTGATATTTTCTTTGAAAATAAATATTCAAGACTTCCAGTATATCGTGATGACAAAGACCATATATTAGGTATCTTAAGTGAACGAGATTTCTTCACATTCTTACTTAAGAATAAATCAACTGCTAAGTTTAATATTTTAGAATTAATTACAAGACCTTTATATGTTTCTAAAACGATGAAAGTTGATGATTTAATCAGACGTATGCAAATTGAAAAGAAACATTTTGCAATTGTATCTGATGAATATGGTGGAACTAGTGGTATTGTAACAATGGAAGATGCTTTAGAAGAAATCGTTGGTGAAATCTACGATGAACATGACGAAAGCGATGATAATACTGATATTATCAAAATCAGTGACAACGTTTATGAAGTTGAAGCTGACGTTCCACTTGATGATTTATATGAAATATTAGAACTTGGTAAAGCTCCAGAATCTTCATACACTAACGTTGGTGGTTTCTTGTATAGTCTTGCTGAACAAGTGCCAACTGAAGGTGAAGTTTTACTTTGGCATACAACTGTTTTATCAGAATCAGAAAATGAAATGGTTGAAGAAAAGAAATATGAACTTCAATTTACTATTTTAGAAGTTAAAGAAAGAAGAATTATTAAAGCTAAACTTGAAATTATTGAAATAGTTGAAAACGAAGATTCAAAAGAAGCTGAAGAAAATGAAGAAAAAGAAAGTAAAGAAGAACTATAAAGCAAAGTTATGCTTTATAGTTTTTTTAATACACTTTTTTAGCGTTTTAATATATAAAAAAGTAATTTTATGTTATAATATACTATAATTAATAAAAGGAGAATACTTATGGAAACAATGCCAGCTGTATTATGTATTTTTATCGTAGCATATATTATTTATTTAGAAATTAAAAATCCAAAGAAGGATCGTGATTTATTTGTTGATATTTCAATTTCAATAATTATTATGTTAGTTGGATTTTACAGTATGTACGAATACAAATTTGATATAAAATTATTAATTGTTGATTTGTATCTTGGATTATTGGCACTATCTATAGGTTATATCGGATTAGTAGTTTATAATTATAAAAGATTAAAGAATAAACAAGAAGAGATAGTAGGTGAAGAAAATGTCGATAAATTATAATGAATTAAAGAAACGTCAAAATTTAATTCGAAATTTTTCGATTATAGCTCATATCGACCATGGTAAAAGTACTTTAGCTGACCGTATTTTAGAAAAAACAAAAGCTTTAGATACAAGAGAAATGAAAGAACAAATTCTTGATACAATGGATTTGGAAAGAGAACGTGGAATTACGATTAAATTAAATGCTGTAGAATTAAATTATACTGCTAAAGATGGTAATACTTACATTTTACACTTAATTGATACTCCAGGACATGTAGACTTTACATATGAAGTTTCAAGAAGTTTAGCATCTTGTGAAGGGGCGGTTTTAGTAGTTGATGCTGCACAAGGAATTGAAGCCCAAACTTTAGCAAATGTTTATTTAGCGGTTGATAATGATTTGGAAATTTTACCAGTCATTAATAAAATTGATTTGCCAGCTGCAGATCCTGATAAAGTTAAAAAAGAAATTGAAGATGTCATAGGTTTAGATGCAAGTGATGCGGTTTTAGCAAGTGCTAAAGAAGGTGTTGGAATTGAAGAAATCTTAGAATCAGTTGTTCAAAAAGTTCCTGCACCACAAGGTAATGTTGAAGGTCCTGTTCAAGCTTTGATTTTTGATTCTTTCTACGATTCTTATCGTGGTGTTATTGCATCAATTAGAGTATTTAATGGAACAATAAAAAAAGGTGATCACATCAAAATGCACGCAACAGGTGCAATGTATGAAGTATTAGAACTTGGTGTTTATACACCTAAAGAGTCTCGACGTGATTATTTAACTGCAGGTGATGTAGGTTTTGTAAGTGGATCAATTAAAGAAGTTGGTGACGTTCGCGTTGGTGATACTATTACAACAATAGAAAATTACAATGAAGAACCATTACCAGGTTATCGAAGTTTGAATCCGATGGTATTCTGTGGTATTTATCCGGTTGAAGCTAATAAATATGATGAACTTAAAGAAGCTTTAGCAAAACTTAAATTAAATGATGCTGCTTTAACATATGAACCTGAAACATCACAAGCATTAGGTCATGGATTCCGTGTTGGATTCTTAGGTCTTTTACATATGGATGTAATTGAAGAACGTATTGAAAGAGAATTTAAAATTGAAATTATCGCAACTGCACCTAGTGTAGATTATCACGTTAAATTAACAAATGGAACAATGATGAAAGTTGATAACCCTGCATTAATGCCGGATCCAACAATTATAAAAGCTATTGAAGAACCTTATGTTAAAGCAACAATTATGGTTCCTAGTGATTATGTTGGATCAATTATGGAAATATGTCAACAAAAACGTGGTACTTTTATGGATATGCAATACATTGACCAAACCAGAGTTTCATTGCATTATGACATGCCGCTTTCTGAAATTGTTTATGATTTCTTTGATCGTTTAAAGTCAACATCACGTGGTTATGCATCACTTGACTATGAACTTGGAGGATACAAAGAATCTAAACTTGTTAAACTTGATATTTTACTTAATAGTGAAAAAGTTGACGCATTAAGTATTATTGTTCATAAAGATTTTTCTTATCAAAAAGGTCGTGCGTTAGTTCAAAAATTACGTAAAGCAATTCCAAGACAAATGTTTGAAGTTCCAGTTCAAGCTGCGATTGGTGGAAAAATTATTGCTCGTGAAAATATTGCGGCACTTCGTAAAGACGTTTTAGCTAAATGTTATGGTGGAGATATTTCACGTAAAAAGAAACTTTTAGAAAAACAAAAAGAAGGAAAGAAGCGAATGAAACAAGTGGGAAGTGTAGAAATTTCTCAAGAAGCATTCCTTGCAGTACTTGAAATTGATGAATAAATGTGGTCTTTATCTACATATTCCATTTTGTAATAAAATTTGTGCATATTGTGATTTTACAAAAAGGGTTTCGAAAAAAGATATTAAAATTAAATATCTTGAATATTTAAAAAAAGAAATCAAATTATATCAAGAAAATAATTTTGATTTTGAAAAGATAACAAGCATTTATGTTGGCGGAGGCACTCCCACAGCGCTTGGAAAAGAATTACTTGAAGAATTATTACAAGAGATTTCAAGAATAATTGATTTATCAAAAATTGTAGAATATACGATTGAAGTTAATCCGGAAGATTTAACTAAGGAATTAATTGACTTATTAGTAACATATAATGTTAATAGAATTAGCATAGGTATTCAAACACTTGATAAAAAGTTGTTAGAAAAAATTAATCGAGATTTTGATTATGATAAATTTATTGATAATTATAAATATTTAAAACAAGTTATTCCAAATGTTAATTTTGATGTGATGTATGCGATACCTTCACAAACTATAGATTCGCTAAAAGAAACTCTAACTAAATTGATTGAGTTAAAACCAACTCATTTTTCAATTTACAGTTTAATTTTAGAAGAAAAAACAATATTCTATAATGAATTTATCAAAGGTAAGCTAGAACTAGTATCTGAAGAATTAGAACTTGAAATGGTAAAACTTATTCATCAATTATTAGGTGATAAGTATCCTCAATATGAAGTTAGCAACTATTCTAAAAACCATCAATCATATCATAATTTGTTATATTGGTCTAATGAACATTATCTAGGAATTGGTGTTGCTGCTAGTAGTTATATTGATAATAGAAGATACCAAAATACGAAAATATTAAGTAAATATTTTAATGATATTGATAAAAGAAAATTTCCTATTGATGATATAGAAATATTATCCAAGGAAGATACTTTGAAACATCATATTATTCAAGGGTTTCGAAAAGTTCAAGGAATTAATTTGAAAGAATATTTTAATCGATATCAAACAAATATATTTGAAGATTTTCCGCTTTTGAACCAATTTGTTCAAGAAGGTTATTTTGAGTTAATTAATGATTTTATTCGTATAAAAAAAGAATACTTTTATGTTATGGATCATTTTATTGAAAAACTAATGTAAGGGTTGATTTGATGAAAAAACAAATTTTTTATCTAACAGTAATTTTAGGCCTTGGTCTTTTAATTGGATTAATAACGGGTTTTAAAATTAATGTAGATATTGAAAATTTGATAGTTGATAAAAATAGCATTGAAACATTTATAAATACTTTTACAATGAATTATTGGTATTTATTTTTGATGTGTTTATTAAATAATGGTACTGGTGTTATTGTTAATTTATTTATTTTATTTGGTAAAGGAATAACTCTTGGAACAAGTTTTGGAATCCTTTTAAAAAACAAAGCCTTATTTGGTCTAGGAGTTTATTTATTTAACTTTCTAGGCCAATTTATTATTTTAGTTCCTATGATGTATTTGATAATTCTTAGTGAATTAGATGATACAAATAAGAAATTGTCTGTCATAACAGTAATATTGGTCGTTTATAGTTTTATTATTGCAATAATATAGGAGGTAATATGGAACAATTAGTAACTGAATATAAGTATTATTTACAAAGTGTTAAAATGATGAGTGCTAATGGCATTGAAGCTTATGTTAATGATGTAACTAATTATGTAAATTATTTGATAACAAAAATATTAGTTGATGATATGAAACAAGTTACTAGTGAACATATTAGATCTTATCTTGCTTTTATGAAAAAGAAAAAGATGACTACTTCAAGTTTAAGTCGTAATCTTTCGAGTATAAAATCGTTTCATCGGTTTTTAGCATTAGATAAGTATGTTGATGAAAATGTTGCAAAAGAGGTTTCGGCTCCGAAAATAGAAAAGAAGTTACCAACAGTTTTATCAATCGAAGAAGTTATGCGATTATTAGAAGTTGTTCAAGGTGATAAACCATATGATTTAAGAAATATGGCCATGCTAGAATTAATTTATGGAACAGGTCTTCGCGTTTCTGAACTCGTTGGATTAAAAGTAACGGATATGCGTTTTACTTCTAAACAAATTAGAATACTTGGAAAAGGTAGTAAGGAACGAATTGTACCAGTTAATGATTATGCTTTAAAAAAGGTTCGGGAATATTTAATGAATGCTAGACCTTTTTTACAAGGTATGAAAAGAGATTGTGGATTTTTATTTTTGAATAATCATGGTGAGGCGATTAGCCGAGTTGGTTTTTTCAAAATTTTAAAAAATTTAACAGATGAAGCAGGAATCGAAAAAAATGTTTCACCCCATACTTTAAGACATAGTTATGCAACTCATCTTTTAGAAGCTGGTGTTGATATTCGTTTAATTCAAGAATTACTTGGACATGAAGATATTGCTACTACGCAAATTTATACCCATTTAAGTTTAAATAAAATTAAAGAAGTCTATGGATCTAGTCATCCTAGACAAAAGGACTAATTATGAAAAGATTTAAAAAGATTATTTTAATTGTTGCTGATTCACTAGGAATCGGTGCGGCATCTGATGCTTTGTTGTATGGTGATTTAAAAACTAATACTTTAGGAAACATTGTTAAAAATTATCCAGATATTAAAATGCCAACATTAGATAAACTTGGTATTCGTTATTTTTTAGGGGATAAAGTCACTCCGAAAGCAAATCTTGCAAGACTCACAGAAATTAGTGTCGGTAAAGATACTTTAACTGGTCATTTTGAAATGATGGGATTAAAAGTGGATAAACCATTCCCTTCATTTACTGATACAGGCTTTCCAAAAGAATTGATTGATGCTTTAGAACAGTTTTCTGGTCGTAAAGTTATTGGTAATATTTCAGCTAGTGGTACAGAAATTATTAAAGATTTAGGAATGGAACAACTTCTTACTGGTGCATTAATTGTTTATACATCAGCTGATTCTGTTTTACAAATTGCTGCAAACGAAGAAATTATTCCACTTGAAGAACTTTATAAGATTTGTGAATTTGCAAGAAAAATTACTATTGAAAATCCAGAATGGATGGTTGGTAGAATTATAGCAAGACCATTTGTTGGTAATAGTGTTGAAACTTTTAAACGTACAACTAATCGACATGATTATGCTTTAAAGCCTTTTTCAAAGACTTGTTTAAATGTTTTATCCGAAAATGGCTTAGATACAATTGCTGTTGGTAAAATAAATGACATTTTTGATGGTTATGGTATTACTGAATATGTTCGTACAACATCTAATGAAGATGGTATGGACAAGACAATTGATTATGCTAAGCGTGATTTTAATGGTTTATGTTTTGTGAATTTAGTGGATTTTGATGCTTTATATGGTCATCGCCGTGATGTTTTAGGTTATAAAGCAGCAATTGAACGTTTTGATGAAAAACTTGGTATCTTATTAGAACAAATTGATTCGGATACTTTAGTGATGGTTACAGCTGACCATGGTAATGATCCAACTCATACTGGAACTGATCATACAAGAGAAGATGTTCCATTAATTTGTTATTATAAAGGAATTAATGGTAAAATTATGCCGGTGATGGAATCATTTACAGTAATTTCATCAACAATTTTAGAAAATTTTGGTTTAGAAAAGGTTTCTAAGTATCCTGGATTTTTAAAATTGTTGGAGGATTAAGATGTTTAGAACAGAAAAAGTTAAATTTGATGATAAAGTTTCTTTAAATGTCTATATTTGGTTGCCGGAAAATCTGGAAAACATAAAAGGTACTGTTCAACTTGCTCATGGTATGAGTGAACATTTAGGCAGATATCATGAATTTGCAGAATTTTTAAACAGTTTAGGGTTTGTTGTGCTAGGTGCAGATCATTATGGTCATGGATTAACGTGTGCTGATCCTTTTATGGTTGGGGTTTGTCTTGATTATGACTTTATGAG
>CAJGDR010000006.1 GCA_904502205.1 uncultured Bacilli bacterium
GAGGTTATTATGCAAGTATTACCAAGAATATTACCTATAAATGAACTTAAGAATACAGCAAATATTTCTAAAATATGTAAAGAAAGTGAAACACCAATTGTAATAACTAAAAATGGTTACAGTGATATGGTTCTTATGAGCATTGAGTTATACGAACAAACTATTGCAAAAATGCAAGCAGCCATTTTAATAAATGAAGCACTTAATGATCCAGAAAGAAACAAAGAAAAAGTTGAATTAGATTCATTTATTAAAGGAATAATTAATAATGGATAAAAAATATAATATTATAATTGAAAAATATGCACAAAAAGATCTAGAATCAATTTATAACAATATCTGTTAAAAATTTAGTGAATAAAGAAGAAGCAATTAAATTGTTAAATAAAATTAATGAATAATTTATAAACAACAATGTCGTGAACGTATATCATATAAACTAAAGTTTAGTAAAGCAAATAAAAAAAGATATGAGAGTGATAATATGAAGAAAATATTGATGATTACAACAGGTGGTACTATCGCATCGATCGAAACTATTGGAGGATTAAATCCAGGTCTTAGTGGAGAACAATTAATTGAGTTTTTACCTAATATTAAAAATATTTGTACGGTTGATGTAAAAACATTATTTAGTATTGATAGCACGAATATATATTATAAACATTGGTTAAAAATAGCAGAAGAAATAAGAAATAACTATGACAATTATGATGGCTTTGTTATTTGTCATGGTACTGATACGATGAGTTATACAGCTAGTGCATTATCTTATTTGATACAAAATTCGAAAAAACCAATTGTTTTAACAGGATCACAAAAACCAATTAATTTAGATGTTTCTGATGCTAAAACCAATTTATATGATAGTTTTACATATGCATGTGATGAAAAATCATCAGGTGTAGTTATAATTTTTAATGGAAATGTTATTCTTGGAACACGTGCAAGAAAGGTTAGAACAAAGTCTTTTGATGCTTTTAGTAGTATCGATTATCCAAAAATTGCGATCGTTAAAGACGGTCATGTAATATCCTATATTACTGATTTAAACAAAGATACAGTATTTTATGACACATTAAATCCAAGTATCGGTTTAATGAAACTAATTCCATCAGCGAATGAAGAGTTATTAGAATATATGTTAGAGAAGTTTGATGGGCTTGTTATTGAGTCATTTGGTGTTGGTGGATTACCTAATTATGAAGGTAATAAGTATAATGAAATAATAAAAAAATATACTAAACTTGGTAAAATAATTGTTATGACAACACAAGTTCCAAATGAAGGAAGTGATATTGCAATATACCAAGTTGGTCATTTTTTAAAGGAAAATACGAATGTTTTAGAAGCTTATGATATGACAACAGAAGCGGTAGTAACAAAGCTAATGTGGATACTTGGAATTACTAATAATATAGAGAAAATTAGAGAATTGTTTTATACAACTATTAGTAATGATATCTTATTTAAAAGAGATTTTAAGTAGGAAATAATTGCAAAACTAAATATTTTGATTCAATCTAGTTGTAGAAAGAAAGGTAATAAAAATGAGTAAAAATAAAGAGATTTTTCGAATAACTTTTTCAGCAATATTTTTATCTTTAGCATATGTGTTGCCGTTTCTAACTGGTCAAATTCCACAAATAGGTTCAATGCTTTGTCCTATGCATATACCAGTATTACTTTGTGGTTTTATATGTGGTTGGAAGTACGGATTTATTGTTGGATTTGTCGCACCACTTTTTAGATCATTTACACTTGGGATGCCACCTTTGTTTCCAACAGCAATATGTATGTCATTAGAACTTGCAGCATATGGTGCGGTGTTTGGTATTATGTATCAATTATTACCTAAAAAAGAACTTTATATTTATCCGGCATTATTAATTGCAATGATTCTAGGTAGAGTGATTTGGGGAACATCAATGTTTTGTTTTTTAGGATTTGATGTAAATCAGTTTGGAATATCGACATTTTGGATGGGAGCTTTTGTAAATGCATTGCCGGGAATTGTTATTCAAATTATCTTTATTCCTTTAATAATTATGGCATTTAATAGGTTAACAAAGCATAATAATTAATACTTGAATTGATTGAAAAACAATAAGTTTAACTACTTATTGTTTTTTTATTTTACAAAGATATGACTAGATAAAATAAAAAAATGGTAAATATTACAAAAAATAAGTATTTATATAGATTTTAAAACAATTTTGTGATATAATAAGAATAAAATCGGGGTAGAATGAACTGTTTTGAAAAAAACACATAAAACTTGAAAAATACGATTTAAAAGGAGACTTTAAATATGAATAAAATTACGGTTATTGGTTCGGGAAATGTTGGATCAACAATTGCTTACACTCTTACTGTTATGGGAATAGCGTCTGAAATTGTTATCATTGATGTTAACGAACAAAAATCTTTAGGAGAAGCATTGGATATTAGACAAGGTATTCCATTCTATAATTCAGCCAATGTTTATGCAGGTTCATATGCTAATGCAGAAGGTTCTGATATTGTTATCATCACATCTGGAGTTGCAAGAAAACCAGGTCAATCAAGACTTGATCTTGCACAATGTAATGTTGACATTATTAAAAGCGTAGCAGACAAAATTGTGCCTGTTGCTCCGGAAGCAACTTATATTATTGTAAGTAATCCAGTTGATATTTTAACTTATGTATTCTTAAAACATACTGGTTTACCACAAGAACGCGTTATTGGTTCAGGAACAATACTTGATACTGCAAGACTTCGTGCAAGAATTTCTGAGTATTTTTCAGTAAACCAAAAAAATGTTCACGCTTATGTTTTTGGTGAACATGGTGACACAGCATTTGTTCCATGGTCATTTGCTAACATTTCAAATGTACCAATTGAAAATTATGCTGATGCTATTACAACAGATGTAAAATATCCTGAATTTAACAAAGAAGAAATTGAAAATTATGTAAGAAAATCTGGATCAAGAGTTATCCAACGTAAAGGTGCGACATTCTATGCTGTATCAATGTCTGTATGTCACTTATGTAAATGTATTTTAAGTGGTATTGATACAACATTAACTGTTTCAACATTAATGAACGGTGAGTATGGCATCGAAGATGTTTGTCTTAGTGTATTAAATGTAGTTGGTGAAAAAGGTGCTCATAGCAAAATTATGTTACCACTTAATGAAGAAGAACAAGAAGCTTTACACCATAGTGCCAATGTCTTAAAAGACTTAATTAAAAATTTAAATATTTAATAATAGAGAGGAAATTAATAATATGAAATATCGTATCGAACATGATTCAATGGGAGAAGTAAAAGTCCCTGCAGACAAACTTTGGGCTGCTCAAACTCAAAGAAGTCAACAAAATTTTGAAATTGGTGTTGGTATTGAAACAATGCCAGCTGAAATTATTAATGCATTTGGTATCTTAAAAAAAGCTGCTGCAATCACTAATAATGTATTACGTCCAGAAAAAATGACTAATGAAAAACTTGAAGCTATCAAAGCTGCTTGTGATGAAATTACAGCTGGTAAGCTAAACGATAATTTCCCACTTGTTGTATGGCAAACAGGTTCTGGTACTCAATCAAACATGAATGCAAACGAAGTTATTGCTAACAGAGGTAACCAAATTTTAGAAAAAACATTACTTCATCCAAATGATGATGTTAACATGAGCCAATCTTCTAACGATACATTCCCAACTGCAATGCACATTGCTGCTGTTCTTACTTTAGAAGACAAATTAATTCCAGCTGTTGAAGAATTAGTTGCTACTTTCAAAAGATTAGAAGAAGAAAATGAAGGTATTGTTAAGAGTGGTAGAACTCACTTACAAGACGCTACACCTATTAAATTCAGTCAAGAAATTAGTGGATGGCGTTCAAGCTTAGAAAAAGATTTAGAATTAATCAAACGTTCAATTGAACCATTATATGAACTTGCATTAGGTGGTACTGCAGTAGGTACAGGATTAAATGCTCCAGCTCAATTTGCTGAACTTGTAGCTGAAACTGTTGCTAAACTTACAAATAAACCATTTATCACTGCATCAAATAAATTCCATGCACTTACTTCTAAAGATGAATTAGTATTTGCACACGGAGCTATTAAAGCTTTAGCTTGTGATATGATGAAAATCGCTAATGACGTTCGTTGGTTAGCATCAGGTCCAAGAGATGGTTTAGGAGAAATCTTTATTCCAGAAAATGAACCAGGTTCATCAATTATGCCAGGTAAAGTAAACCCAACACAATGTGAAGCTGTAACAATGGTTGCTGTTCAAGTAATGGGTAACGATGTTGCTGTTGGATTAGCTGCATCTCAAGGTAACTTTGAACTTAACGTATTCATGCCTGTTTGTATTTATAATTTCTTACAATCAGCAAGATTATTAGCAGAAGCAATTCGTTCATTCAATAAAAACTGTGCAGTTGGTATTAAAGCTAACAAAGAAAAAATGCATCACAATTTACATAACTCATTAATGTTAGTTACTGCATTAAACCCATATATTGGTTATGAAAATGCTGCTAAAACTGCTAAAAAAGCATACAAAGATAATATCTCACTTAAGGAAGCTTGCGTTCAATTAGGATTCTTAACTCCTGAAAAATTTGACGAAGTATTCCACCCTGAAAAAATGGCTTAAATCGGAGGATAGAAATGAAGGTTAGTTTTTTCCCAGGATGTACTCTAAAAAACAAAGCTAAAGATTTAGAAGTTTATGCTTATAAATCTGCTGAAGCTTTAGGAGTAACTCTTGAAGAAATTGAAAATTGGCAATGTTGTGGAGGCGTTTTTACAACAGATCGAAATGAAGTAGCTACTAAACTATCTTCAGTTCGTATCTTAAAAGAAGCATCAAGTAAAGAACAACCTCTTGTAACAGTGTGCTCTGCATGTCACAATGTAGTTAAACAAACAAATCATGCCATACAAAATGATGCTGAATTTGCTGATAAAGTAAATCGTTATATGGCAGAAGATGGTGGATATTTTGGTGAAGCTAAAGTTTACCATTATCTTGAAATGTTACGTGATTTAGTTGGTTTTGATACTTTAAAAGAAAAAGTAAAGAATCCACTTACTGGTAAAAAAATTGCTGCTTATTATGGCTGCTTACTTTTAAGACCAAATGGAGTTATGAAAATGGATGATCCAGAAAATCCAACAATTATGGAAAACTTCATTAAAGCTTTAGGCGCAGAACCAGTTGTATATGCTAAACGTAATGAATGTTGTGGTGGATATGTAAGTTTTGAAAGCAAAGATTTAGCGAAAAAATGCAGCAATGATGTTGTAGAAAACGCTAAAGCTAACGGTGCTGAAATTATTATTACAGCTTGTCCACTATGTAAATATAATCTTGTTAAACACGGTGCTGATGTAAAAGTAGTATACTTTACTGAACTTTTAGCAGAAGCATTAGGTGTAAAGGAGGATATCTGTGAGTAATAGTAATAAATATCTTCAAGAAGAATTAATCCGCCAAAGCGGTGTTAATCCTAAAAAATGTATGAAATGTGGTAAATGTTCTGCAACATGTCCTGCATATGATGAAATGGAATACCATCCTCATCAATTTGTAAGCATGATTGAAAATGGCGATATTGAACCACTTTTAAAATCTGAATCATTATATAAATGCTTATCATGTTTTGCTTGTGTTGATAGATGTCCAAGAAACGTTCAACCTGCTAAATTAGTTGAAGCTGTTCGTTTAGCAGCAATTAGAAAACAAGGTCAAAACAGATTAACTGCTAATGATGTTGAACAATTCTTAGATGAGGATGTTCCACAACAATTATTAGTAAGTGCATTTAGAAAATATAGTAAGTAAGGAGGAAAAGACAAATGCAAAGAGTTGGTGTTTTTGTATGTTGGTGCGGAAGTAACATTGCTGGTACAGTTGATGTTCAAAAAGTTTCAGATGCACTTAGAAATGAACCTGGTGTAGTCTTTTCTACTAATTATCAATATATGTGTTCACAAGCTGGTCAAGATATGATCATTAATGCTGTTAAAGAACACAAATTAACTGGAATCGTTGTTTGTTCATGTTCACCTCGTATGCATGAAGCTACTTTTAGAAAAACTGCTAAAGCAGCTGGTTTAAACCCATACATGGTTGAAATTGCAAACATCAGAGAACAATGTTCATGGGTACATAAAGATATTTTAACTGGTACTGAAAAAGCTATTATCCTTGGTAAAGCAGCAGTTGCTAAAGTAAATCTTAATGCTCCATTAGTTCCAGGTGAATCTCCAGTAGCTAAAAGAGCTTTAGTTATTGGTGGTGGTATTGCAGGTATTCAAACTGCATTAGATATCGCTGATGCTGGATTCGATGTAGACATCGTTGAAAAGAATCCTACAATTGGTGGTAAAATGGCTCAACTTGATAAAACATTCCCTACACTTGACTGTGCAGCATGTATCTTAACACCTAAGATGGTTGATGTTGCTCAACATGAAAAAATCCGTATTTTCTCATTTAGTGAAGTATCTGAAATTAAAGGGTTTGTTGGTAACTTTGATGTTACTATCAAGAAAAAAGCTCGTTATGTAAAAGAAGACAAATGTACTGGATGTGGTGCATGTGTTGAAAAATGTCCTATGAAAAAAGTTCCTAATGAATTTAACTTAGGAATGGATAAACGTAGTGCTATTTATATTCCATTTGCTCAAGCTGTTCCAAAAGTTGCAACAATTGATCCAAGTGCATGTAATATGTTAAAAAATGGTAAATGTGGACTTTGTGCAAGAGTTTGTGCAGCTGGTGCTATTGACTATACTCAAAAAGATGAATTTGTTCAAGAAAAATATGGTGCTATCGTTGTAGCAACTGGTTTCAACCCTATTAGTATGGACAAATTTGATGAATATGCTTACAATCAATCAAAAGACGTTATTACTTCTTTAGAATTCGAACGTTTAACAAATGCTGCTGGTCCAACTGCTGGTCACTTAGAAAGACCATCAGATGGTAAAAAACCTAAAACAATCGTATTTGTACAATGTGTTGGTTCAAGATGTAGTGCATGTTCTGAAAAAGGAAAAGAATACTGTTCAAAAATTTGTTGTATGTACACAGCTAAACATGCTATGCTTACAAAAGACAAATACCCAGACACAGATGTTTATGTATTCTACATTGATGTAAGAACTCCTGGTAAGAACTTTGATGAATTCTATCGCCGTGCTGTTGAAGAATATGGTGTTAAATACATTAAAGGTATGGTAGGAAAAGTTACTCCTGAAAATGGAAAACTTAAAGTTCAAGCATCTGATTTAATTTTAAATAAACAACTTCATATCGATGCTGACCTTGTTGTATTAGCGGCTGCAATTGAACCAGATAAATCTGCACGTCCTCTTGCAACAATGTTAACTGCAAGTATGGATACAAATGACTTCTTTACTGAAGCGCATCCAAAATTAAAACCTGTTGAAAGTCCTACAGCTGGTGTATTCCTTTCAGGTGCATGTCAAGGTCCAAAAGACATTCCTGAAACAGTTTCTCAAGCAAGTGCTGCAGCTGCAAAAGTTATTGCACTTCTAACTAAAGATAAACTTACTGGTAACCCATGTGTAGCATCTTCAAATGAATTAATGTGTAATGGATGTTCAACTTGTGCTAGAGTATGTCCATATGGTGCAATTACTTATGAAGATAAAGAATTCCGTATGCCTGATAGAACAACTAAGATCCGTAGAGTTGCTAAAGTTAACCCTGCAGTTTGTCAAGGTTGTGGTGCATGTACTGTTGCATGTCCATCAGGTGCAATGGATTTAAAAGGATTCTCTAGCAATCAAATTATGGCGGAGGTAGACGCAATATGCAAGTAAAAGAACATAAACCTTTAATTGTTGCTTTTTGTTGTAACTGGTGTTCTTATGCAGGGGCAGACCTTGCTGGTAACAATCGTCTTAATTATCCAGCTGATGTTAAAATTATAAGAGTACCTTGCTCATGTCGTGTTAACCCAATGTTCATTTTACGTGCTTTCCAAAGAGGTGCTGATGGTGTTATTATTTGTGGATGTCACCCAGGTGATTGTCACTATACATCAGGTAACTACTATACAAGAAGAAGAATGGCATTACTTTTCTCTATGCTAGATTATCTTGGTATTGAAAAAGAAAGAACTCGTGTTGAATGGGTATCTGCAGCTGAAGGTGCAAAATTTGCTGCTACAATGAATGAATTCGTAGCTCAAGTAACAGCTCTTGGAGAAAATAAGAGATTGGAGGATTTAAGATGCAAAAAATAACTAAAGATCAATTATTAGATAAAGCAATCTCTTTACTTAATGCAGGTACTGTTAATGCTGTACTTGGATGGAGTAAAGGTGAATTTGGTTATGATGTAACTCCAACTTTATTTAAAAATGAAGAAGATTTAAAGGAAAATTTTGTTTGGAATGATTTTTGTGGATTAAACTTCTCAAAATATCTTGTTTATAAAACAGACCGTTTTGAAGGCAAAATTTTAGTATTCTTAAAACCTTGTGATACATATAGCTTTAACCAACTTTTAACTGAACATCGTTTTGATCGTGAGAAAGTTTACGTTGTTGGTGTTCCATGTGATGGTATGGTTAATGTAAATGCTCTTAAAAAAGTAGTTGGTGAAGGAATCACTAACGTAGAATATGAAAACGACAACTTATTAGTTACTTCACTTTATGAAGATAAACCAGTTGTTGTTGCAAAAAATGATGTTCTATTAGAACGTTGTGTAAATTGTAAAAGTAAAAAACATGTAGCCTATGATGAATTATTAGGTGAAGATGGAGAAGTAATCGATTCAAATAGATTTGATGAAGTTGCTAAATTAGAAGCTATGACACCAGATGAAAGATTTGCTTTCTGGCAAAATGAACTTTCTCGTTGTATTCGTTGTAATGCTTGTCGTGATGTTTGTCCAGCTTGTACATGTGAAAAATGTGTATTTGATAACCCAACATCAGGTGTAGAAAATAAAGCTGCAGCTAATAGCTTTGAAGAAAAAATGTTCCATATTATTAGAGCATTCCACGTAGCTGGTAGATGTAGTGACTGTGGAGAATGTTCTAGAGTATGTCCACAAAATATTCCTCTTCATTTATTAAACCGTAAATTTATTAAAGATATTAATACTTTCTATGGTGAATATCAAGCAGGTGAAGAAGTAGGATCTAGAGCACCTTTAGTTAACTATACAACTGAAGATTTAGAACCTAGTGAAGTTTTTGACAAGGGGGATAAAAATGCGTAAGTGTTCTCTTGAAAAAATATATACTGTTTTTGAAGAAATTGCAAAGACTGCAAAACTTTATGTTCCAACAACATTAAGTGATGGTAGTTCTAAATTTAAACAATGGGAAAAAGGAATGGAATGGTCTAACGCTTTAAATACTGTTAGAAGTCCTAAAGATTTATTCTTCCCACAAATGCAAAATTTAATGGAATTCAAAACAGAAGGTAAAAATATTTCTTTAATTGATACAAGAAGTGAAAGTGAAGATTTCGTAGTTTTTGGTGTTCGCGGATGTGACGTAAAAAGCTTTGAAATCTTAGACAGAGTTTTCTTAAAAGAACCTGTTGATAGCTTCTATCAATCAAGAAGAGAAAAAGGTGTTATTGTATCTACTGCTTGTTCAAAACCAGCTGAAACATGTTTTTGTAAAACTTTTGGCTTAACTCCAGAACAACCAGAAGGTGACGTAACAACTTGGAAAACTGAAAGTGAAGTATTCTTTAAAGCAAATACACCTAAGGGTGAGGCTCTTTTAGAAAAAATCAATCATTTAACTGAAGAATGTGATGATACATTAGTTAATGCCGAAATTGAAAAAATCAATAAAATTATGGACAGATTACCATTAAAAGATTTAACAACTGATGCTTTTGGTGCCGGAAAAACAAGTAAATTCTTTAATGATCCAAGTTGGGATGAATTATCTCAAAGCTGTCTTGGATGTGGTACATGTACATTTGTTTGTCCAACATGTCAATGTTATGATATAAAAGATTTTAATACTGGAAATCGTGTAATTAGATTTAGATGCTGGGATTCATGTATGTATTCTGACTTTACAAAAATGGCTCATGGTAATAACCGTCTAACTCAAAAAGAACGTTTCCGTCAAAGATTTATGCATAAACTTGTATATTATCCAGAAAACAACAACGGATTATTTAGTTGTGTAGGATGTGGAAGATGTCTTTCTAAATGTCCTATTTCAATGAATATCGTAAAAGTAATGAAAAAGTTAGGAGGGAACAAAAGTGAATAATAGACCAGAAACTTTAATTCCCACTGTTGCTGTAATAACTGATATTCGTATTGATACACCAGATATCAAAACATTCAGAGTTGTTACATTAGATGGTAAAAAAGCTTTTAATCATCGTCCAGGACAATGTGCAATGCTTTCTATTCCTGGTGTTGGTGAAGCAATGTTTTCAATTACTTCATCTCCAACAAATGAAGAATTTATGGAATTCTCAATCAAGAAATGTGGTTGTGTAACTGAATGGTTACACCAAGCTGAAGTTGGTCAACAAATTACTATTCGTGGACCATACGGAAATCATTTCCCAGTTGATGATGTATTTGTTGGTAAAAACTTACTATTTATTGCGGGTGGTGTAGGTCTTGCACCATTACGTTCAGTTATTAACTATTGTAGACATTATCGTGATCGTTATGGAGAAATTGATATCGTTTACGGTTCAAGAAGTAAAGATGATTTATTAGATTACAAAGAAATCATTGAAGAATGGTCAACAGATGCAGGTGTTAATGTTCATTTAACAATTGACAGAGCTCAAGAAGGTTGGGATGGACATGTAGGATTTGTACCAAGTTATGTTAAAGAACTTGGCATTGATACAAACAAAACAGCTGTACTTTGTGGTCCTCCAATTATGATTAAGTTTACATTAGAAGGACTTTGTGAAATTGGATTTGACAAGAGTCAAATTTATACAACACTAGAGTTAAAAATGAAATGTGGAGTCGGCAAATGTGGAAGATGTAATGTTGGCTCTAAGTATGTATGTCAAGATGGACCAGTATTTAGTTGTGTTGAACTTGATGAACTTCCAGATGAATATTAAAAAGGAGAAAAAACATGGAAAAATTAGTTAGTGTATATCTTTTTGGTAAAAAATATGAAGTGCCTGAAAATTTAACAATCATGACTGCTATGGAATATGCTGGTTATCAATTAGTTCGTGGATGCGGATGCCGTAATGGTTTCTGTGGAGCATGTGCTACAATTTACCGTATTAAAGGTGATAAAGAACTAAAAGCATGTCTTGCATGTCAAACTAAAGTAGAAGATAACATGTATGTTGCTACTTTACCATTCTTCCCACTTGTTAAACAAGGCTATGATATTGAAAAAGTTCCAGTAAACGAATCTGTAATGATGCAACTTTATCCAGAAATTTATTCATGTATTGGATGTAATGCATGTACAAAAAGTTGTACTCAAGGTCTTAACGTTATGCAATATATCGCTTATGCACAACGTGGAGAATTCGAAAAATGTGCTGAAGAATCATTCGACTGCGTAATGTGTGGTGTATGTTCTTCAAGATGTCCTGCTGGAATCTCACATCCTCAAGTTGCTATGTTAGCTAGAAGAATTAACGGTAAATATTTAGCACCTGGATGTGGACATTTAGAAGATCGTGTTAAAGAAATTAAAAATGGTGACTTTAATGAATTAATTGAAGCTTTAATGCAAAAACCAATTGAAGAAATTAAAGAACTATATAACACACGTGAAATTGAAAAATAGGAGGGAAACATATGTATTCGGATAAATTTCAAAAATCACTTTCTGCAGTAGAAGCTGCAAGAGAAAAAAACATTGCTTTAGAACCGGAACGTATGACTGCAAAACAAAAAGAAGATTTACTTGCAGCATTCCATCCAGACTATAGACAAGATCAATTCTCAGTTTTACAAATTGGTCCAAATAAAGGGGACAAAGTTCCAACTGAACTTGCTGAAATTTTACAAGCTCATAGTAGAATTACTGCAAACAGTGTTGATCTAGAAAAACCTGATTACGAAACTGATGTATTAATTATTGGTGCCGGTGGTGCTGGTACATCTGCTGCAATCGAAGCTCATGAAGCAGGTGCTGACGTTCTTATTGTTACTAAATTAAGAATGGGTGATGCTAATACTATGATGGCAGAAGGTGGTATCCAAGCTGCTGATAAACCTAACGATTCACCAGCTATTCACTTCGTTGATGCATTTGGTGGTGGACACTACGCTGCTAAAAGAGAATTATTATCTAAATTAGTATGTGATGCACCTGAGGCTATTTTATGGCTAAGTGAATTAGGTGTTGAATTCGATAAAGAAGCCGATGGTACAATGGTTACTACACACGGTGGAGGAACTTCAAGAAAAAGAATGCATGCTGCTAAAGACTATTCTGGTGCAGAAATCATGCGTACTCTTCGCGATGAAGTTTTAAATCGCAATATTCCAGTAGTTGATTTTACATCAGCAATTGAACTTATTTTAGATGAAAATGGCAATGCTGCTGGTGCAGTTTTAATGAACATGGAAACTAATGAATTACTTGTTGCAAAAGCTAAAACAGTTATTATTGCAACAGGTGGTGCAGGACGTATGCACTATCAAGGTTTCCCAACATCAAACCACTATGGAGCAACTGCAGATGGACTTGTATTAGGTTATAGAGCAGGAGCAAAACTTCTTTATGCTGAAACTTTACAATACCATCCAACAGGTGTTGCATATCCAGAACAAATCTTTGGTGCGTTAGTTACTGAAAAAGTACGTTCATTAGGTGCTAAACTTGTAAACCAAAACGGTGAAGTATTCATGCACCCACTTGAAACTCGTGACGTTGCTGCTGCATCAATTATCCGTGAATGTTCTGAAAGAAACAACGGTGTTGATACAGGAAATGGAAAAGGTGTATGGCTTGATACTCCAATGATTGAAAAAATTGGTGGTGAAGGTACAATCGAAAAAAGAATTCCTGCTATGATGCGTATGTTTGAAAAATATGGTATCGATATTCGTAAAGAACCAATCTTAGTATATCCTACATTACACTATCAAAATGGTGGTTTAGATATTACTGCTGATTGTATGACTACAAATATTCCAAACTTATTTGTTGCTGGTGAAGCTGTTGGTGGTATCCATGGTAAAAACAGACTTATGGGTAACTCTTTACTAGATATTATCGTATTTGGTAGAAGTGCTGGTCAAAATGCCGCTTTAAAAGCTAAAAATGTAACAGTAGGTAAACTTACTCTTAACCATATTGAAAAATTTGAAAAAGAAATTTCAGGAGCTGGTATCGTAACTGATAAAGTATCTCCTAAACTTCTTCCTGATTATACAAGAAGAAGATAGGAAGGAAGGCAATAGAAAATGAGTTTATTTGATGGAGTTATTTCTATTAGCAACAATTATACTTTATTATTCGTAGTATTTGCAGTTCTATTACTTGGTTACGCACTTGGAAGAATTACGTTTAAAGGAATTTCATTAGGTGATGCTGGTGTATTCATTGTTGCTTTAGTATTTGGTGCATTATTGTTCCATGTTAATGAATTTGGACAATTAATTTTCGCTGGTTCATCAAAACCTTATGATTTTAATGCTGGTCTTTCACTTATTGAAAGTCTTGGGCTTATCTTATTCGTAACATCAGTAGGTTTCATTGCTGGTCCTAAATTCTTTGGTAACTTTAAAAGAAACTTTAAATCTTATGTTTTATTAGGTCTTATTATTATTTTAGCTGGTGGCGCTGCTGCTGCTGGATGTATTGGACTTGGTGAAGTTGTTGGATATGGATCTTCTATTAAAGAACAAGATGGATTTGTTGCAATGATCGTTGGACTTCTTTCAGGGTCACTTACTTCAACTCCAGCATTCTCTGCTGCAAAAGCAACTGTTGATCCTCAATATCAAGGACTTGTTTCTGTAGGTCATGGTATTGCTTATATCTTTGGTGTAATTGGTGTTGTATTATTTGTACAACTTGTACCAAAACTTGCTAAAGCAAATATGGAAGAAGAAAGAGCTAAATTAGTAGTTAAAAATGAAGAATCTAAAAAGCCTTTTGTAGGTAAATTATTTGAAATTGACCACATGGGTATTGCTGCATTCTCATTAGCTGCAATTTTAGGTACTTTAATTGGACAAGTTAAGATCCCACTTACTGGTGCTGGTCTTAGCGGAACTTGTTTCTCACTAACAACAACAGGTGGATGTTTATTAGTATCTTTAGTTTTAGGTCATTTTGGTAGAATTGGTAAAATAAATATTATGCCTTCTGCTGGAACATTAAAACTATTTAGAGAACTAGGATTAGTATTATTCTTAGTTGGTGCAGGTATTCCTGGTGGTGCAGAATTCGTTGCAAACTTCGATATTATGTACTTTGTATACGGAATCATTATGACAATTGTTCCATTATTAGTTGGATTCTTATTTGCTAAGTATGTCTTAAAATTAAGTCTTCTTAATAACTTAGGATCTATTACAGGTGGTATGACAAGTACTCCTGCACTTGGAACTTTAATTGGTACTGCAGGTACTGAAGATGTTGCATCTGCTTATGCTGCGACTTATCCAATTGCTTTAATTGCTGTTGTTCTTGTATCACAGTTTCTTATTATATTATTTTAATTAATATAAATAAATTAAAACATATGGCATCGGTTTTACCGATGCCATTTATTTTTATAAATAAATAATACTTAAATGTTAGGAAATAATTGATTGTTAAAAAATAAAAATGGAAAATAATTAAAATATATTTTAGATATTCGATTAGGTAATTTATAAGATGATATTGCCAAATTTTGAAAATCTTTATTAAAAATGTTAAATTTTTTTGAATTTTGTGTTATACTATTATATACAAAAAATATGAATTATAGATAATTTTTTTATCTAAATTATCATATAATTTAAATTATGTTGATTCTTAAGAATCAATAAAACCTATTTAATTGACTATAAAAAAATAAAGGAGAATAAAATATGAAAATTACAGTATGTATCGGAAGTTCATGCCACATTAAAGGATCACGTCAAGTTGTTGAAAAATTAGATAACCTAATTAAAGAAAACAATGTAGCTGAAACTGTAGAACTAGGTGGAACATTCTGTTTAGGAAATTGTCAAAAAGGTGTTTGTGTATTAGTTGATGAACAATTCCATTCAGTAACACCAGAAACTGTAGAAGAATTCTTTGAGAAAGAAGTATTACAAAAGGTAAAATAATATGATAATTCATGTGTGCATCGGAAGTTCATGCCATATTAAAGGATCACCTGAAATTGTCGAGTTATTAAACAAAGCTATTGAAGAATATCATCTTGAACAAGAAATTACACTTTGTGGGAGTTTTTGTTTAGGTAAATGTAATCGCTTTGGAGTAACTGTACAAGTAGATGAAGAAATTTTTACAGGAATTAGTCCTGTAAATTTTAATGAATTTTTCAAAAAAAATATACTAGATGTATTGAAAAAATAAAAAGGAGTAGATTATTATGCCTATTTGTTTAACTTTGAAAAAGTCTAATTGTAAGAATTGCTATAAGTGTATAAGACACTGTCCAGTTAAATCAATTCGTTTTTCTGGAAACCAAGCTCATATTATTGATGATGAATGTATTTTATGTGGACAATGTTTTGTTGTGTGCCCACAAAATGCAAAACAAATTGTTGATGAAACAGAAAAAGTAAAATTCTTCTTACAATGTGATGAACCAGTAATTGTCAGTCTTGCACCATCGTTTATTGCAAACTATCATGGTGTAGGTATTGAATCAATGCGTAAAGCACTTAAACAACTTGGTTTTTATGATGTTGAAGAAACTGCTATGGGTGCGACTGTAGTAAAAAATGAATATGAAAGAATGATTGAAGAAGAAGATCGAGATATTATTATTTCATCTGCATGTCATTCAATCAACTTATTAATTCAAAAATATTTCCCAGCTCAATTAGAATATTTAGCAGATGTTGTATCACCAATGCAAGCCCATTGTATGGATATTAAGAAAAGATATCCAAATGCTAAAACAGTATTTATTGGACCTTGTGTTGCTAAAAAAGATGAAGCAGATCATTATAAAGGTATTGTTGATGCTGTTTTAACTTTTGATGAACTATCTAGTTGGTTAAAAGAAAAAAATATTGAGTTAGAACAAAATATTGATATTACAGAAGAAAGTAAAGCTAGATTTTTCCCAACAACAGGTGGTATTTTAAAAACTTTATCAAAACAACATCCTGACTATACTTATATGGCGTTAGATGGTGTTGAAAATTGTATAGCAGCTTTAAAAGATATCGCAAGTGGAAAAATCCATAAATGTTTTATTGAAATGTCTGCATGTGTAGGAAGTTGTATTGGTGGACCTGTTATGGAAAAATACCATAAATCATCACCTATTGATGATTACATCAAAGTTTCTAAATATGCTGGTAAAAAAGACTTTGTTGTTGAACAACCTAATAAAAACGATATTAGAAAATTATTTAAATATATCGATCCAAAATATAAAAAACCATCAGAAACAGAAATTTACAGTGCATTAAGACAAATGGGTAAATTTAAAGAATCTGATGAATTAAACTGTGGTTCATGTGGTTATAACACATGTCGTGAAAAAGCAATTGCTATTTGTCATGGTAAAGCAGACGCATCTTCATGTTTACCATTCTTAAAAGATAAAGCTGAAAGCTTCTCAGATACAATTGTTAAGAATACACCTAATGGTATCATAGTTTTAAATGAAAACATGGAAGTTCAACAAATTAATGAAGCTGCTAAGAATATTATGAATATCCGTTCAAGTGCAGATGTTTTAGGTGATCAAGTTGTTAAAATCTTAGATCCACATGAATTCATTCGTACAAGAGATTCTAAAAAGAATATTCGTAAAAAACGTTTATTCTTAGCTGAATATCAAAAATATATTGAATTAACTGTTTTACACGATAGAGATTCTCATTTATTAATTGGTATAATGAGAGACATTACTGAAGAAGAATATACACGCGTTAAAAAAGAAGAAATCAGTCGTAAGACAATTGCGGTTGCTGATAAAGTAGTTGACAGACAAATGAAGATTGTTCAAGAAATTGCCTCACTTCTTGGGGAAACAGCAGCAGAAACTAAAATTGCCCTAACAAAATTAAAGGAGTCAATTTCTGATGAATAATTTATGCGCCGATATTGGTTATAAAAGTATCAATCATTATGGTGAACAACTATGTGGCGATCACGTAGATATTATTGAACGTGGAGATAATTCAACAGTAGTAGTTTTAGCTGATGGTTTAGGAAGTGGAGTTAAAGCCAGTATTTTATCCACTCTTACGTCTAAAATTATTTCGACTATGATGGCCGAAGGTCTATCTTTAGAAGAATGTGTAGCTACGATTGCAGCTACATTACCAGTTTGCTCAACAAGAGGAGTTGCATATTCAACTTTTACAATTATTCATATTAAGAATAATGAATATGCAGAAATTATCCAATATGATAACCCACAAGTTATTGTGTTGCGTAATAATAAAAATTATGAATATTCTAAAACAGAAATGAATATTGGTGGAAAGAGAATATTTAAAAGCGAAATCAGATTAGAAGAAAATGATATTTTCGTTGCTATGAGTGATGGATGTCCACATGCTGGTATTGGACTAGCTTTTAACTTTGGTTGGAAAAGAGAAGAAATTATTGAATTTTTAGAAGTTATGTCACTAAGTGGTTTGACTGCGAAAAATTTATCTACATTATTAGTCGATGAATGTGATAAATTATATGGCAATAAACCTGGCGACGATACTACTGCTTGTATTATTAGAATAAGAAAACGTGAACCAATGAATCTTTTATTTGGTCCACCAGCTAGCCGTGATGATAATGATCGTATGATGTCGCTTTTCTTTTCAAAAGCTGGAAAGCATATCGTATGCGGTGGTACTACTTCATCAATTGCAGCTAAATACTTAGGTAAGAAAGTAGAAGCAACTTTAAACTTTGAAAATTCAGATCTTCCGCCGATTGCTAAAATCGAAGGTGTAGATTTAGTAACAGAAGGCGTTATCACAATCAACAGAGTTTTAGAATATGCAAAAGATTATATTGGCGAAAATTTATTATATGAACATTGGAATTACAAAAGAGATGGTGCATCATTAATTTGTCGATTGTTATTTGAAGAAGCAACAGACATTAATTTCTATGTTGGAAGAGCAATCAATCCAGCCCATCAAAATCCAGATTTGCCAATCACATTTAGTATTAAAATGAATTTAGTTGAAGAATTAACTAAATGTTTAAGATTAATGGGAAAAAGAATAAATGTAAGTTATTTTTAGGGAGGGAAAAAGTGAGAAAATTTGACACTAAAGTACAACATCTAAAATATAAAGTTTTAAGAGAAGTAGCAAGACAAGCATGGAATGGTACACTATTAGATAATGTAATCGATATTCCAAAAATTATTTCTCCTGGAAAACAAGCTAGTACAAGATGTTGTGTATATAAAGAAAGAGCGATACTAGCTGAAAGAGTAAAAATTGCAATGGGTGGAGATCAAAATAACCCTAATGTAATTGAAGTAATTGAAATTGCATGTGATGAATGTCCAGCAGCAGGTTACGAAGTAACTGAATCATGTCGTGGATGTTTAGCACACAGATGTGAAGATGTATGTAAAAGAGGAGCAATCTCTTTTGACAATAATCACGTAGCACATATTGATAAGAGCAAATGTATTGAATGTGGACAATGTGCAAAAGTTTGTCCTTTCGCTGCAATCGTTAACCGTAAACGTCCTTGTCAAAATGCTTGTAAAATTAAAGCTATTTCAATCGGACCTGATAATGCAGCATTAATCGACAACGATAAATGTATTTCATGTGGTGCTTGTGTATATCAATGCCCATTCGGTGCTATCATGGATAAATCATACATTTTAGATGCTGTTGATATGATCCAAAATAGTGATAACAACAAAAACTATAAAGTTTATGCTGTTGTTGCACCATCTATTTCAAGTCAATTCACATATGCTAAACTTGGTCAAGTTATTAAAGGTTTAAAAGAATTAGGTTTCTATACTGTAATTGAAGCAGCTTTAGGTGCTGATATGGTTGCTAAAACTGAATCTGAAGAATTAGCAGAAAAAGGTTTCTTAACAAGTTCTTGTTGTCCAGCCTTTGTTCAATATATTAAAACTGCATTCCCTGATTTAGTTAAATACATTTCACACAACTATTCACCAATGGCAGCTTTAGCAAAATATATTAAAGATCATAATGAAAATTGCAAAGTTGTATTTATTGGTCCATGTACTGCTAAAAAAGCTGAAGCTCAATTAGGTGATGTTAAACCTTACGTTGATTGCGTATTAACATTCGAAGAACTTCAAGCATTATTTGATAGTAAAGATATCGACATTACAACTCTTGGTGAAGATTATCTTGACAATGCTTCATACTTTGGTAGAATCTTTGCAAGATCTGGTGGTTTATCAGACGCTGTAACACAAGCATTCAAAGAACAAGAAATTGACTTTAACCTTAAAGCCGTAGTTTGTGATGGTATCGAACAATGTAAAGTAGCATTATTAAAGAAAAGCAAAAATGTTTTAGATGCTAACTTCATTGAAGGTATGGCATGTCTTGGTGGATGTATCGGTGGAGCAGGATGCTTAACACACGGTGAAAAGAACAAAGCTGAAGTTGATAAATATGGACATGAAGCTTTAGAAAAAACAATTCTAGACGCTATTTCAGTTTTAAAATAATATCCAAGAATATTTAAAGAGAATCAATTTGATTCTCTTTTTTTATATCCAATAAATAATTGAACATATTATTTCAACTAACTCATAAAATATGATATAATATAAAAGTTGTTTTATAGAAAGAGAGAATACAAAGTTTATGAATCAAATATTTAAAAATGTATTAGCTTTTATAAAAAAGAATATCGTTATGTTTATTGCAATGCTTGCAGCTATAATAACTTCATTTTTTATACCAATTGATAAAGAATATATTAACTATTTTGATTTTAAAACACTGACTTGTTTATTTTGTGTATTAGCAGTAGTTTGTGCTTTAAAAAATATTAAGTTCTTTTATGCTTTAGCCCACAAAATAGTCGAACTTTTTAGAAATACAAAAATGGCTATTTTAGCGTTAGTTTATATTACTTTTATTGGTTCAATGTTTATTGCAAACGACATGGCATTACTTACTTTTTTACCACTAGGTTTTATTGTGTTATATTCTACTAAAAAAGAAAAGTATATGGCATTTACGTTTATTATGCAAAACATCGCAGCAAACTTAGGTGGAATGTTAACACCATTTGGTAATCCACAAAATTTATATCTATATTCTAAGTTTAATATACCAACACTTGAATTTATGGGTATTATGGCGATACCTTTTGTGATTGCTGTTTCACTTATTACAATTTGTTGTTTAATTTTTGTAAAAAAAGAAGAATTAATAGTTCCAGAAGAAGAAATTAATTTGCCGGTTGGAAGAACAATAATTTATTTGATTTTATTTGCATTATCAATTATTATTGTATTTAGAGTAATTCCTTATTGGATTGGTTTAATTATAATTCCAATTGTTTTACTTTTTATGGACCGAAGTGCTCTTAAGAAAGTTGATTATCCTTTATTATTTACTTTTGTCTTTTTCTTTATATTCTCTGGTAATATGTCAAGAATCGATGCAGTTAGAAATTTATTTTCAATGTTACTTGAGAAAAACACTTTAATATTTAGTGTTTTATCTTGTCAAGTTATCAGTAATGTGCCATCAGCAATTTTACTTTCACAATTTACTAATAACTACCAAGCTTTATTAGTTGGTGTTAATGTTGGTGGAGTTGGTACTTTGATTGCATCGCTTGCTAGTTTAATAACTTTTAGAGAATATATTAATCATTATCCAAATAAAACAAAATATTATATAGGGTTATTTACTTTATTTAATTTTGCATTTTTAATTATCTTAACATCTATTATGTTAATAATATTATAAAAGGTCAAATGACGTTTGACCTTTTTTACTTTTACTTTAATTGACTATTAAGCATTAAAGTGATAAAATATATACAAGTAATATAAAAATAAAATAGGAGAACAATATGAGAATAGTCGTAATTGGTGATGGTAAAGTTGGTAATGCAATTATTAGACATGTCAGTCGAGAAGGACATCAAGTAGTAGTAGTTGATAAAAATCCAAATGTCGTAGAAGACATAGTTAATCGTTATGACGTAATGGGCATTTGTGGTAATGGTGCTAGTTATCAAATCTTAAAAGAAGCTGATGCTGGTCGTGCTCATGTTGTGATTGCGGTTACAGCAAGTGATGAAACTAATATGTTAGCGTGTGTTTTAGCTAAAAAACTTGGAGCGAAATCAACAATTGCCAGAGTTAGAAGTTATGAATACAATGATCAAGTAAAATATATTCTTCGTGACTTAGATATAAATATGGTAATTAATCCTGAAAAAGAAACTGCTGATGATATTATGAAAGTAATTAACTTCCCAGAAGCATTAAGAGTTGATAATTTTGCTGAAGGTAAAGTTGACTTAGTCGAATTATATATTCCTGAGAATAGTCCACTTGTTGGAGAAACATTAATCAGTATGCATCAAAAATATCAAGTCAAAGTACTTGTATGTGCAGTCCAAAGAGGCGAAGAAGTTTATATTCCTAATGGAACATTTACTTTTAAAGCAAAAGACCGTATTCATGTTACAGCTAAAAGAATGCATATTAAACAATTCTTAAATAAACTAGGTTTTATGGAAGAAAAAATAAAATCAATATTAATTATTGGTGGTGGAACAATTACTAGTTATTTAGGAAAAGAATTAACTAAAAATAAATATGAAGTTAAAATTATTGAAAAAGATTATAACCGTTGTTTAGAACTTAGTGAATTATTGCCTAGTGCAACAATCATTCATGGTGATGGTACTAGTCATGATATATTAAGTGAAGAAGGTTTATCAGATAGTGACGTTGTTATTTCATTAACTGGTCAAGATGAAGAAAACATTATTATTTCAATGTATGCTTATAAACAAAATGTTAAGAAGATTGTTGCAAAAGTCAATAAAGAATCATTTGTTGGTTTAATGGAATCGATTGGTATGGCAACAATTGTATCACCAAAAGATATAA
>CAJGDR010000007.1 GCA_904502205.1 uncultured Bacilli bacterium
AGAAAGTGATAAAACATCGACATTAGCTTTTAATTGTTTTATTTTTTCTTTGTGCAATACACCAAATCTTTGTTCTTCATCAATTATAAGCATTCCTAGATTTTTGAAATATATATCATTAGAAAGCAATCTATGTGTTCCAATAACTATATCTACATAACCTCTTTCTAGACCATCTAGAACTTTCTTTACATCTTTTGCTTCTACAAAACGGTTTAAAAGTTCTACTCTCATTCCATATTTTTCAAATCTTTCTTTAAAAGAATGATAGTGTTGTCTAGTTAATACTGTTGTTGGAGCAAGAACCGCAACTTGTTTTCCATTATCAACTGCCTTAAATGCCGCACGCATGGCAACTTCCGTCTTACCAAACCCTACATCCCCGCAAATAAGTCTATCAACCGGTCTTTCAGATTCCATATCTCTTTTTACATCTTCAATTGCTTTAATTTGATCAACTGTTTCGATATAATCAAAATCATTTTCAAACATAAGTTGTTCATCAGAATCTTTTTTATATATATAACCTTTTAAACTTTCTCTTTTGGCTTGTGTTCTAATTAAATCTTTTGCTATAGCAATAAGTTTTTCTTTAACCTTTGCCTTTTTCTTTTCCCATTCTTTAGTATTTAATTTTGTTAATTTCGGTACCTTATCAAAACTGCCTAAATATTTTTGTAATACATATACTTTTTCTACTGGTACATATAATTTTCCATCTTCAGCATACTCAATCATTAAATAATCATTTTTACTTTTTTTGTTATCAATTGTTTTTATTCCTTTATATTGACCAATACCATAGTCTTGATGTACTACATAATCACCAATTGATAATTCTTCTTTGTTATATATCTGAATAGTTTTGTTTTGTTCTTGTGTATATTTAGATTTTTTATATATTTTGTTAGCTGCAAATTGTTTTGGTGTAATTATTTCAATATTCAATTCATAATCAACATAACCTAACGCATTATTAGAAGTTACAAGATTAATTTTATTATGCCCAACAGAATCATTTAAGTTATATTTAATTTGTTCGCTATCTAACAAATCTTTAATTAATTTTAGTTTTGTATCATCATAATGTGTGACTATATATGTTTTATTAGTATTTAATTTGAATTCTTTTATCATGCTAGATAAATAGTTATTAAACTCCACATTATTTGATGTTTGTAAATCTATTGATACATCATAGTTTAATTCTTTATTTTCAACCCCAAAACTTTCGAAAAATAGATTTTTATCACTTATTGCGAGTATTTGCTTAAGTGTTTTGAAAAATTCCATATTTGGCACAAATTTGGTGTTAGAAATATATTCATATAATTCATTATAGTTTATTTCTTCTTTATCTTTTGCTTTTAAATAGTTTGATACAACAATTATCTTATCATCAATTAAATCAGTAAATGTTTGATACGTTGGATCAATGTATGGAAGATACAAATATAATTGATCCAATTGATAATGTTGTTCTATATTATTAATAACTCCGATTGTTTTATCATTATATAATTGTGTATTTAATATTCTTTCTTTAATAGCTGGTATTTCTTCATCGTTATAAACGATATCATAAAAAGGATATATATGTACCTCATTTAATTTTTCAATACTTCTTTGAGTTGTTACATTAAAAACTTTAATATTATCAATTTCATTATCAAAAAATTCAATACGTACTGGATTATCTATATTAATAGGATATATATCTACAACACTACCTCTCACACTATAAGTCCCAGGATTTTCAACAATTGTAACTTTTTGATATCCTCTGATAATTAAATCTTTTAATAATGTATCTCTATTATATATATCTTGTTTTTTTATTTTTAATATAGATTTCTTTAACTTTTCTTTATTTAAAACATTTCTAGTTATTCCTTCAACAGACGTAACAATAATTTGAGGAATATTATTTATTATTTTAAAAATAGTTTTAATTCTTTCAAGACGATATGTATTACTAGATGCAATAAGCTCACTCGCAACCAATTCCTCAACAGGAAAAAAGCTGATTTGATCAGCTTCGGTTAATTCCAAGTAGTCTTCGTAGGCCTTACTTGCTTCAAAAATATTTGGATATACTACAACAATTGTTTTATTTGTTTGACTAAATAACTTGAAAGTTAACAACTTTTGAATTGTATTTGCAGAATTATATATATATGCGTTTTTAGAATTTAATATTTGGTTAATTATCTTGTCATATTTTTGTTGACTATTAAAATATTTTACAATATCAAACATTAGTTATACCGATTCATTAAAAAGTCAATACCTTTTGCCAAATAATCAAACATCAAAGTTGGCGCCATAGATATCGCTTCTTCAATTAATGGTCTTTCACTTGGTTTAAATTTACCAAGTACATGTTCTATATTATCAAATGATCTACCAATACCAATTCTAATTCTTTTAAAATCTTGTGTTTGAATATGAGCTATAATTGATTTCATTCCATTATGCCCACCAGCAGATCCAAATTTACGAATTCTTATTTTACCAACTTCTAAATCCATATCATCGTAAACAACAATTAATTCGCTTGGATCAATATTCCAATAATTTAATATTTTATTAACAGCATTACCTGAATTATTCATATATGTAACAGGTTTTACTAATAAGTGTTTTTTACCATCTATATATATTTCAGCAATATACGCTTCTTTTTGTTTGTCTAAAACAAAAGTAGCTTTAAAGTTTTCTGCAAGTCTATCTACAAACATAAATCCTACATTATGTCTTGTTTGTTCATATTTTAATCCTGGATTACCAAGTCCTACAATAACCATATTAACCCTTCTTTCTATTTTCTTTTATATGCGAGCAGTGTATTTGTTAATAACATTGCAATAGTTAGTGGACCAACTCCGCCTGGAACTGGTGTAATATATGATGCTTTTTGAGAAACACTTTCAAAATCTACATCACCACATAATCCATGCTCGTCTCTATTCATTCCAACATCAATAACAATCGCACCATCTTTTACCATATCTTCAGTAATAAATTTTGTTTTACCTATTGCTACAACTAACAAATCTGCTTTATTTGTAACATTTTTTAAATCTCTTGTTTTAGAATGACAAATAGTTACTGTTGCGTTTTTATCTAGTAACATCATACTCATTGGTTTACCAACAATATTACTTCTACCAACAACAACTGCGTTCATTCCTGTTATATCTAAGTTATATGCTTCTAATAATTTAATAATTCCATAAGGCGTCGCACTTTTAAAGCAGTTTAACCCACTAAACAAGCGACCTTTGTTTTCTATTCCAAAACCATCAACATCTTTCAAATAACTAATTTTGTTAATAATTAATTGTTCGTCTATATGTTTAGGCAGCGGAAGTTGAACAATAATACCATCAACATCTGAATCATTATTTAATTCATCAACTAATAAAAGTAATTCTTCTGTTGTTATAGTTTCTTCTTTTTTTATCAAAGTTGCTTTAATACCTGTATATTCACATGCTTTTATTTTATTTTTTACATATATTTGACTAGCCATAACATTGCCAACTAATACTATTGACAAATGTGGCGCTCTTTTATTTTGAGCAACAATTTCAGATACATCTTGTTTTAAACTATCTTTTATGTCTTGAGAGACTTTTTTTCCATCTAATAAAATCATATATATATTTACAAGACAAATTATTGTCTATCTTTCTGTTCATTTTGTTTTAGTTTTAGTTCTTTAGCGTATTCTATTGCATTTTCAAATAAAAGATCACAACTTTTACTTGTTGGATTATTTGCAATACAATTACTTTCTATATGTTCTTTTCTCAAAAATTTAATTATATCTTCTTTTGTTGGATTTTCTAAAGTGAATACAGCTTTGATAATATCTTTTAAATATATATTTCTACAATAACATACAATATATTCGAAAAAATTACTTTTAAACCAAATCGGAACTTTTACTTCCGTTTTCTCAATTAAAACACCGGCATCATTAAAATATGCAACGTGGCAACCACCATTTAAGCATAAATAAAAACGATCATCTATTTTAATCTCTGTATCTGTTAAATTTAATACTGTAGCAGTCTCAACACCAATAGCAGTAGAACCACATATAGGACAAACTTTTCCACATGTTGATTGACACGTGCTACAATTTTTATCGCATTCCATTTTTTTATCCTCCAAAATTCATATTTTAAACTATCACCACATATATATTATTACCTGAGGTGATAATATGGCTGTTGTTAAATATAACAACGAAGAAACAAAATTACTTGCAAGACTTATGAGAGCAGAAGCTGAAGGCGAAGGAGAACTAGGCATGTTAATGGTTGGTAACGTTGGAATAAATCGCGTTTTAGCAAACTGTTTAGATTTTACAAATATCAGAACAATCCGGCAAATGGTTTTTCAACGTCCCGGTGGTTTTGAAGCAACACTTAATTCGTATTTTTATCAAGCAGCAAGAAGTGTTGACATCAAACTAGCAAAAAGAGCCATTAACGGTGAAAGATTCCATCCCGCAAGTCGTGCTTTATGGTTTTATAGTACATCTTCTGGTTGTGAACCTTCGTGGTGGGGCGCATGGAATACCGGAAAATATAAGTCTCATTGTTTTTACACCCCAGTCGAAAGTGAAAATTGCTATTAGAAAGGAGTATTATGACAATTAATTATCAATATCCCTATGGTTTTAATCAACCATGTTTTGCACAAAGTCCAAATTATTTTCAAAGTCCAAATTTAATGTATCCACCTAACAATAACATCCCCTTTGAACAATCTTATGTGGAGAATATATTAAGATTGAACCGCGGAAAAACAGCAACTGTATATATGAATTTCGAAAACAGTCAATGGGGTTCCAAGGTGTTTAAAGGTGAGATTACCGCTGCAGGTAAAGACCACATCATTTTAAAAGATTCACAAACCGGAATTACATATTTATTATTAACTATTTATTTATCTTATGTTGCGTTTGATTCAGATATTGAATACGAATATCCATTTGCATAATATAACCTTACTTAATTAGTTTTATTTAATTTTAATTTTTGTTATAATAAAACTAATTGGAGGTAATATATATGTGCGTTTTTTGCAAAATTGTAAATGGTGAAATCCCAAGTTTTAAAATATATGAATCAGAACACGCTTTAGCATTTTTAGATATTTCTCAAAATACTGTAGGTCATACATTGGTTATTCCAAAACAACATGTAAATAATGTTTTTGAATTAGATAGTGAAACTGGAAAAGAAGTATTTGATGCTGTTTTAAAAACAGTTCAAATTTTAAAAGATAAACTTCAAATTGAAAATGTTAATCTTTTAAATAACAATGGTTCTTTAGCAGGTCAAGTCGTTGAACATTACCATATTCATATCATTCCTAGATATGGCAATGATGAATGTTATTTTAAAGAATCACCACACGAGCCAAATTTTGAAGAATTAGCTAAGCTTCATAAGCAAATTACATTATAATTATACTAATATAATTAAGAGTTCCTTTTTTATCAAAAGGAACTTTTTTATTATTTGATATATTCTAAACCACCCATGTATGGTCTTAAAACTTCTGGAACTTTAATTGATCCATCTTCTTGTAAATGGTTTTCAAGAAGTGCAATAAGCATTCTTGGAGGTGCTACCACAGTGTTATTTAATGTATGAGCAAAATAGTTGCCATTTTCTCCTTTAATTCTAATGCCAAGACGTCTAGCTTGTGCATCACCTAAGTTAGAACAACTACCAACTTCAAAATATTTCTTTTGTCTTGGACTCCAAGCTTCTACATCGATACTCTTAACTTTTAAATCAGCTAAGTCACCGCTACAACACTCAAGTGTTCTCACAGGAATTTCCATACTTACAAATAATTCAACTGTGTATTGATATAATTTTTCAAACCATTCTTTTGATTGTTCTGGTTCACATACAACAATCATTTCTTGTTTTTCAAATTGGTGAATACGATACACACCTCTTTCTTCAATACCGTGTGCGCCTTTTTCTTTTCTGAAACATGGTGAATAACTAGTTAATGTATAAGGTAATTTAGCCTTATCATTAATTGTATCAATAAATTTACCAATCATTGAATGTTCACTAGTACCAATTAAATATAAATCTTCACCTTCAATTTTGTACATCATTGCATCCATTTCAGCAAAACTCATAACTCCTGTTACAACATCACTTCTAATCATAAAAGGTGGAATACAATATGTAAAACCTTTATTAATCATAAAGTCTCTTGCATATGATAAAACTGCTGAATGAAGTCTTGCAATATTTCCCATCAAATAATAAAAACCATTACCTGATACCTTTCTTGCACCATCAAGGTCAATACCATTAACTTTTTCAATAATATCTAAATGATAAGGAATTTCAAAATTTGGAACTTTAGGTTCTAAATATCTTTGCACTTCAACGTTTTCACTATCATCTTTACCAATCGGAACAGTTGAATCAATAATATTTGGAATAGTCATCATAATCTTTTTAAGTTTAGCAGAAAGTTCAGCTTCTTCTTTTTCTAAAGAAACTAGTTTTTCATTAATTTCAACTACTTCTTGTTTGATTTTCATTGCTTCTTCTTGACGTTTTTCTCGCATCAACTTTCCAATTTCACCACTTGCGCTATTTCTTTTTGCACGAAGGATATCACCTTCTTGTTTTACATCTCTAATTTTAACATCAAGTTCAATAGCTTCGTCAACTAATGGTAATTTAGCATCTTGAAATTTTTTCTTAATATTTTCTTTAACGATTTCTGGATTTGTTCTTAAAAATTTAATATCTAACATAATGTTTCTCCTTTTTGAATATAAAAAAATCCCTGTTGAAATTCAACAGGGACGAACTTTTTTAGTCCGCGGTGCCACCCTCATTAGAGTTACCTCTCACTTTTATAGTAGATTACGGTCTACAGCCGGAGCTTTTTTCAAAGTCACCTCAGAGGTAGATTCACTAAAACATCATTAATAGTTCGCACCTTACACTATCTCTCTGAAAAATCCTTTTTAGTTACTATTCCTCTTCATTGGTTTTACTTAATCATTATATATTATTGTATTCTAAAAGTCAAATTTTATGCAAAATAAGTGGAGTATAAACTCCACTTATTTTAAATATCTTCTTCGCTTTCTTCAGATTCTATTTCTTCTTCAGATTCTTCCAAGTCTTCTTGGATAAAATTGATTTTTGGCTCATTCTCTATTTCTTCTTCAAAAGCAATGTTATCGATTTCTTCATTTTGTTCTTCTTCATCGTCGCCTCTTGGAACAATTGCAATAGAAGCAACCATATGAGAATCATATAAAGAAACAACTTTAACACCTTGTGTATCTCTACCAATTGTTAATATTTGATCAAGATGTGTTCTTACAATCATACCTTTGTCTGTAATAACAATTAAGTCATCATCACCAGACACAAGTTTTAAACTTACAGGAATGCCATTTTTTCCAGTAAGATTCATAAATTTAACACCTTTACCGTTACGGCCTTTAGATTTAAACGATTCTACAGATGTACGTTTTCCATATCCGTTAGAAGTAATAATCATTATACTATCATTTTCATTATTCGAAACACACATTCCGATTAATTTTTCACCTTCAGCCACTTTAATACCACTAACACCTGTTGCCGCACGTTTTGAAGAACGTACTAATGATTCATTAAATCTAAAAGCTTTACCATTTGATGCTCCTAAAATTATCTCTTTTGTTCCATCAGTTAAAGCAACTTCCATTAATTCATCATCTTCATTTAAATTAATTGCACGGATTCCTGTACTTCTAATGTTTTTGTATTGAATTAATTCTGTTTTTTTGATAATACCATTTTTAGTTGCAAATAATAAATATCCGCCTTGTTCAACAGATTGGCAATTAATTACAGCAGCTAATTTTTCATTTTCCTCAAATGGCAATAAATTAACTAGTGGTAATCCTTTTGATATTCTGCTTGCAGCAGGAATTTGGAATGCTTTCATAATATAAACTTTACCAAAATTAGTAAAGAATAACAAATGATCATGACTTGAAGTAAATAATAATCTTTCTACAAAGTCATCTCCTTGCATTTTTGTTCCTGTTATACCTTTACCACCACGACGTTGTGCTCGATATGTATCAACATTCATGCGTTTAATATATCCTTTGTTTGTAATTGTAACAATTACATCTTCAACAGATATTAAATCTTCATCGTTAACTTCTGTTTCGCTACTCATGTCAATCTCACTACGACGTTCATCGCCATATTTATCTTTAATCTCTTGTAATTCATTAACAATAATTTGCATTTTTCTTGAATGATTAGCAAGAATATCTTCTAAATCATTTACAAGATCTGTTAATTTAATTTTTTCTTCTTCTAATTTATTAACTTGTAATCCTGTAAGTGTTTGAAGACGCATATCTAGAATTGCTTTTGCTTGAATTTCTGTTAGCAAAAACTTTTCAGTTAATTTATTTACTGCAACATCTGGTGTTTCTGATGATTTAATAATTGCAATTACTTCATCAATTGAGGCTAAAGCAATTAATAAACCCTCAACAATATGTAATCTAGCTTTTGCTTTTGCCAAATCATATTGTGTTCTTCTTGTAATAACTTCTACTTGATGCTCTAAGTAACAATTTAACATTTCTTTTAAATTGAATACCCTTGGTTGACCTTTATCAAGTGCAAGCATATTAATACCATAAGTAGTTTGCATTTGTGTATGTTTAAATAAATTATTTAAAATTACTTTAGCATTAGCATCTTTTTTAAGTTCTATTACTACTTTAATGCCTTTTCTAGAAGATTCATCTCTTAAATCTGTAACACCTTCTATAATTTTGTTGTTTGCTATTTCGGCAATTCTTTCAATTAGGCGTGTTTTATTAACTTGATATGGTATTTCTTTAATAATTATTTCTTGTTTATTGTTTTTTAATTGAACTATTTCAGTTTTTGCTCGTACAGTTACAGTTCCCATACCAGTCAAGTAGGCTTTTTTTACTTGTTGTGTGCCCATAATAATACCACCAGTAGGGAAATCTGGAGCGCTTATATAATTTAACAATTCATCCACAGTAATTTGTGGGTTATTAATTAAAGCCATTATCGCATTAATTGTTTCACCAAGGTTATGTGGCGGAATATTTGTTGCCATACCTACGGCGATACCAGACGTACCATTAACTAATAAGTTTGGATAACGACACGGAATAACAGCAGGTTCTTGTTCACTACCATCATAGTTATCAACAAAATCAACAGTATTTTTATCTAAATCTCTTAATAGTTCCCCTGCAAGCTTAGACATTCTTGCTTCTGTATAACGCATTGCAGCAGCGCCATCGCCATCTACTGAACCAAAATTACCATGTCCATCAACCAATGGATAACGATAACTGAAATTTTGGGCCATCCTTACCATTGCTTCATAAACAGCTGTATCTCCATGTGGATGATATTTACCAATAACATCACCAACGATACGTGCTGATTTTTTGTGTGGTCGATCACTATAGTTACCTAATTGATGCATTGCGTATAGTATTCTTCTGTGAACAGGCTTCATACCATCCCTAACATCCGGTAACGCACGAGAAACAATTACACTCATTGCATAGCTTAAGAAGGAATCTTTCATTTCATGATTTAAATCTACTTCTAAAACTCCCTTTGGAAGAACATCTAATTGTTCTTCTTGTTCTTGGTTTATATCTTTTTCATTTTCCATATAACCACCTAAATGTCAAGATTTTTAACAAACACAGCATTTTCTTCAATAAATTCTCTTCTAGGTTCTACATCATCTCCCATTAGAGTACTAAAAATTCTGTCAGCTTCAATAGAATCTTCTATTGTTACTCTTATCAAAGTACGAACTTCAGGATCCATTGTTGTTTCCCAAAGTTGTTCTGCGTTCATTTCACCTAACCCTTTATATCTTTGAATATTTGGTTTACCATTATATTTTTTTAATTTTTCTTCTAACTCTTCATCACTATATGCGTATTCTACACGTTTATTTTGCGAAATTTTAAACAATGGCGGCATAGCTATATAAACATATCCATGTTCAATTAAAGGTTTCATATATCTGTAGAAAAAAGTCAATAATAACGTTGTAATGTGAGCTCCATCGACATCGGCATCGGTCATAATTACAACTTTGTGATATCTTGCGTGTGATATATCAAATTCATCTTTAATACCTGTACCGATGGCTTGAATAATAGAAATTATTTCTTTATTACTTAATATTCTATCTTCTCTTGCTTTTTCCACATTTAAAACTTTACCTCTTAAAGGAAGGATTGCTTGGAACAAACTATTTCTACCTTGTTTTGCAGAACCTCCGGCAGAATCCCCTTCGACTATGTACATTTCAGAAATATTAGGATCCTTACTACGACAATCCGCAAGTTTAGATGCAAAGCCCAACGAATCAAGAGGGCTTTTTCTTCTTGTGGCTTCTCTTGCTTTTTTAGCTGCGATACGCGCTCTTAACGCCAACAAGGTTTTTTCTAATATTGTTTTAGCAACAGAAGGGTTTTCTTTTAAATAAGCATCAAATTGATCCGTCATTATTTGAGAAGTAATGCGTCGCACTTCAGTATTACCTAACTTAGTCTTTGTTTGTCCCTCAAATTGTGGTTCACTAATTTGGCATGAAACAATAGCAGTTAATCCTTCTCTTACATCGTCTCCTGATAAACCTTCTTCTTTTTTTAGTAAATTATTAGCCTTTGCATAGTTGTTTAATATTCTAGTTAAACTTGTTCTAAAACCTTCTTCATGCGTTCCGCCCTCAGGAGTGTGAATATTGTTTACGAAGGAATATAAATTAGATGAATATTCTTCCGAATATTGAAAAGCTATTTCAAGTTGCACCCCATCAACCATTTCTTCTATATAAACAACATCATTATGCAACAATGTTTTTCCTTTGTTTAAAAACTTGATGTACTCGATAATCCCACCATCATATTGATATGAAGCGGTTTTAGGTTGTTTTTCGTCTCGGTTGTCACTTATTGTAATTTTCAAACCCTTATTTAAAAACGCTAATTGTTGTAATCTATGTCTCAACGTTTCGTATTCAAATACAACCGTATCTCTAAAAATCGTAGCGTCAGGTTTAAACACAACTGTACTTCCTCTTCTATCGGAAGTCCCTATTATTTTTAATGGCTCCATAGATTTTCCTCGTTCAAATCTTTGGAAGTATTTTTTACCGTCTCTTTCAACAAAAACTTCTAACCAATCACTTAATGCATTTACTACAGATGCTCCAACACCATGCAAACCACCAGATACTTTATAACTATTGCTATCAAATTTTCCACCCGCATGCAAGACAGTAAATATCGTTTCAATTGTTGAGACAAGTGTCTTAGGGTGTATATCTGTAGGCATTCCTCTTCCGTTATCCACAACTTTGATAAAGTTATCCCCAAAAATCTCGACATTAATCTCGTTGCAATATCCTGCCATGGCTTCATCAACAGCATTATCTACTATTTCCCACACCAAATGATGTAGGCCTCTTGGTCCTGTAGATCCAATGTACATACCTGGTCTTTTTCTTACAGCATCTAATCCTTCTAAAACTTGTATACTACTTGAATTATAAGATTCTATGTTTGAATTCATCTACATTTCCTCCTTTTCTAAATAAATTATATGTGCATTTTTTATTATTTCTTCGTTAAGTTCCGACAAAGTCGGAGTTGTAATAAGTACTTGCGTATCGTTTTTTATAAATTTTAATAAATTATTTTGTCGATTTGAGTCTAATTCCCCAAATACATCATCCAATAAAATTATTGGTTTTCTTTGTTTTTTTAATTCTAACAAACAAAAACACGCCATTTTAAAACTTAACATTGCAGTCTTTTTTTGACCTTGAGAACCGAATTTTGACAAATCATTATCATTTATATAAAACAAAAAATCATCACGATGAGGTCCCAAAGTTGTAGTTTTTAGTACTATATCTTTATTTTTATTTGTTTTAAAAACATTATGCAGTTCTAACTCTTTTGCATTAATCCGATACATTAACTCACATTTTTCACTTTTTTCCGATAAATGAAAATGCGTTTTTTTCATTATAGAATTTAAAGCTGTAAGTATGTTTTTTCTTTTTTCAATTAGTATTACAGCTTGTTCATACATCTTTTCATCTAATATATCCAGCAATATATTATTATGTTTATTTTGAAAATCAAGTTCTTTCAACATTGAATTTCTTTCTTTTAATAGGTTTTTATATTTTTTCAAGACGACCATATATTCGTAATCATATTGACTACAAAACATATCCAACATTTTTCTTCTTTCTGACGGAGCTCCCGAAACTGCAAATACATCTTCTGTTCCAAACGCAACCACATCGGCAAAACCAATAAAATCACTCGCTTTTTTAACATCAACGCCATCACAGTTCATTTTTTTAAAATACTTTGAAATTAAAACATTTACGTTTTTTTTGACTTTTTGGTCCTCAAAGGATGCTTTTATTATCGATTCCGACTTGTTAAATGCGATCATTTCAGAATCATCACGTGTTTTGGTAGATCTAAGCATAATCGCATATTGTACAGCTTCAAGAATAGTACTTTTACCTGTTGCGTTCTCTCCATATATCAAATTAACGTTAGGCCCGAACTCTATAGTTCTTTTTATGTATTTTCTATAATTAAACAACTCTATTTTACTTATTTTCATTTGACAAAACTATCACATAACTCTTTTTTTCTATTTTTACAACATCACCAGGGTAAATTTTTCGTCCTCTTCTTGTTTCAGATACCCCATTGATCGATATTTTTAACACAAGAACAGCTGTTTTAGCTTCGCTACCGTTAGTGATACTGCCTGTAAATTTCAAAAATTGACCTAGTGTTATATAGTCAGTTTTAATAAAAACACTCTCCATGTCGTCACCTCTTTTACTTTATTATATTATACCACAAAAGCATGCTTTTTTCAACTATTTTAATCTTATTTTTTTTACCGCTTTAAAACAGCTTTTTTTACGGCTTTTTACCAAGTAAAACGGTATTTATCTAAAAAACTTTGTTATACGAATTTTTCCTATTAAAAAAATGACAAACTATCTTTTTGACCCTAACATGTTATGGTGTTTTATATGTATTTATGTATATTCCTTATATTATATATATTATATATTTTTTAGAAAAATACCTTATTTTTATTTGTCACAATCACATATGTTTTTTGTTTTTTATAGCATTTTGTCAGTTTTTTTATTTTGTTTTAATTCCAAAATATTTCATACGTATTGCAAACCATAAAAAAATAAATATTTTTCTATGTTATTACATAAAAGAATAATTATTTTTTTATTATTTTACATATAGACATAAATCAATAATTATTTTTTTATTTATTTGTATGTTTTTACATATTTAAATATATATTATTTTACATAAAACCTTTTGTATTGATATATTCTTGTGTGTAAATATTCCTATAAAGTTATATTGTTTTATTGTTTGTTTTTTGTTTTGTCATTTTAAAAAATATAGCAAATGTTTTAATTTAAAAGTTTTTTATTTACTCGCATTGCTTTGTTTGTTTTAAATTAAAATATTTTTTTATTTTTGTATTTAACAAAACACTTTTATTTTAAAACTTTATCTTGTTATTTTATTTTTATTTTAAAGGTATTTTTACAAGTGGTTTGCTGTTACATTATTTTAAATTAAAACCTTTGGTGTCTTCAATTCGTTTTAAATTAAAATGTTTTGTCACTAAAACGCTTTTAATTTAAAATATTTTTGTCGTTTTGTTTTTAATTTAAAGGTTTTATTTTGAGTAAAAATTTTGATGTTAAAACTTTTGTTACGATGTTATATTTTTAAATTAAAAGTTTTTATCTTTTTACAACTTGTGTTATGGCGAAACACATAAATAAATATGGTTTTATGGTTGGTGATCATTTTTTGTTTTTTTCATGTTTTTCAATGATTATTTTTTGTTTTTCAATCGACCTTAAAAAACACATCATTTTTGAATTTTTTAACAAAAATCCGAATAAGTTTTAACATTTTTTTTAAAAATTCCAAATTTGAAAGATTTTTGGGGGTATTTTTGATTTTGATTGTGTTTTTGAAATCCATTTTTGCGTTTTTTTCTTTTTTGAAAGGTTTTTATGCTTTTTTCGCTATTTTCAAAAAAACTTGATTTTTTATTTATATACATACAGCCATAAAAAAATAAATATTGCAAATTACTTGAATATCTATAACTATTATGTTATAATGTCGTTGTAAAATTTAAAGGAGGCAATATTATGAACCCATTACAAAAGAGAAACAACCCTTTTGCAAAACAAATTAACCAAACACAACAAAAAAATGAGCAATTAGAACCACAAAATGAAGAATTGGACACTTTAGAACAATTTTTTGACGAACCAGAACCTGTTATCGAACAAAAAAGACCACAACAAACTGTTAGACCAGTTCAAAAACAAGCTCCTAAGCAAATTTATGAACCTGTTTTAGATAACAGTAGAGTTAAATACACTTCAACAATGGATAAAGATCTACGTCGAAACATCAAAATAATTTGTGCACAACGTGGTTTATTGTTTGCATCGTTCATTGAAGATGCATGTAGAGAAAAATTAAAGAGAGAAGGAGTATTATAATTATGGCAATTATATCAACATACTGTAAAAAAGGTGGCGTAGGTAAAACTACACTTCTTGGCTACCTAGCACACTACTATGCACAACAAGATAAGAAAGTGCTTATAATCAGCGCCGATGATCAAAACAGTATTTTCAAATTATTCGGTGTTGGTGATTTTATCACATCATCTACTGAAAACTTCTTCGAGAACTACTTAACAGGGTCTTGTGAGGCTTCTGACATCGTTTGTGAAGCAAGAGACAATATGTATATCATTAAAACCTTAAATACAGACAGACTTTCTTTCACTTTAACGATTAAAAGAAGCGAAGAACGCAAAATTATTGATATTATTAAGGATTTTACTAACTTTTTTGACTATATTTTTGTTGATTTTCCACCTTCTAGTAGTCGTTTGAGTGAAGTTCTATTAGACTTAAGTGATAAAATACTGCTTATAATAGGGCTAGATACTTTAGGTTTAGATGGTTATTTGAATACAATTCAATATTTTGTTGATACAGACATAGATTTAAAGAAAATTAAGTACATTTTACCTACTGGTTACCACCCAATTAAGATAGCTCCAAACAAAGCTTTAAAAGAGCTAAAAAAACAAGCTTCAGCTTATACTCCAGATGCCCAAATCACTACACCTATCAGCGATAAGTCAATTATCCGTAATCTACAAGCTGAAGGTATTAGTGTGTTCGATAAGGCAGAAATGCCTTCTAAATTCCATCAAAAGAACCGTGATGAGGTCGCAAAAGAGCTTAAAAAGGTCTTTGACGGGATGAATTTAGACTAATTTGATCATTTTTGGATGAATTTTAAATAAAAAAAGAGTTTCTTTTACGAAACTCTTTTTTTTTATGTTGAATTTGGAATTTAGAATATTCTAACCGGTAAAATCAATTGAATAAGCCCATCTTCTTTACTACTAGTGATTACAAACGGTTTGATTTCGCCTGTAAATCTTATTTCAATCGAATTACCTTCGAAAGACTTTAATGCTTCTATGAAATACTTTGCGCTAAACGCAGTTTGAAAATTATTAATATTTGGTATGTTTTCAGGTATAATTTCTTCAATTACACGACCAATTTCATTATTACTTGAAGCTATTTGAACTGCTTTATTAGCCTTAATCATGACCTTTACTATATTAGAACTGTCCATATTTGTAAATAATGCGACACGGTCTACAGTAGATAATAATTCGCTTTTTTTGAAGCTTAATTTCGTTAATTCATCCTTAGGAAATAAGGCAGAAGTGTCTGGAAAATTACCTTCTATAAGACGAGTTATGAAAGAAATTCCTTTATAATATACTAAAGCTTTGTTACTTATTAAGTAAATTTCTAGTGGTTCTTCTGAATCTGTAAGGATCTTTTCTAATTCTTCTAGAGCCTTATTGGGGATATTTATTTTTGTGTGATTATATTCTTTATCTAAAACTATGTGTTTTTTAGCTAATCTATAACTATCTGTTGCTATAATATTTAAATCTGAATTATTAATTTCGAAGCAAACTCCGGTAAGGATCATTCTTGCTTCAGAAACACCGGCTGCAAAATTTGTTTGCTTGATCGCTTTTTTTAGTACATTTCCTTTAATAACTATTGGCTCACCAATTTTATTAAAACTAATTAAAGGGAACGCATCTTTATCAAGAGCGACTAATGTAAAGTCTGTTTTATCTGTTGTTATCTTTATTGTGCTTTCTTCAAAAAGAACAAAATTAATTTTTTCTTCTTCAATCTTTTTGGCTATTTCCAAAAAATATTTACCTGGAACTACACAAGTTCCATCTTCTTCGATTTCAAATGAATCATTTTTTTCTAATTTAACTTGAACTGAAATTTCTCTATTACTTGTTGTAAACGTTAAAGAATCCATAAATGCATCAATTTTAATACCTGTTAATACAGGCATAGGAGTTTTATAAGAAAGACCATGTGATACATCGTTTAGAACTTGCAATAAAGTTTGTTTAGATATGTTAAATCTCATTACTTTAAAGCTCCTTTTTTATTTATTAATTATTAGTTAATTTTAATTATTATTATTAGCAATGTGGAAAAGTGGAAAACTTTTTTGAAACTTATTATTTTTCTGTCCTTATTATATAGCAAAACTAATCTAACATTTTTTTCAAATTATCCACATCTTGTTTAACTGTCCAATCGGACTCAACTTGTTTTTTAATCTTATCAAAACCATGTGATATCGTAGTATGATCCTTGCCTCCAAAAAAGTCACCAATTTTTTGCAAAGGTATATTATAAATAGTTCTTATCAGATAAATAGCAACTTGTCGAGGAAATAAAATTTCGTGTTTTCTAGTAGTTGAAGCTAAGTCCGCAATAGTTACGCCATAATAGTTGGCAACAATTTTCTTAACTTTCGAAACATTAATAGAATCTTCTTCTTCGGCGTTAGAAGTATCTTTAACAATCAAAGAGTCTAGGGAAATTTTAGCGTTTTCCAATGAAAATTCAATATTAAACGATACGCAATAATTAATGTATCGTCGTAAAGCTCCTTCTAGAACTCTGACATTTTCTGTAAATTTTTCAGCAATATAATCAATTGCCTCAGTAGAAACATCTTCAGGGTTAGATAATAAGAAAGCAAGTTTTTGTTGTAAAATTGCTTTTCTAAGCTCAAAATTAGGTGCTCCTATATCTACAGGTATTCCCCAACTAAAGCGTGATTTAAGTCTCATCATAATATTTTCTAATTCATCAGCACGACGATCAGAAGTAATAATAATTTGTTTATTGTTTTCAAATAAGTATTCAAATAACTTAAAAAATTCTTCTTGTGTTGAATTCTTGTTAGCTAAAAGTTGAATATCATCGACTAACAAAACATCTGCATTCCGATAATAATTTGCAAAATCTTCTAAACTATTCAAGCTTTTTTTAGTAGTTGCTTGAAAATAATCTTCAACAAATTGTTGAGAAGTTGTAAAAACAACATTAGTATTTGGATCTTTGTCTAAAATGTAATGTCCAATAGAGGTCATTAAATGTGTTTTTCCAAGTCCAACATCACCAAAAATATATAACGGATTAATAGTAACAATAGGTGATTCTGCTACTTTCATAGCAGTAATCCAAGCATATCTATTAGATTCTCCTGTTACAAAATTTTCAAAAGTATATTCTGGACGTAATCTTCGTTGACTTTTATTGATTTCAGAAGAACTAACTTGATTAAGTTGCAATTCTTTAGCTTTTGATTTTTCAACTTCAATTTCTTTTTTTTCTACGAATTTAATAATTTTTTTCTCGCCAGAATATTCATACCACAATTTGTTAATTGTGTCAGAATAATGTTTTCCTAATCTAAATTTCTCTAACTGATTATTAACAATTAAAAAAACATTTGTGCTAGTTACTTTGTAAACTTCAGTAACAGGGGCAAAAAGTTGTTCGAAAGTTTGATTAGGTACTATTTTTTGTTCTTTAACAGAATTCTTTATTTTTTCCCAAATTAACTTTGCATTCTCCATATAAAAAAACACCCCTTTCTATCATTCTTATAATACCACAAAATGACAAAAAAATAAAATAAATAAAGAATAAAAAAAAATAGTCAAAGTTTTCCACATTTTAACATGTGGAAAAAGACGAAAGTTATCCACAAAGTTTTCCACAGTTAATAAGTGCAAAAAAAAGAAATTTTATTTATTTGCATAAATTAATCAAATATGATAAAATAATAAAGAAAAAAGAGGTGTAACATGAAAAAAATAGAAAAATTAAATATTACGACTAAGATGTTATTAGTATTAATATATTCATTTGTTCTACTTTTGATTGCAGCATTTATAATTAATATTGGAAATGCTAAAGATGAAACAAAAGGATACGGAACAAAAGCAAGAGATCATTATATACAATTATACACAAAAGTAATCGAGATAAGAACTGAACCAAAAGAAGATGAATTAGATACTAGAAAAGAAAGTTCTCAATCATCTATTTATACACAAATTATTCAAATAACAGATAAAGAAGTTAAAAATATTGAATTATTTGTTTCTGCAGAAACTCAAGACGGAACAACAATTTATTATGAAGAAACTAAAAAAGCAAGTTCAGGATATAAAGGACAACCAAATACTAATTCTTCATACTTCAAAACTTCTCCATCAGGATTAAATAAACAAAATAGTTTCGTTTCATCTTCAAATTCTTACAAAAAAACAAATACAACACCTAAAATCGTGTACATGGATGTTTATTATGATGTTGTATTATCTAACTCAGAAACAGTTAGAAATCATTTAAAATATTATTTCGTACCAACAAACCCAGAAGTTGAAAAATTTGAAAAATATGAAAATGCTGGAACATTAACAAATAAAAACCAATTTACTGTTGATGCAAAATCTTTAAATGATTATTTAACAATTAAATTAAAATATACATTATTTGATCAAGCTACAGAAACATCTTCAAATAAAAATGATAATTTTGAAATTACTTTAGCAGCAAACGAAAACAAGTTTGCTGAAGTAGGTAAATATGTTGTTGATTCTAAGATTACATTATTTGCTAAAGGTAAGAATCATGTAACTGATAATGAAAACTATTTTTCAGACTACATTTTAATTTCTGAAAACTTTGGTGTATTAGTAGACAAAGGAAATAGCTTTATAAAAGACAGTGTTAAAAACAGTTTAACAAATACATATTTAAGAAATAGCAATATTGGAATAAATTATGAAGTTTCTGAATTATATTTATCGATTTCAGTTACGTTAAACACAGGAGAAACAATTCAAGTTCAAGAAAAATTTATTATCACTAGATAATAAAATTAATAAATAGTTTGACAAAAAACAAAAAAAATAATATAATAAGTTAGCATGGTTTTAATGGAGGTGCTGATATGAAAAGAACATACCAACCTAACAAACGTAAACATAGTAAAACACACGGTTTCCGCGCTCGTATGGCAACTGTAGGAGGCCGCAAAGTACTAGCACGCAGACGTTTAAAAGGTCGCGCAGAATTAACAGTATAATAAACTTGGACCACTTATGTCATTTACTGATAGGAGTGGTCTATTTTTTTAGGCAAAGAAATGAATAAAGAATATAGATTAAAAGATAGCGATAAAATAGGTTTAATTGTAAAAAAAAGACAAAAGATTGCTTCAGAGTATTATACAATATATTATCAAAAAGCAAAAGATCTAAAAATTGCAACAGTTGCTGGTAAAAAAATCGGTAATGCAGTTGTCAGAAATTATAACAAAAGAGTAATTAGAGAAACAATAAGACCTTATTTAAAACAAATAAATAATATCCATGCTGTTATCGTTACAAAAGAACAAGTTAAAAATATCAATTTTCAAGAAAAACAAATTAATTTAGAAAAATTAATTATTAAATTAATAGAAAGGATTACGAAATGAAATTTTTAAATAAAAAAATCGGATTTTGTTTTGCTTTACTATTACTTTTAGTTACTTTAACATCTTGCGGTTGTGGAGGGTGCTCAGGAAGTAAAACATTATCATATACTGAAGCTGCAGCGCAAATTAAAGCAACACAAATAGCAGAAATTCAAAACGGACTATTTGAAGTTTCTAAAGATTTAGTAAAAGAAGACAAAAAGAATGAAATTGCTAATGTTGTCAAGAATGAATTTGATGGCAAAAATTTAAATGATATACTTGTTAAATGTTTAAACATGATTAAAAATGATCTTGGTGCAACAGATGAAGAGATAGAATTATACAAAACATATATATATGAAAAACAATTAAATGCATCTAAGAATAAAGCAGTTAATTTACTAGTAAGTTTTTATGTTGCTGAAGATTTAGCAAGACACCAAGTTGTTTTATGTGATAATGAAAAACAACTATATGTTGAATATATCAATAATGCTACAACAATTACACAAGAAGTTGATACAAAAAATATTGTTGAAACAACAAATGTTTACCAACTATTAAGCAACTACTTCTTATCAATAAATACTTTAAAAGCACAAATGTCACCAATTAGAGTATTTAGTTTCAAAGAAGATGGTTTCTTTAAAGCATTATTCAATAATGTTTTAGTATTCCCAATTGGATGGCTGTTACAAGCTATTTCAAGTTTATTTGGTGGTTATTACATTGTTGGATTATTAATTGTTACAATTTTAATTAGAACATTGATGATGCCAGTCTACAACTCAACTAATAATATGAGTTTGAAAATGCAATTAATGCAACCAGAACTTCAAAAATTGGAAGCAAAATATCAAAATCGTAAAGATCCTGATTCAGAACGCGCAAAACAAATGGAACAAATGCAACTTTATAAAAAGTATAAAATGGGATTAGGTGGATGTTTCTCAATGTTTTTACAATTCCCAATCTTTATGGCGGTTTATCAAGCTGTATCAAGAATGTATTTAACAGACGGAACTATCTTGAATTCTCCAAATTGGGTTAACAAATTAAATACAAAATTCTTAGGAC
>CAJGDR010000008.1 GCA_904502205.1 uncultured Bacilli bacterium
CGCATGTATGCAAGTGGTGCTATTTCTATAATACCTTTTTCAATTAGTTTTTCAGCTTGTTCATTACCTAAAATATCATTAATTGCATCATAAATAGGGATTAAATAAGGATCAATTTTTTCTTTTAAATCGCCAGGCAAAAATCCCAGTTTTTCACCAGCTTCAACAACTGGTCTTGTAATGATAATTTTTTTAATTTTATTTTTCTTTAATAAATTCATAGCATATGCTACAGTCAAGTAAGTTTTACCACTACCTGCTGCACCAACTGCAAAAACAATGTCTGATGATTGTAAAGCTTCAAAATACTTCTTTTGATTAATACTTTTCGCAACTATTTGTCGTCCATCGTAAGTATTAACAAATACAACAGATTTATTAAAGAAAGCTTCAACATCTTCTAGTTTATAATTATTTACCATCGAAATAATACTTAAAATATCACGTTCTTTAACTTGTAGACCTTTTTTAATGTAAATTTCAATAATTTTAATTATTTTTAATAGTACTGATTCCATTGATTCATCACCAATTAAATCATTTGTAGTTAGTAAAATATTTGTTTTATAAGCATTTTCGATTATTTTTAAATGTTTATTCATTGGACCTAATATTGCCATTTCAACATCAGGGTTATTGAAAGTATAAATTAATTTTTCCGCCATAAAGTTCCTCTTATAACTATATTATAATCCATAAATGATATTTTTAAAAGAAATCAATTAATTTTTTTAATATTGTCGTAAAACAACAATATTTTTATCTGCTCTTACTAATAGTTTAATTATGTATTTGTCATCAATTTCTTTTGTTTCTAATAAATCAATACTTAAAATTCCTTCTTTTTCTGATATACGATCTTTTTCTAAGTTAAAATATACAATACTTTTTGCATATACTATAGCATCTTCTTGATTGTAACTGATTGTATAATTGTTCATTTCATAAATCGATTCTTCTTTTATTTTAAAAATTCCAAATAAATCAAAGATATTATTTGTTGAAATTTTAAAATTCTGATAAGTATTTTTCTTCTTTTTAATACTAGTCTTGTTAAATTCAATAAATCGATAATTTAACATATTTCCTGTATACGAATATACTGCTTGTGTTTTATTAATTTCAATTTCTTGAACATAAACTATCTCACCTATTATTATACCACAAGGAGCAATAATTTGTTTAGACAAATTTCCAGTTATTAAAATATCACCTTTTTTAACAACTTGATTAATATCTGTTGTTACTTTACCTTTAGTAACTATAATATGTTTTACATATGCATCATATCCACTTACAAAGTCACCTGGTAGAGTATTGAATAATTGATTAAAACCCAGAATTTGATTAAGTTCAATATTTAAATATAATACACTACCTTGTTTTCTTAATCCAATCCATGAATAATGAGGATATTTCAACATTAACTCTTTTGATAATTCATTTAAATTTAGTTTTTTATGTTGTTTAACCATCTCTTGTGTTTTTTGAAACACAATATCGTCTTTAATACTGCTAGTTTGATATTTAACTTCTCTTATATAATAAGGAGTAACAAATAAAATTATTAAAATAGTTATAATCGAAATTAACAATAATAAATACTTTATTAATACTTTTAAATAAACATCTTTAAAACTATTCGAACATTTAAAACCATCAATTTCAATTAAAACATTAGAATAAAACGTTACCTCTTGATCTACTATTTTAATATTATAAGTATTGATCGTTTTTAGATAATCTAAATATTGATTATAACATTCCAAAGTAGTGGTGATAAAATATTTCTTAAATAAAGGATATTTCATTTAATACACCTTCAATTTGGATTTGAAGACAATTTAATTCTTTAATCAAAAGTTCTTTTCCTAAAATTTCAATATTATCAATTATGATTTTTGTTTCGCTAATAAGAGATAACTTTTTATAATTTTCAATTAATATATAATTTTGATTTTTAATAAAGATTTTTAAATCATAAAATTCATCAAATAATTTTTTCAAATTATCACCATCTAATTATATGATTTTAAAAACATTTTTAGAAAGAAAAAAGGCATATAAATGCCTATTTTACTTTAATGATTAACGATGTCCATTTTTACGTGCAGCACGTCTTTTTTCTTTGCGGATATCACTTGGTTTCATGTAATGTTGACGTTTGCGGGCTTCAACAAGGGTACCCGATCTAGAAACATCACGTTTGAATCTTTTTAGTGCTTCATCAAGTGTATCATTTTCGCGAACGATAGTCTTTGGCATTCTTTGGTCCCTCCTTCCGCACCATAAAATCTTCTATATTATATAATATTTTCGAAAAAAAGTCAAGAAAAACGTTGTTTTAATTCATAAATTAAATGTTTTAATACTTCTTTAGCAAATTATCAGCTTTTTGTAAGAAATAAGTCGCAATATTACTAAAATCTAAACCAGTTGTTTTGTTCATTCCAGTTGCAAATTTGAACATTGCTACTAAATACCAACTTAATGCTTGTAAGCTATACCATAGTTCAATGACTTTAATTTCATCAATAGTTAAATTTCTATTTACAACCTTAGCATATGCTTCAATACCAATATTTAAATCATCATTACCTAAACATGCAAAGTCAAATAACGGATCATTGTTACCTGTAAATTCAAAATCAATTAAAATATCTTGTTGATTAGTAAATACATGATTTGATAATTGAGAATCATTATGACATGGCATTTTTGGTCGTTGTTCTAAAAAATTACGATATGTTAAGATTTTTCCTTTTAATTCTTCAAATTCTTTACATAAAGGCATATTAAAAATATTAACTAGTCGTTCATAATACAAAAATCTTTCAAATGGCTTAAAGTCATTTTCAAAAAATTCTAAATTATGAAGTTCATTTAATACTTTAGCAATTCCTTCAATATTGTATTTTTCTTCTTCTCTTATAATATAAGGAGAAACTTTAAAACCAGATTGTAAGTCAAAATAATTATATTGAACAAAAGAAACATTATCTTTAACTTTGTTTAGTGCAGCTAATTCCAATTTTCTGCCTACAAATAATTCAGCATTAATACCTGGAATTCTTGCTGTATAACAATTTTTATTTGTTTTTACTAAATATGTATTATTACTCATACCACCTGGTATTTTTTCAATACTTTGAACTTCTTCGTTTAAATTATTACAAAATTGTTCTTTAATATAATTTAACTCTTCTTTTGAATCATTATAAAAAGTTAGTTTACGTTTTAAATTGTTTGTTGCATGAAAACGATGACTAATAGTATTTTTTAGATCAACTCCAAGTTCAGCTAATGTTTTTTCAAAACTTGGCAGATAAAAAATCGAGTCATATCCAAATCCTTGTGTACCCACTTCTTTAGTATTAATTAATCCTTGCATAATACCATTAGCAGTTATGACATTAGAACCATCATAAAAAGTTAATACTGTTTCAAAATGAGCATTACTCATTTTTCCATTTAATTTTGATAAAACTAATTGACGATTTTCTTTATCTCCCATTCCTGAATATCTTGCTGATTTAATGCCAGGTTCCCCATTTAAATCATCAATGAATAAACCTGTATCATCAGATATAACCGGAATTTTAAAATGATCAAAATAATATTTAGCCTTAATCAAAGAATTTTCATTGAGAGTTAAACCAATTTCATCAGGTTCTTCAATTTCTGGTAAATCATTCAAAGTTAAGAATTCAAAAGCAAGACTATGCAAAATCTTTTTAAATTCAGCAATTTTACCTTTATTATGGGAAGCTATTAATACTTTCATAAAATACCTCTTAATTTTTGCAATTAGATATTTATCTATTTTACTTTTAATTATTATACACTTTTTTTTGAGATTTTTCAAGTTCAATGCAAAATAAAAAAGTGAATTTCTCCACTTTTTTATTCATTTTCTGTCATTTCTTTAAATACCCTTTGATAAAAAACATTTTCATTATTATTAATATTTAAACTATTTAAATCAAAGTTTAACGCTACTGTTTCCGAAATAGATGCAATCTGATTAGTAGTCAAAACACTTGCATCGACAAAATCGAGAGTTAATACGCTATCTTCTAATGTATAATCATATGTACTGCTATCGATATTATCTAATATTTTCATGACAATATAGTCACAAACATCTTCATTTAAATGAAAGTAAGTAACTGGCATAATATAATTGTCTTCTTGATAAACAATTGTAGTAGCTGTAGATTCATACAAATACATTGTTTCATATTGATAATTAATCCCCATTTTTTTATTCAACTCATAAAAAGTATAATCAGAAACTTCATTAATCATTTCTCCATTAACGTAAATTTCAAGATTATCAATATTTTCATCGACATATGTCCAAACTAATGATTCTAAAGTTTCTCTTGTAGTTTCAGTTATTTGTTCTGTTAATTCTAATTTTAAAGTACGTTCTTCAATTGAATAATCATTTAGAACAATATCTTTTGTTAATAAACTAGCATAACCTTCAGGAATCATTTCTGAGTTAGTAGTTAAAATGTCCCATTTTTGTCTTATTTGATCTTCTTCCAAACTATTTACAGGAACATTAACACCAACAATTTTGTTTTTATCATTTTTAACATATACTAAAATATTATAAGCACTTGAATTTTCATCTAAATTGTTTTTACCAAACCATTTTGTATAAACTTCTTTCGGTATTAATACTGCCGTTAAAGCAAGTGCTGCCAATAAACAAACAACAATAATTATAATTCTCTTCTTCATAAAACACCTCATTAATATTACGCAACACTTTTATGAATTATACCAATTATTATAATAACATTTGAGTTTTTTCACAAAAAATGGTATATTATAATAAAGAGGGTGATTTTATGACTAATCAAAATTATGATTCTGAACAAATAATTGATATCAATTCAAATAATGTTACAACATCTTCTATTGATGCTGATTATCCTGAACAACATTATTTAAAATTAATTCTAATTTATTTTTTAACAATGTATTTTGCTTCTTCAATTTTTCAAATTGTCGTAATGTCTTTATACAAAGTAATATTTGATATGCCAACTGGATCCACTGATGCTAATGGTATTATCGTTTATACAAAACATTTCCAAGATTTTGTAAACTTGTGGACACAAATAGGTGTTTATGGAATGATTTTTGCCGTTCTTGTCCTTTCACTTAAGAAAGTAATTCGTGCTGATTTATTCCGTACAAAAGGACATATGAAAGACACTTTTAAAAAAGCAGGTAAAGGTATCTTATATGTTTACGTTGCTTCATACGTATCAAATATAATTTTAATGATTTTACAAGTTGTTGATGAATCAGAAAACCAAACTGCAATAGTTGATATGTTGCATTCATCTCAAACTTTCGCTGTTGTACTATACTGTGCAATATTAATAATTGTTGCACCAATTGTTGAGGAATTAATTTTTAGAAAAGCAATGTTTGGTTATTTAAGAAAATTCAAGTTTTCTAAAAATATCAAAATTTTAATTACTGGTTTACTATTTGGTGGTATTCATGTTGCAACAGCAATTTTAGTAATGCTTATTGAAAAAGCATCATTTAACGTAATAATTACAGAGGTATTACTTGGTATTCCTTATTGTGTAATGGGATGTGTACTAGGTTATATTTACGTTGAATCTGATGAAAATGTTGTTGTTCCAACATTAGTTCATATGTTCAATAATGCTCTATCAGTAATTTTAAATTTATTCTTAATCTATTACATTTAAAAAAATAAGGCTTATTTACTAAGCCTTATTTTTTATTTATGCAATCTTTTAAATGTTTACTAGATGTAAAACGGATACGATACCCACCTTTAATCAGTTGTCTTTCACCTGTAATAGGATTTACTCCGTAATAATCTTCTTGTAATACTTTTTCAAATGTTCCAAAGTTACTAATCATAACTTTATCTTCTAATTCTAGACCTTTTGTCAAAAGTTCAAATACTTGAGTAACAACATTGTCAATATCTTGTTTAAAATAGTCTGAGTTTTGAAAAATTGCATCGACGATATCTTTTTTCTTCATAACTTGTACCTCAAGACTATTATACCACTTTTCAAGCATTTTGTCAAAAAAATTAAGGTAAAAAGCCACTTTTTTTATAATACGATGGCAATTACTCCGCCTTTAGTTTTGTTTACTACTTTATTCATTGCATCTTTGTATTTATATTGTACAACCTCAGGAATAGCATTAATTTTTGCTTTTACTCCATCATTTATAACATCACAAAGCTTACGACCGAAGATTTCACTGTTCCAAACATTTTCATTACTATCTTTAGACATGTGTTCAACTAACACTTCAGCTTGTTCTTTAGATCCAATAATTGGTTCAAATGAAGATTCAACATCAATTTTAACCATAAATATTGCAGGTGCAGTTGCATTAATTTTAATACCATACCTTCCACCTTGTTTAGAAAGTTCAGGATCTGATAACACCATATCACTAATTTCAGGGAATGCTATACCATATCCTTGTGTTTCTAACCCTTTTAAAGCTGGTTTGATTTTCTGACAAATAGTTTTATTTTCTTGATATTCTTGTAAAATTTCGATTAATTTAGATTTATCATCTAACTTTTCTCCAACAATTTCTTCAATACATGTACTATATACATCATCATTGATTTCTAATGTAATTGTTACATTACCAGTACCAGAATTAATTTCGGTGATTCTAGCCGAATCAAATAATCCTGATTCAATCAAAGAATCTTGTAATAAGAAAGCATCTTTCATTCGTTCATATTTTTTTAAATCGTTTAAAACATCATTTAATCTAGCTTTATATGTTACATTTGGACCTAAATTACTTACCCAATCTGGAACATCAATTGATAAATCATTGATCTTAAACTCACTTAAAGCTTCTTTTAATAAATTATCAATATCATTTTCTGTCATTTCATTAACATTTAACGCAATAACTGATGTACCATATTGTTCTTTTAAATCTTCAACTTTTTGTTTTACTTGTTCAGAATTTGGTGTAGTAGTATTTAGTACAATAACAAATGGTTTATCGGCGTTTTGTAATTCACCAACAACCTTTTCTAAAACATCATCATATTCTTCTTCACTGAATTCACTAAAACTTCCATCACTAGTTACAATAATACCGACATGTGAATGGGCATCAATGACTTTTTTCGTTCCAATTGATGCAGCATCTTGAAAACTAACTTCTTCAGTAAACCAAGGAGTTTTCACCATTCGATTACTACCATCTTCATTTAAATAACCTTTAGCTGATGGAATAACATAGCCAACACAATCCACTAATCGAACATTAAATCCTACATCTTCAAAATTTACAAATGTTTGATTACTTGGAATAAACTTAGGTTCAACTGTCATTATTGTTTTACCATCACCACTTTGTGGTAATTCATCAACAATTTTTTGTCTTACACCCTCATCTTCTACTAATGGTAGTACTTTTCTTTCGATAAAACGACGAATAAAAGTACTTTTCCCACTTCTAACTGAACCTACAACGCCTAAATAGATTTCTCCATTAGTGCGCATCGCAACATCTTTAATTACATTATCGCTCATAATTTTGTTAGAAAAGCCCAATATTGGGGGGATAACTTTTCTAATTTCCTTCACTCACTTTCGTCATATTTTATCCCGATATTATTATGTCAACTAATTTTATGAACTAATAACTTAAAAAATAACTAATAAATAAAAAAATAAAATGGAAATAAATCCATTTTATTTTCTATTTTTGCCTTTTCTTTTAATAGTGTATAGGTCGTAATCACTAAAAACTAGTTCAGATGAGAATGGTCCTCTTTTATTATCAATCATCTCAAGTAAAATTTTTAATTGTTTTTCAATGATATTTATTAATTCTTGAGAATAATTATAATGAATTTGGTTAAATTCAAACTCATCACGGTCTAATATTAACCGATCACCACTTGGAAATACTTTAACATCTAATTCGTAATCAATGTACTTAATACCTTCACTATCGACAACATAAGGTGAACTTAGATTACAGTAATAATAAATCGATCCATTTCGAAGCATACAAATTACATTAAACCAATAATCTTTGTAAAAATAACATACAGCAGGTTCTTTTGTTTTCCAACGTCTTCCATCACCATCAATAACGTTAGCATGATCATTTACTACTACAAATTCTTTTTCATTATGTCGAACAACATTAGCATTATGCCAGACACGATGTAGGTCACCATTATGTTTATAACTAATGATTTCTATTTTGTTATTCATAATGACCTCTTTTCTCACTATTATTATACCATTTTTTGATATTTTTTTAAAGTAATATAATAAAAAACACTAACCTATTGGTTAGTGTTTATAATTAATAAGGTCACAAAATAATATTTAAAAATTAGTTTTTATATTTATCGATTAATTCGATCATACGATCGTATTCACGATTTAATACTTTGTCTAATAATGCCATAAATGGTTCTTCAGTTTTATTAACTTTGAATTCTTCTAAAGCATTAAAGTATCTTTCTTTAACTTTTGCTTTAAATGAAACTGGTAAATATCCAGCTGCTACTAATTGATAGTTAAGTAATAATCTAGCAAGACGACCATTACCATCTAAGAATGGGTGAACTTTAGCAATTTGTAAGTGAGTGTAAGCAGCAAGTTCTAAATCAGTCTTTTCACCAGCGTTTAAATCATAATAGAATTTAGACATTCTATCATATACTTTTAAATAACTGCATGGTGTATGATTACTTCCTTTAATTTTAATATCAACGTTACGATATAATCCACCAGGTTGAAGACCATTCATTAATTTTTCATGAATGTCTTTAACATATTCTTCAGTAAGTGGTTTCTTTGATTTAGCATCTTCTAACACTTCTTGGAAAGTTACATAGTTGTTATAAATTGTACGGTCTTGGATTAAGTCACCGCTAAATTTACTTCCTTTAACAACTTGAATTACTTGTGCAAGAGTAACTCTTTCACCTTCAAATGAAGATGAGTTTTTAGTGAATACATGTGCAAAATTTTCATTGTATGCTTCTAATTCTTCAACAGGTACAACACCAATATTTTGTAAAACATATTCTTTTTTTTCTAATAAATTCATAATAATCCTCTCCTTTATTTTTTAAGTGTTTTAAACGGTAGGTTGCCTACTATTTCTTCATCCATGATGATACATTTATCTAGTTGAGGAAATTCTGTAATATAATCAACTTTTTGATAATTTGCTATTTTATTAACTTTATGTTCATTCATTATAATTTGTATTTCATCATCTAGTAATTTAATTTTTTTATCTACATCAATATTATATGTGACTTTATTATAATTAACTTGAATATAATTACCAACAAAACAAATACTAAATTGTAATTTACGATTGACTTTGAATGTTTCCAAATATTTTTCCATTTTTGAAGACATATTTTCATAACTCAACAATAAATTTTTAATATCGTTGTATAAATTTTTCATTTCAGGATTTAATTGATGTAAAAAGTTTATAAATGTAGGTTCAATAATAGTCAATTTAGAAGGTTTTTTTACTATTCTTTTAGTTTGTTCATCGTTTTTATCTTCTAATTCGATGTCGGTATTTCGTGCATATAAATCATCGAAAGTTTCAACATCACAAAATAATGGACGATAAGTCTTACTCTTACTAAATAAACTATTAAATCTTTCATGATTTAATGATTTATTTTGTTTTCTTTTCATAATAAAAACCTCCCACTTATATTATAACATTTTCTATTTACTTTTTGCAAGAAAATATTACTTTAAAGTTACAACTGTTGATCCCATACCACCTTCACCTTGTCCTCCATAGCGATATGATTCAACTAATTTATGATTTTTCAAGTAATTTTGTACTAAATTTCTAATAGTTCCAGTACCATATCCATGAATTATCGTAAATTGTTTAAGTCCTGCAAGAAGTGCATCATCAAAATATTTATCAAGTTTTTCTTTAGCATCTTCATATCTTTCACCACGAAGATCAAGTGATAAACTAACTTGAGCTTTAGAAACAATGCTTCTTGTGACATTGATTTTTGGTTTAGGTGTATCTTTCTTATCAACTAACTCTAATTCATTTGAATCCATTTTAATAACAAAGTTACCAAAGTTTACATTAAAACTTCCATTTTTTAACTTTTTAACAATTACACCATATTGATCGTAATCTTTAGAATAAACATCATCACCTTCTTCAAGTGGTCTTGTGTTTATTTTCTTTTGTTCTTTTTTAGGACGATTTGTTTTAACTTGAATATCATCAACCATTTTTTGTAAAGCAATAGCTTCATGAAGTTTTAAATTATTAGATTTTTGACTTTTGATTTCATCAAGTAAATCTAAAGCATCATTTTTAATTTTAGCAACTTCTTCTAATGCAGATTCATGAATTTTATTTAAGATATTTTCTTTATCTTTTTCTAATGTTTTGATTTTATTTTCTAATTCTTTATTTAATTTTAAATATTCAGACTTTTCAAGGCTAGTTTCTTGTAGTTTTTCATCTAACTTTGTAGATGTATATTCTAATTTTTTAATTAACTCAGATACATCGTTACTGTTTTCGATAGTTCTAATGCGTGCATTATCAATAATTTCTCTTTTTAAACCAAGTTTCGAAGCTATTTCAAAAGCATTAGATGAACCAGGAATTCCTAATTTTAGATGATATGTTGGTGATAAAGTATCACGATTAAATTCCATTGACGCATTTACGATTAAGTTAGATGAGTAAGCATATGTTTTTAATTCGGAATAGTGCGTAGTAGTAATAAAACTAATTTTGTTATTAACTAAATATTCTAAAATCGCAATTGCAAGATTAGAACCTTCAGTAGGATCAGTTCCGCCACCAATTTCATCAAATAAAACTAATGAATTAGGTGTTACATTTTCAATAATGTTAACAATATTTGTCATATGAGCAGAAAATGTTGATAGATTTGACTCTATACTTTGATCATCACCAATATCACAGAATACATTATCATAAATCATTACATTACTTTTCTTTGATGCCGGTATTAATAAACCATATTTTGTCATTAAAGTTAATAATCCAACTGTTTTTAATAATACAGTTTTACCACCCGTATTTGGACCAGTAATAACAATTCCTTGATATTTATCAAAAGAAATATTATTAGGGATTACTTTTTTTACTTTTAGTAAAGGATGTCTTGCATCTATTAAATCTAAAATTAGATTATTATTAATACTTGGTCTTTCAGCATTATGTTTTTTAGCAAGCATCGCTTTAGCAAACATTAAATCGATATTAACGATTATACTATAATTTTCTAAAAGGATTGTTGCTTCATTACCAATATCTTTACTTAAAAATCTTAAAATTCTTTCAACTTCAATTTTTTCTTCTTGAATAAGTTCAGCTTTTTTGGCCGTTAACTCTACTATTTGTTGTGGTTCGATATAAACTGTTTGTTGACTACCAGAAACATCTAATAAGTTTCCTTTAAAACTGTTCTTATATTCTGCTCTAACAGGTAAAACATAATGACCATCACGGATTGAAATTGTATTTTGTGATAGTTTTGCAGCTTCTTTACCTAATATTTCTTGTAATTTTTGTTTGATTCTAGCATCTATTGTATGTAGTCTATGGCGAATACTTGCAAGTTGTTGAGTTGCATTATCTAAAACTTCACCATCATCACCTATACTTTTCTTCAAACTACTATATAAGTACTCATTAATATATAAATTATTAACGTATTCTTCATAATGTATAGTATTAATATTTTCTTTTTTCAAAGAGTTTAAAAATAAACTATTATGTTTGATAGTATTATATAATTTTATTGTTAAATATAATTCTTCACCTGATAAAGTGCTTCCTTTTTCTGCAAGTTTAACACAAGTTTCGTATTCTTCAGAAATCATAATTGGTGCACGATCCATACGTTCAACAATTTGTAAAGCTTCATCTACTTTATCAAGTTCATTGTTTAAATACAATAAATCTGTACTTGGTTTTAAATTATCGACAATTTTTTTAGTTTTTTCGATAATACAAATGTCTTTTAAATTATCTAAGATTATATCTATTTCTAATTTTTTCTCAAATTTGTTCATTTTTTTACCTCTTTGCATAAAAAAATTTTATAAATATGTTATAATATAGTGTACTTTTAAAAATAGGAGGAATAATATGAGTCATACAATCAATGCTACTGCCGCTCAAATCAAAGAAATGCTAGAATATTATGATGGTTACCTAATAAAAGGCGAAAATACTCATACTATTGCAAGAGCCAAAATGGAAAATGTTAGTGTAACATTTTACACAACAAATACTGTACTATTCCAAGGAAAATCCGAAGATGGAGAATACAATATTTGGGCAAAAAAATTTAATCTACCTATTGAAAAAGAAGCAGAATCTAATTACGCTATGTATCAAACAATGAGTGCAATAGGATGTGATGAAGTTGGTACTGGTGACTACTTCGGTCCAATTGTTGTTTGTAGTTGTTACGTACGTAGTGATCAAATTGAAACACTTAAACGTTTAGGCGTTAAAGATTCTAAATTATTAATGGATGATGTTATTATTGATTTAGCCTTAAAACTTAAAAATATTGTAACATGTTCTATTTTAGTATTATCCCCAGAGAAATTTAACTCATTACATAAAACTGAAGATGACAACATGAACTTTATTAAAGCTTGTTTACACAATAATGCTATTAATAGTATACTAAAAAAACTTAATAATGTAAAGCCTGAAGCTATATTAATTGATGAATTTACTCCAAAAGAGAAATATCTTCATTATCTACGTAAACTTCAAAATGTTGAAAAAGATGTTATTCTTATTCCAAAAGGCGAAAGAGTTCACGTAAGTATTGCAGCGGCATCAATTTTAGCTCGTGCAGCGTTCCTAAAAGAAATGCATGAACTTTCAAAAGAAGTTAAAGTTGAACTTCTAAAAGGAGCTGGAGGTGCAGTTGACCGTCAAGCTGTCGGCATCATTAAATCATATGGATTTAACATTCTAAACCATATTGCTAAAAAGAAATTTGCAAATACACAACGTATTATTGAATACGCAAAAAACAATAATATCAAATTAAAAGACTATAATGAAGAATAAGCACTCAAATGAGTGCTTATTTTTTTAATTCTTCGATCATTTCTAAAAAGAAATCTGGAAGTTCTGATGTAAATTCCATATATTCATTAGTTCTAGGATGTTTAAAACCTAAAGTTTTAGCATGTAAATATTGTCCATATTCACCAATAACTTTTTTTGGTCCATATAATGGATCCCCTAAAACTGGATGTCCAATATATGCCATATGAACTCTGATTTGATGAGTTCTTCCAGTTTCTAATTTTAATTCAAGTAATGTATATTCTCCAAATCGTTCTAAAACTTTAAATGTTGTAACTGATTCTTTACCACCTTTAACAACAGCCATTTTCAAACGATTTTGTGGATCTCGTGCAATTGGAGCTTCAATCTTTCCAAAATTGTGATCAAAGTTACCATATACAATTGCAATATATTTTCTAGTTGATGTTTTGGCTTTTAATTGTTCTGCAATTGAGTTATGAGCAAAGTCATTTTTGCAAGCAACAAGTAATCCTGAAGTATCTTTATCAATTCTATGAACAATTCCTGGTCTAATTTCACCATTTATAGATGATAAATCAGTACAATGATACATCAAAGCATTAACTAATGTATCGTTGTAATGTCCATTAGCTGGATGAACGACCATACCTGTTGGTTTATTGACAACAATTACATCCGAATCTTCGTAAACTACGTCTAATTCAATGTTTTGTTTTTCAATTTTAGCTTCTACTGCATCTGGAACTTCAAATTCAACAGTATCACCAGAATTAATATTTAAGCTACTTTTAGCAACTTTACCATTTACTAAAACTTCTGATTCTTCAAAATATTTTTGAACTTCACTTCTACTTTTGTCCATATTAACAGCAATAAATTTATCAACACGAATAGGACCTTCTTGACAAATTAACACAATTTTATTCATCGATTTTTTCCTCTTTGTTTGATTTAAATTTTAGACTCAGTGGATCTTTTTGTTCAAAAAACAATAAAAATACAGCCATCATTATAACACCAACTGTTAAATAACAATCAGCAATATTAAATATTGCAAAGTTCATAAACTCTAAATCAATAAAGTCATAAACTTTGTAACCATTAAACATACGATCAATCATATTACCTATACAACCACTTAAAATCAATACAAGCGATATACTATAAAGTGGTCTTCTTTTTAATGAAAAATCTTTCATAAAATAAGATATTACAATTGTTGATATAATACTTATACTTAATAAAATCCATGAATGATCATTTAATATACTGAATGCAGCACCGGTATTATAAACACCATATAATCTAAAGAAACCATCAACAACAGGAACAGCTTTATGCAAACCAATTGTTGTGAAAATAACATACTTTGATATTTGGTCTAATAAAACAAGCATTACAGTTAATAAAATACCGTATATTATCATACTGCCTCCTATAATACAAAACACATTAAAACAGAAGTAACTATTGAAAAACCAACAACATAAGGATTGATTAAACCAATTAAAAAGAATTGCCAATTTTTCACATTTTGAATTAATTCGTGTTCTGGTAAATAATTTTTATATAATTGAATTGTAAATAATGATACTAAACCAAAAAATAAACATACAAATAGCGGCATTATCCAAATAAATGCATCTAAGATTGGCATTTTACCACTAAAAATCGTGCATGCTGTAAACAATATTATTGCGTAAATAATCATTACTGGTAACGCAAATAAAATTGAAATAACACTTATTTTTCTTGATGTCTTTTTGTCTAGTAAATCACTTTCAAAAATCTTTGAAATTTCAAAATATTTCTTAAACATCTTACGCATTATTATCACCTAGTTTTTCTAAATAATCAACAGCTTGTTGAAAAGTTGAAACAGGAACAATAATAAAATCATCTGGTTTTCCTAATGCTTCATAAGCTCTTAAAGCCTCTTGATAATTTGTTTCTGCACTACTACTTTCGTAATATGGAACAAAGAATATATCACAACCAGAATAATATGCAGTAAAAATTTTAGAATACATACCACCTATAGCACCGACTGTTCCATCAATGTTAATTGTTCCAGTGCCTGCTATTAGCAAACCATTAGTTAAATCATCAGAAGTTAAACTATCATAAACCGCAAGTGTTTGCATTAAACCGCCACTAGGTCCACCTGTATTAGTTTTAGAAATCGTATATTTAGGATTTGTAGAATCAACTGTGATCTCATATTGATCATAAATGTAAAAACCAAATACCGGATATGCATTTCCTTCTTCTGTATATTCAATTTCATTAGTTGATACTATTTTTTCAACACCATTTACCGTCATCGGTAATTTACAAGTACCACTTGATAAATCAAAATATAATTCACTCATTCTAGCAGCATTATATAATTGGTAAAATTCAGTCATTGAATCAAACTCATATCCACAAACAGCTGAAATAATATCACCAACTTCAAGATCTAAAGTTGCATCTATTGCTAATGTATGTACAATTACACCAACATATTCGTATTCAATATCAAAACCTGCTTTTTGATATGCACAAATAACTGAATTATTAATACTATTATTTTTTTGAATTTGACCAGATTTACTATTTCTAACACTTGTTCCATCTATAATTTCACTAACCGGTTCAATAATAACAGCCTTTGAGAATTGTGCAAGTAAATATTGTAAAATAGTACACTTTTCATTAACATAAACTGATGTTGTATTAAAAGAACCTGCAGATGAATATGAATTTTCAACATTAATAACATTTTGAACTTTATTGATATGTCCAGGAGATGTTATTTCGTAATCGATTTTAATAAAAGCGCATGCTACTACAAAAATCGATACTATAAATAAAGGAATAATAATAAATATATTTTGTTTAAAAAATTTCTTCATTATTCAAACTTCACATCAAATTTATCAATTTTTCTAGTTTTAACACCAGCAGCTTCAAACATCTTCTTTGATGCTAAATCTGATGGAGTACCAGAATATTTGTCATCCATGTATACAACTTCTTTAATTCCGGCTTGAATGATTAATTTAGCACATTCATTACATGGGAATAAAGTTACATAAATAGATGCACCTTGTAAATTATTTGTTGAATTAAGAATTGCATTAGGTTCAGCATGAACTACATAAGGATATTTACAATCTAAATAGTCACCTTCTCTTTCCCAAGGGAATGTGTCATCATCACATCCAAATGGGAATCCGTTATATCCAATACCGATAATTCTTTTTTCGGTATTTACAATACACGCACCTACTTTAGTACTTGGATCTTTACTTCTCATGCTTGAAAGTTTTGCAACTCCCATAAAATATTTATCCCAAGAGATATAGTTTTGATCTTTCATATTATTCGTTTACCTTTATTTTTAATTCATCAAGTTGAGCATCTGCAACAGGAGTTGGACAGTTACTCATTAAACATTTAGCACTAGCAGCTTTAGGGAATGCAATAACTTCACGTAAGTTATTATTTTTAGTAATTAACATTACAAGTCTATCAAGTCCTAATGCTAAACCACCATGTGGAGGTGTACCATATTTTAATGCATCAACAAAGTATGAGAACTTAACTTGAACTTCTTCATCAGTTAAGCCAATTGCTTTAAACATTTTAGATTGAGTATTTTGATTGAAAATACGAATACTTCCGCCACCAAGTTCATAACCATTTAAAACAACGTCATAAGCTTTAGCTTTTGTAAGCTCAGGATGTTCTAACATTAATTCTTCATGACCATCTTTAGGAGATGTAAATGGGTGATGAGCTGCAACGTATCTTCCGTCTTCTTCACTATATTCAAATAGTGGCCAATCAACTACCCATAAGAAATTAAATTTATCTTCATCAATTAAACCTAATTCATGACCTAATGTTAAACGTAAAGCACCTAAACTTGTATTTGCATTTTGTAATGTATCAGAAACAATTAAAACTAAGTCACCTTTTTCAAGATTTAAAAGAGAAACTAATTCTTCTTGTAATTCTTCAGTTATAAATTTAGCGATTGATCCGCTCATAGCATCTTCATATTTAACCCATGCAAGTCCTTTTGCGTGGTATTTTTTAGCAACTAAAGTTAAGCGATCAATTTCTTTACGAGAATATTTAGCAGCAGCACCTTTAGCAACAATTGCTTTTACAGCACCACCAGCTGCAATATTATCTTTGAAGATAGTAAAGTCTAATTTGTTTGCCCATTCAGTAATATTTTGTAGTAACATTTCAAAACGAGTATCTGGTTTATCGCTACCATAATTGTTCATTGCATCTTCAAATTTCATACGAGGGAATGGAGTAACGATATCTTGACCTAAAACTTCTTTCCAAACACGTTTTAAACATCCTTCAGTAACATTTTGAACATCAATTTCATCTACGAAACTCATTTCAAGGTCGACTTGTGTAAATTCAAGTTGTCTATCTGCTCTTAAATCTTCATCACGGAAACATTTAACAATTTGGAAATAACGATCCATACCTGAAACCATTAATAATTGTTTATAAAGTTGTGGTGATTGTGGTAAAGCATAAAAAGAACCTTGATGTACACGTGATGGAACTAAGAAGTCACGAGCACCTTCAGGTGTAGATTTACCTAAAATTGGTGTTTCAACTTCAACAAAGTTAAGTTCATCAAAATAATTACGAATAGCCATGCAAGTTTTATGACGTAAAACTAAATTATTTTGCATTGTTGGTCTTCTTAAATCTAAATAACGATAACGCATTCTAGTTTCTTCAAGAGCATCAGTTTGATCTTGAACTAGTAGTGGTGGAAGTTCAGCTTCGTTTAAAATTGTTAATTCATCAACTAAAACTTCAATATCACCAGTAGGCATATTTGGGTTTTTGCTGCTTCTTTCAACAACTTTACCAGTTACTTTAATAACATATTCCATTTTTAAACTAACTGCTAAATCATAGCATTTATTTTCTGGCTCAACGATTAATTGAGTAATACCATATCTGTCACGTAAGTCAACAAATACTAATCCACCTAAGTCTCTTTTCTTACTTACCCATCCAGTTAAAGTAACTACTTTATTTACATCTGTTATTCTTAATTCACCATTAGTGTTTGTACGCATAAATTTCATCCTCTTTTAATTCAAAATATTTATTCAAATCTTCAATATTAATATCTTCTTGTACATTTTCAAGTACATTTTTTACTCTGATTACATTATTTGCTACTTCATCATCACCAATAATTAAAATGAACTCAACATTTTCACGATCACATAATTTAAATTGTGGTTTTAAATTGTTATTTTTGTAATCAATAAATACTTCAAGATTATTTTTTCTTAAATAATCTGCAAGTCTAATTCCTTCTACTTTACAAGCATTACTCATTGTAATAACTGCTACTTTAGTTTTCTTGTTGGAATTGTCATCATAACCATTTTCTTCTAAAACGCCAATCATTCTTTCAACACCCATACCAAATCCAATACTTGGAATTTGTGGGCCATCAAATTCTTGACCTAAGTTATTATATCTACCACCTGCAATTAGTGCTAAACCATTATATGGACTATTTTCTTTTTCATAAATAATTTCAAAAATATCGTTTGTATAATAATCAAGTCCACGAACTAAACGACTATTAATTGCATAAGGTACATTTAACGCATCTAAAGTTTTACATAATTCTTTAAAGTAAGTATCATCTTCTTCACTTAAATAATCACTAATTTTAGGTGCATTTTTCATGATTTCTGTTTGAGCATCTACTTTACAATCTAACATACGAAGTGGATTTTTTTCAAAACGACGTTTGCAGTCATCACAAAGTTCAGAAACATATGGTTCAAAATATGCTTTTAAAGCTTTTGTGTAATTTTTTCTTGTTTCGTCACTTCCTAAAGTATTTAAATATACTTTAGCATTATTAATTTTTAATTCTTCTAATATTCTATAAGCAACTAAAATTACTTCGGCATCTAAATATGGACTTTCTTCACAAAGTGTTTCTACACCAAATTGATAAAATTGACGATATCTACCTGCTTGTGGTCTTTCATAACGAAAGTTTGGTGATAAATAATAGTATTTTTTAACACCTGGATTAGCATAGATCTTGTTTTCAACTACCATTCTCATAACACTTGCTGTTGATTCAGGTTTTAACGCAATCATTCTATTCCCACGATCGTTGAATGTATACATTTCTTTACCAACGATATCTGAGTTTTCACCTGCTGATCTAACAAACACGTCGATTGATTCAATTACAGGTGTAATTACTTCTTCATATCCAAATGCTTCACAAATTTTTCTTGAAGCGTTACATACTGTTTGAAATCTTTTTATTGAATCGCCAAAGTAATCTAAAGTTCCTTTTAATTTACCTATTTTCATAATTACCTCCTAAAAAAAACGAGCAAAAAAACTTATAAGGACGAAATTTCTTCCGCGGTACCACCTTATTTCAAGTTCAATTGCTCTTAGTTTCCATTTTAACGTTTTCGGTACGTTTTTCTCCTGAGTTGTCAGCTCATTCTACGAAAAATTACATTTGTTCATATGTGTTGATACCTAAAGTATTTAAGGCATCTTTAAGTACTGTTTGAAGTGCTTTTAAAATAGTAAGCTTTTCAAGTGTTTCATTAATATTATCTGTAATAATTTTCTCTTCATTATAGAAACTATGTAATTGATATGCAAGTTCATCAATATAGTGACATACTTTATGCACTAGATGTTTGCTTGCAGCTTCTTCAATAACAACAGGATATTTTAGAAGAGTTAAACAAATATTTTTAACTTTTGCTTTATTGATATTATTAAATTCTGTAACTGTATGATAAACATTTCCAGCTTCAGTAAACTTTCTAAATACACTAGCTACACGAGCATAAGCATATTGAGCATAGAATACTGGATTTTCATTAGATTTTTTACGCATTACATCTAAATCTAAGTCCATATGTGTATTCAAAGCTTTAGAAACATAGAAATATCTTAAAGCATCACTACCAACTTCATCAATTAAATCGATTAAAGTAATTGCTTTACCACTTCTTTTACTCATTTTTACTTCTTGACCATCTTCCATTACTCTTACCATTTGTAATAGTTCAACATCAATGATATTAGCATTACCCCCTAACATTGTAACAGCAGCTTTTAATCTGTTAACATATCCATGATGGTCAGCACCAAGTACATTGATTAAATGATCAAATCCACGAGATAGTTTATTAGCATGATATGCAATATCCGGTAATAAATAAGTGTAACTTCCATCACTCTTAACTACTACACGGTCTTTTTCATCACCAAGTTCAGATGTTTTTAGCCATTTTGCATCTTCATGTTCATATAAATATCCTAATTCATTAAGTCTTGTTAAAACTTCTTCTACTGAATTAGATGCATAAAGGCTTTTTTCGCTAAACCAAACATCAAAATTTACATTAAATCTTTCTAAGTCTTTCTTTAAATTACCAAGTAATACTTTTGTTCCGTATTCTTTAAAGAAATTTAAATCAAATTCATTTAAAAATTTATCTTGATATTCAGAC
>CAJGDR010000009.1 GCA_904502205.1 uncultured Bacilli bacterium
ATAGTTCCAAATACTGCTAGATTAAATACCATCATTATTTGATTACTTATTGCAACTCCCGACATTTGTTCAGTACCTAAAACACCAATCATGATATTATCAAGTAATGATACAAATTGAGTTAATAGTTGTTGTAAAGCAATCGGTATAACAATTACTAACACCATTTTATAAAATTCTTTTGTTCCAATAAATCTATTTAAATACTTTTTAATCATTTTACCACACCAACCTTTTCTTAAAATGAAATAAATGTGATTTTTTGCTGAATATAAAAAATGATATTTAAAAAACAAAATATCATTTTTTTACTTATTAAATTGCTTCTTCTTTTAATACTCCAACATAAGGTAAGTTACGATATTTTTCGTTATAATCAAGTCCAAATCCAATAACAAATAAATTTGGTACAACAAAACCAACATATTTTGGTTTTACTTCAACTTCTCTTCTTGAAGGTTTGTCTAGTAAAGTTACTACTTCAACAGATTTAGCACCAAGAGAATAAAGATATTCTGTTACTTTTTTAATAGTTAAGCCAGTATCTACAATATCTTCAACAATTACAACGTCGCGATTTTTAATTTTATTTACGTCAAAACTTCCAAAAGATACGCTTCCAGTAGATTCTGTACCAGAATAACTTGAAACTTTTACGCATTGAAATTCGATATGTGTACGAATCTTTTTAACTAAAGTTGCCATAAATGGTAAAGCACCATTTAATAAACAAAGAAAAATCGGATCTTTATCAGCATAATCTTTTTCTAAAACAGCAGCTAGTTCCATTGAACGTTCTTCAATTTGTTCACTTGAAACTAGTACTTCTTTTACATCTTGTTCAATAAATTTCATTTGACACCTACTTAGTTCCGAACAAGCGGTCACCACAATCGCCTAATCCAGGTAAAATATATCCTTTTTCATTTAATTTTTCATCTTTTGCAGCAAGATAGATATCTACATCAGGATGATTACGATGTACATTTTCAATACCATAATCAACTCCAACTAAACCAATATAAATAATCTTTTTAACGCCAGCATTTTTTAACAAAGTTGATGCATAAACAACTGTATTACCAGTTGCAAGCATTGGATCAACTAATAAAACTACTGAATCTTTAATTGTACTTGGAAGTTTATTTAAATATTCTTTTGTTTCTAAAGTTTCTTCATCACGATATAAACCTAAGTGACCTACTTTAGCATGTGGTAAAATGGCACGAACTCCATCAGCCATCCCAAGTCCAGCACGTAAAATTGGAACAATAACAACATTGTCATGTAATTTTTCAAATTCAGCAACTTGTAATGGTGTTTCAACACTTACAGTTTTAGTTTCTAAATCTTTTGTAGCTTCATAAGCCATTAATTGACCAACTTCATTTACTAGTTGATTAAATAAATAGTGTGGTGTATTAACATCACGAATAATAGATAATTTGTGTTTAATAACTGGATGATTTGATATAACTACTTTTTTCATTTTATTCTCCTATAATACTATTAACATATAAGCAACTGATACTATTGCCATTACTATTCCAGAAACAAAGAATCTCTTCAATGTTTTAATTTCTAATTTATAAGCTAGTAAATCTTTAAAAAGCCAAGTAATAAATATAATTAATGGATAAATGTAAAATACTCGGTTATATAATGATTCACCAAATAAAAATCCACCTATTGACCAAGCAATATAACCCATAACTAATAAAATTAATAAACGGTTAACTAATGTAAACATGTTTGGTAATAAAATTGATTGTTTATTTTCGCGATTTTTTAATATGCTTTTTAAGAATTCAACATGACCTTTTTGGAAAGTTTCAAAAATCTCATTTTCATCCTCAATACAATTTAAAAATCTTTTTCCTGTAACACCTAACACTACCATTTCTGGATTGCTATTTACGACCATTCCCATAAAGGCAGTAACGTCAGAACTACGTTTCTTTTTTAGCACTTTTTTAATTGTTTGGTATTCTGTATATTCCCAGAATTTAACTAAACTAATTTCGTCTAGTTTTTCTAATTGATTAGCACCACTTAAATATTCTGCATAACTTGATGTGAATATTGCATGAGCCAAAGTTTCAACTGAATTTTCTTCATTTGTACCCATTGAAGCATCTAGAATCATTAACAGTACAGCATATCTTATATAATTAGCAAATTCTTCAATATACAAGTCATTTGCATCATCATCTAGTAAACCGTTAATAACGTCTATGACTATTACGATACCATCTCCATTACCTCCTCTAAACATTCTACGCATGCCATGAGGTAATCCTGTAACTAATTTAATAGTTATGAATGATTCTAATTCATTAATATTAGGAATATATTTTAAAATTTTTGGATCTTCGGAAAAATTAATCTTTTTAATTTCTTCAATAAATCCATGAGTAATAAGTTTAGCTTTTTCAATTAAATTCGGGTTAGGTTCAGTAAAGATATTGATTTCATTTCCTAAAGGATCTTTACCTAATGAAAACACATCATCATTTCGATATATCGAAAGATCATTACCATTTAAATAATCATTGATAATATGATCATCTATTTGGATATTATTCATATTTCCCTCCCTTCTATAAAAAAACTAATCGTATATACAATTAGTCTTTCAATTAATATACTATTTAATTAAGATTTTATCAGACTTAATCTCTTCTAATGCAAGACCTATACTTTTCTTGTTAGAAGGATGTTCCATATAAGTTGTTTTAGATTCATCAATTTCCAAAGCACGTTTAGCTACTGCCATAACAAGACGATATTTAGAACTTGTTTTATCAGCTAATTGGTCAATTGATGGATAACGCATACCTTTTTGATTATTCATCTTTCGTTTCCTCCAATAATTGTAAATATCCGTTTAAGCTTCTTCGACATTTTGCATGTTCTGCACGAATAATAGCTTTAATTCTATCTGCAGCATTGTCAACATCATCATTAATTACAATATAGTCATAACCAGCAGCAAGTGTTAATTCACGATGAGCTTTGCTGACTCTTTCCATAATGATATCTTCTGTTTCTGTACCACGTCCTAATAAACGTGTTTTTAATGCTCCATATGTTGGAGGCGCAATAAACACAAGTACTGCATCAGGCATTTTGGCTTTTACTTGCATCGCACCTTCTACTTCAATTTCTAATACTACTTCATCACCTTGATCAATCATTTGTTGAACTTGTTCCATAGGTGTTCCATAATAATTTCCAACGAATTTTGCATATTCTAAGAATTTACCTTCTTTAATACGTTTTACAAATTCTTCTTCCGTAACAAAATAATAATCTTGACCATCAATCTCACCTTGTCTTGGTTTTCTTGTAGTCATAGATACTGAATATGTAAATTTATGGTCAGGTGATTTAAATAAAGCTTGACGTACAGTCGCTTTTCCCACGCCAGATGGACCAGATAAAACAATTAATAAACCTTTTTGATTTAGTTTCATAAATGCCTCCATTATAGTTCTTATTATAGCATAATTTATTTAATTTTTCAAGTATAAAAATATCTTTTTACTTTAAATTATGATATAATAAAAGAAAGGAGGTATTACTTATGGCATTTGATGGAATTCTAATACATCATTTAGTTTCAGAACTAAATAATAATTTAAGTAATGGTCGAATAAATAAAATTATTCAACCTAATCCTACAGATATTATATTACAAATACATAACCACCATACATATAATTTCTTGATTTCCATGTCTTATAACAATCCAAGATTCTATTTAATAAATGAAAAACCACAATCACCACTTAATCCATATAATTTTTGTATGGTACTGAGAAAATATTTAGAGCGTGGTATCATTAAAGAAATCATTCAAATTGAAAATGACCGTATTGTTATCGTAAAAATCGAAAACAAAAATGAACTTGGTGATACAATTATATACAATCTTATTATTGAATTAATGGGTAGATCATCTAATCTTATTCTTACATTACCAAATTATCAAATTCTTGATGTAATGCGAAAACACTTTCCAAGCGATGATACTACAAGAATTATGATTCCAAAAGCAACATATCAATTCCCTGATACAAGAGGATTATTAAATCCTTTTACAAATGATATTGATATTGAAGACATAAATTTAGTTGAAGGCGCTTCAAAAATACATAAAGAAGAAATAAAAACTATTGGTTCTGTGGAAAAATTCATTAAACAAAATTTGTGTCCAACGATCTATTTTTTAGATAAAAAACAAATTTTTAGTCCATATAATTTGTATTCGATAAATGCACCTAAAAAATCATTTAATACAATCTCTGAATTATTGAATGAACAATTTAAAGAAAACGTAAAAGCCGATAATCCAGATTTTCATAGAATTCAAAAGTTATTAAAAAACAAAATTAATCTTCTAACTTCTAAAATTACCAACTTAGAAGGTGATCTTGAATCTTCAAAAAGTCACGCTGATGATTTAATAAAAGGTCAACTTCTTCAGTCTTCCTTATATAATATAAAGAAAGGAACTACTACTATTACACTTCGTAGTTTTGATGACACTGAGGATTACACTATTACTTTAAATCCTTTAAAAACTCCAACTGAAAATATGCAAATGTATTTTAAAAATTATAAAAAATCAATTAATGCAGAAAAGCATATTAATGAACAAATCGAGATTGCAAAAAATGAAATAATTTATCTAAATACGATTTTATCACAAATTGAGTTTGTTAATACAGTTGAAATGAATGATATAAAAGCTGAACTAATTGCTAATAATTATTTAAAGGAAAATAAAAAAATAACTAAAACAAAACAAAATTCAATTAAAAATATTACTAAATATTCAATTGAAGGTTCAGAATTTTTCGTTGGTAAAAACAACCTACAAAACAATTATCTTACACATAGTTTTGCAAAAAACAATGATTACTGGTTCCATGTTAAAGATATGCCAAGTGCCCATGTAATCCTTAGAACAAATCATTTAGAAGAAAGAAACATTAGAATTGCTGCTCATTTAGCTGGTTTAAATTCTAAATATGATAAATCAAATAGTGTTCCAATTGATTATACTGAAGTAAAAAACATTAAAAAGGTTCCTGGAATGAAAGGTTGTTTTGTTACATACACAAATCAAAAAACTATTTATATCGACCCTTCTTTTGACGATTTAAAAAATCTTCTAAATCCGAGCGATAAATAACCATACAACTATAACAATATATTTGGCTACGTTCATCATACATTATACCAAGTCGATATTGAATATCAACAATATATTCATCAGGTACATCTTTTAACCAACCATTTACTTCGTATTCTAAGTCTTTTTCGTGTTCACAGTCAAATACTTTTATTTGCATAATAAAAACCCCTTTTGTATTATACAATACAGAAGGGGTTTTTTTTGTATTATTTAGCGTTATAATATAAACAATTTTTCGTAAAAGGACATCTATAACAATCTGGTTTTTGTGATTTGCACAAATATCTTCCCATAAAAATCAATTTATGATGCATATTGTGCCATAATTCTTTCGGTATATAATTTTTCAAAATAACCTCAATTTGGTCAGGATTTGCAGCATCACTCGCTAGCCCTAATCTTTTACTAACACGTGTAACATGGACATCAACAGCAAGTCCTGGAAGACCATATCCTTCACTTATAATTACATTGGCAGTTTTTCGACCAATTCCAGGAATAGTTATGAGTTCTTCGATTGTATTTGGTACGATACCTTGATATTTATCTAGAACAGTTTTTGCAAATTTAATAATATATTCTGCTTTTCGTTTAGCTAATCCTAAAGGACTGATAATATCAAAGACATTCTCATATTTTGCATTTGCTAAATCATTAATTGTAGGATACGCTGTAAACAAAAATGGAGTGACCTTATTAACACTTACATCACTTGTTTGTGCACTTAGAATCACTGCAACACTTAGTTCATAAATGTTTCTATAAGTTAATTCACATTTAGCATCAGGAAACAATTGTTCTAATTCATTAATTAAAGTATTACTATCGACGTTTAACATTTATTTGTTGTAAAACCTCTTGTAATTCTGGATCAATATTTGTAGCTTTTTCATGTGATTTACGTCCTACTAAAATAGCATCAGCATATTTAACATTTGTTTTCTTTGCTTTTACGCTTTCTAAAACAGCATCAGAAATTTGTTCAAATGTATAACCTTCTTCAACCCAGCGATCAATAACTTTAAAATCATTAACAGCTAATTGTTTTTGATAAAGTGATTCAATATATGAAACTACTTTAGCAAGTTCAAGATCAACATTTCTAGGTTTTTTATCATTTTGTTCTAATACTTCACCTAATTTTTCAATAGTTGGAGTAAGCAAAAAATGTTCTTCCATATTATCTTCGATAACTAATTCTACATATCCTCTTTCAACTAAATTAACAATCATAGTTGATAAGTCATATTCTGATAATGTAACTAATTCTAATAGTGATGATATTGATAATGTATTGTTAGTCTTTTTTTGTTCATATAAAAGAATAATAATCATTGTTTCAATTTCATTTAGACCAATCTTTTTGTAATTTTTTACAATTACTTCTTTAAATGAAATCATATGTGAATCGATTAATTTACTATAATTGTTCATATTAACTCCTTAATTTTTATTAATTATATCAAATTTTCGACAAATTTACAACAAATATAATATTATAAAAATGATGCAATAAAATTGCATCATTTTTTAAGCTACATAAATTTTAAAGTTGGTACTTGTAAAGTTTACATTATATTTAATACCCAAATATTCAAATACAAATTGGTCATTTTCAAATCGACCATTACAATATTGGCTATACCATTCTTGAATTGCTTTCGCCTTATCTTCTACATTAGAAATTGCAGATGGATACTCAAATGTGTGATAATTGTCTTGTAAATATTCTTCTTTTGATAACAATTTATCTACTTTAGTATTTGCACCTAATTTATAAGCAGTATTAAACGGTAATGCGATCATGAATATTTGTTGTTTATTATCAATTTTTTGTACAATTAATGGTACTTCAATACTCATTGTTATTCCAGTACTATAAGTATATGCAAAATATCTAACACCGCCAGAAATAAAACTTCTGAACATATAAGAATAACGCGTACCATCAGTATCCCATGTTACGATTGTATATTCAACTGATTTAGTATTTTCATCAAGTGGAACTTTTTTATCACCAAAGATTGCATTTGGATTATCATATTCTTGAACAATTTCTGAAACAACATAATATGAATTTTTGAATTTCTTCAAGTGATTGTAAAAATCATTACTTAATTTTAAATTATCATTTTTTGTAAAAATATAACCTAATAAAGAACTTGTTTCGTAAACATTATATGTACCTTCATAAGCAAAAGATAAATGTGGTGGATTAGTTTTCATTGTAATGGCATCTTTAAGTTCTTCATTAAGTGTCATTACTACGCCGTTTTCCATTTTAATAGTTTTATCTTTACAACTAGCAAGTGTAAAGATTAATAAAAATAAACTAATTATTGATAATAATTTTTTCATTAGAAATCCTTATCACTCTTATCAAGTCCATATTTTTCATAGAATTCTTGTTTAAATTCTAAGAATCGATCTTCTCTAATAGCTTGACGAATATTTTCCATTAATTTTAAAAGGAAGTGCGTATTATGAATACTAATTAATCTTTGTCCTAACATTTCTTCTGCTTTAATTAAATGATGTAAATAAGCTTTTGTATAATTTTTACAACAATAACAATCACACTCTTTATCTAGAGGAGTAAAATCTCTTTCAAACTCTTTGTTTTTTAAAAGTTTACGACCAATTGAAGTCATTGCAGTACCGTGTCTTGCAATACGAGTAGCTAGTACACAGTCAAACATATCAATACCACGTTCTACACCATCTAAAATAGCACCCGGTGATCCAACACCCATTAAGTAACGAGGTTTATCCTCAGGTAAACATGGTGTAGTATAAGTCAATACTTCATTTTGAATTTCTTTTGGTTCTCCAACACTTAAACCACCAATAGCATAACCATCAAATGGAATTTTTTTCAATTCTTCAGCACAATGAATTCTAAGTTCCGGAATATTACCACCTTGTACAATTCCAAATAAACCTTGAGTATCACGATTACGGTTAGCATCATAACATCTTTTAGCCCAACGAATTGTTCTAGCAACTGAATTTTCTAAATATTCTTTAGTTGCAGGATATGGTGGACATTCATCCAAACACATCATAATGTCACTGCCTAAGTCATTTTGAATTTCAATAGCTAATTCTGGAGATAAAAACATCTTTTTACCACTTTTGTGATGTTTAAATGTAACACCTTCTTCTTTAATATCACGAAGTTTTGCTAAAGAGAAAACTTGGAATCCACCAGAGTCTGTTAAAATAGATCTTTCCCAGTTCATAAATTTATGAAGTCCACCACCTTCAGCAACTACATCGTTACCAGGTTGACACCATAAATGATAAGTATTACTTAAAATAATTTTTGCACCACAATCAATTAGTTCTTCACGACTAAGTGTTTTAACCGTAGCTTGCGTTCCAACTGGCATATAGATTGGTGTTTCGAATGTTGAATGAGGCGTAGTTACTACACCTAATCTCGCCATCGAGCGAGGATCTTTTTTAATTAATTGATATTTAATAACCATTTTTTCACCTACAATTTATATTTAATATATTTTATCATAAATTGTTTAATTTATCAAGTAAATTAAAATAAAGGTCTTTTCAGACCTTTATTTTTTAATTAACTATTTTCTTTTTTTAATTAATAATAATGCAGCAGCACCGATTAATGGAAGAATTGAAACAAATCCCATTGGACAGTTCATTCCACCAACATTATTGTTTGGTTTTTCATCTGTTTTTTCTTTTTCACCACAAACGCATTCACCATCAACAAATTCGTGTTCATGTTCTGGATCTAATTCACCACATTCACATTTACCATCTACGAATTCATGTTCATGTTCTGGTTCAAGTTCACCACATTCGCATTTACCATCAACAAATTCATGTTCATGAGGTGCTTCCCAATTTGGATCTAATTCACCACATTCACATTTACCATCGACAAATTTGTGTTCATGAACATCTTCCATACCATGATTATATACTAATGCATCAACTAATGATTCATTAACAACATTATTAATTTCTGTACGATAACTATATTCTAATGAGAATCTATATTCTTTTTCAGCATCACTAAAAATAGTAATTGAATATCCACCCGCTACTTTTCTAGCAGCTGTAGTAGTTTTACCATCATTATATACAACATTAAGTTTAGTCATTGCAAAAGATGGGTCAGAAACAGAAATATTTAATTTAAAGCCACGAGCTTGTTTTTCAATAGTTAAACCATTGATTACAGGTTCAGCAAGTTTATCAGATTTTTCACCAGCTACTTCAATATTTTCACTATAGAAACATTTACCAACTTTACTTGAACCTGATTTATAAATTAACATAACTGATAAATTATATGTTCTACCAGCTTGTAATCCTGAAATTTCAAATGATTCAGCACTTTGACCTGTTGGATTACCATTAATATAGATTTCACTAGATTCATAGCTAAATCCATTTAATGTCTCAATTGATGCAGAACCAGAAATAGTTGCTGTACCATCAGCATTTTCTTTTGCAGTTGCTTCAATATCGATATTAGTTCTTGGAGCTACAACTAATAAACAGTTAGCATCACTTCTTTCACTACCATCAGCTGGAGAGTTTACTACTGTTAAAACGCCATTTTTTCTAATGATGAATGTTGATGATCCACCACCATCTAAGTTGAATGCATCTACACAACCTAATTGTTGTAAAGCAAGAGCATTTTCTCTTTCAGATACACCGTCCATACCATCTTGACGTCCATCAATAACCATTAATACACATGAACCATCAGCTTTAAAACCAATTGTTGTTCTAGGATGACGTGCAGTAACGTGATCAAGACCATAGTCACCAATTTCTTGAGCTGATAAGATTTCACCATTTCTTAATGTTTGAGCACCAGAACCAAACACACTATTGTATTGAGACCAAGCACCTGCAATTTTTTTAGAAACACGTACTTGACAACCACTATCTAATAAGTTAGCAATTTCAACATCTGTAGTAATTACTGCAGGAACATCAGGATTAGTTTTTTCAACTTTATCTTTTGCAGTACCAGCAATATAGAAATATGATGTTAATCTTGATTTAGAAGATGCTTCAATATTGAAAATTTCTGCATTACTTGCTGAAATACTTTCGCTCATTCCATAGCAAACAGTAGTTTGACCAGCAGCAGGTGCAGCATTAAATGCATCTACTTCAATTGTTTTAATAATTGCTAAACCATTTGCATCATAAATATCTAAAACATATTTTTCAGTAGTAGGTAATACTTCACCACGATTAGCAATTTTATAATTTAAATTTTCATCAATACCAACACAATACATATAATTATATTGTGATTTATCACGTAATACAACACCATCAACAACTGATTGGTTTCTCATTGAGAATACTTTAGTTACAGAATCTGATCCAAAATAGTCATCATTAATAGCAGCGATAACCATATATTCAGGATGTTTAGCTTCGTAATCTAATGCCATTTGCATAACTGTACTAGCTTTAATACCATTCATATTTGGAATAGCCCATGATACTACTTTCGCACCACTCATTGGGCTTACGCTTACCATGTTTACTTGTTGACTACCACTAACACCTTCATCATTAACTGATGTAGCAGAGAATTTTTCATAATCAACACCATCAATTAAAGATAAGCTTTCTTTTACATCACCTTTCTTGAAACTTAAGCTGCTTGCGAATACTGTTTGTGTACTAAAAACAGCTAAACAAACAAATGTTAAAACTAATGTTAAAAACTTTTTCATTATTATACCCTCTCTTTTAATATTTTAGCAAGCTCTTCATAGCCTGGTTTGCCCAATAATGCGAACATATTCTTTTTATAGCTTTCAACTCCTGGTTGATTAAATGGATTAATCTCAAGCATATAGCAAGCTAATCCACAGCTAAACATCATAAAATACAATAAATAACCGATATTATAACTATCAATTTTTTCAAATTCTAATACAACATTTGGAACATTACCATCAACGTGTGCAAGTAAAGTTCCCATCATTGCTTGATTATTTACTTCGCTTAGTTTTTTACCAGCTAAATAATTGATACCATCTAAATCTGAACTAGCTTCTTCTAAGACTAAATCAGCCTCAGGTGTACCAACTTTTAAAATAGTTTCAAACATAATTCTTTTACCCTCTTGAACATATTGTCCCATTGAGTGTAAATCTGTAGAATAAACTAAGCTAGCAGGGAATAGTCCAACACCATCTTTTCCTTCAGATTCACCGAATAATTGTTTCCACCATTCACTAATATATGATAATTTTGGTTCATATGAAACTAAAATTTCAACAAGTTTATCTTGATTGTACATGATATTACGTACTGCTGCATATTGCATTGCTGAATTTTGTTCGAAAGGTAAATTGTAGCAATCATTCATCGCTTTTGTTGCACCTTTAAATAATTCATCAATATCAATTCCAGCACATGCAATTGGAAGTAAACCAACAGCAGTAAACCATGAATATCTTCCACCAACATCATCAGGTACAATAAATGTTTCATAGCCAAGTTCATCAGCTTGTACACGTAAAGCACCTTTTACTGCATCAGTTGTAGCATAAATTCTGCTTGCAGCACGACTTCCATATTTTTGTTCTAATAATTGTTTTAATAATCTAAACGCAATTGCAGGTTCTGTAGTAGTACCTGATTTTGAAATTACATTAACTGAGAAATCACGATCTTGTAAATATTCAAGAAGTTGACTCATATAAGTTGAAGATAATGTGTGTCCTGCAAAAATTACTTCTAAACCTAATTCATTAGAATAATAAGGTTTTAAAGCTTCAATTACAGCTTTAGCTCCTAAATATGAACCGCCAATACCTACGACTACTAAAATATCTGATTCATCCTTAATCTTTTTAGCTGCTTTTTTGATTCTTTCATATTCTTCTAAATCATGTGTTTCAGGATATCTTAACCATCCTAAGAAATCATTACCAGCACCTGTTTTATTAACAAGTGTTTGATAAGCTTTTAAAACTGCTTCTTTTCTTTCATTAAGTTGTTCTGAAGAAACAGCTTTTTGATAATTTACTTTAATCATTATTTAATATCCTCCACTAATTTAGATAATTCATTTTGTAATGAATCAATAAATTCTTTTGCAAGTTCTTTTGTTTTTTCAACAATTGCAATATAGATTTTTAATTTAGGTTCTGTTCCAGATGGTCTTAAAACAAACCAACCACCGTCATCAAAAATGTATTTTAATACAAATGATTTAGGTAATGTAAGTTTTTCTTCTTTACCATCTTCATAAGCAACACCTTTATCATAATCTTCGATACGAACAATTTTCTTTCCACTCATCGCATCAAACTTAGAAGATTGGAAAGTTCTCATAATTCTTTCAATTCTTTCGCTACCGCTCTTACCTTCTAGATAGATGTTTTGAACACCTTCAGTATAGAATCCGTGTTCTTCATATAAATCTTCTAATACTTCAACAAGGTTTTTACCATTGTTTTTATAATATGCAGCTACTTCAGCAAGTAATAAAGTTGCTTGATAAGAGTCTTTATCACGAACAAAATCTTTGATTACGTAACCATAAGATTCTTCATATCCGAAGAAGAATTCTTCTTTTGTATCTTCAATTAAAGCTGCTTGTTCACCGATAAACTTAAATCCTGTTAAAGTTTGAATTAAGTTTAATCCATATTTATCACAAATTGCTTTTGCAAAGTTTGAAGTAACAATTGTATTATAAACATTAGCAACTTCAGCACGTTTTCTAAACTTACCAAGATAATCAAGAAGGATTGCACCTGTTTGGTTACCAGTTAGTAAAACATATTCATTGTTATGCCAAATAGCTATACCCATTCTATCTGCGTCAGGGTCAGTTGCAATTAAAATATCAGCTTTTATTTTTTTACCAAGTTCAATCGCATATTCAAATGCTCTTGAATCTTCAGGGTTAGGTGATTTTAAAGTAGTAAAATTACCATCAGGTATCATTTGTTCTGCCACAGGTGTTACATGATATCCTTGACTTTGTAATAAGTCAACAAGTTTTACAGATGCTGTTCCGTGAAGTGGAGTAAATACAATTGATAAGTTTTCTTTTTCTACATCTTGAACCTTAACAGTAAGAACTTTTTCTAAATAAGCTTTATCAATTTCTTCACCGATTAATTCAATTTGACCTTTTTCAACAAATGAATCAAAATCACCTACAGGAATTGCAAAAATATCTTCAACTGCATTGATTTTATCAATTACGATATCAGCAAGTTCAGGAATTAATTGGCAACCTTTTTCATCATAAACTTTGTATCCATTATATTTTGGTGGATTGTGACTGGCAGTAATCATGATACCACCTACACATTTTAGATGACGAACTGTAAAACTAAGTTCTGGAGTTGATCTTAAATTTTCAAATAAATAAACTTTTAATCCAAGTGCTGCAAGAACACAAGCAGCTGACTTAGAAAACTCTTTGGAATTGTGACGGCAGTCATAAGAAATAGTAACAGCAGGTTTTTTAATATCTTTATTTTTTTCTAATAAATATTTACCAAATCCATATGTACATTTATTAATAATATGTACATTCATACGATTTGTACCTACTCCCATTACACCTCTTAGTCCACCAGTACCAAATGCGATATCTGTATAAAATGCATCTTCTAATTCTTCATCATTTAAAGAATCTAATTCAAGACGTAACTTTTCGTCTAAGTTAGCATTTTTCCAAATATTAATTTTTTCTAACGTTTTTAAATCCATTTTTTTCACCTTGTTTAAACTTAATACCTTTTCTTTTTTATATTATTCGGAAATTCTCAACAACAATTTGTTTTTCAGAATTTCTTTCTTCTAAATTTCCAGTAACCATTATTACTGTACCGACTTGTACTTCGACAAAGTCTAAATATAATTTTGGGAAAATTGTTAATCCCACATTACCTGTATCATCTTTGATATCAGCAAAAAACATTTTGGTATCATTCTTAGTTTTAATTTCTCTAATTCTAGTAACAATACCTAAAATCGAAACTCTACCAAGTTTTATATCAGAAATTTTTCGAACCATTTTCTTTCTAAAATATCCTTCATATTGATACATAAAGTTATATTTTAAGTTAATTCCAAGTATTTGTAATTCTTTTTCTAATAAATAACCATAACTAAATTCTTCGTTATCATATACAACTGTTGTTAAATTTTTAACAAAAGCATACTTTTTACGATTACTAAGTGTACCATAATTATCTATCATTGTCTTTTTTGTTAATCCAAAACAATCAAGTGCACCACTATAAATAATATTTTCAATTAATTGTGGTGTTAATTTATCACTTATTCTATTAATAAAGTCTTCAAAATTATCAAATGGTTTAACTTTTCGTTCATTTAGTATTTCATTGACATAACTTGGTCCTAAACCATCAATAGCAGTTAATGGCATCACAATCGTATTATTGATGACTTTAAATGAATCATCACTAATATTGATATTTGGAATCTCAACTTTTATATGACGTTTAGAAATTTCACTAATGTAATTAGCAAGTAAATTATTAGTTCCAATTACACTATTTAATAAAACACTAAAATAATAGCTTGGATAATGACATTTTAAATATGCTGTTAAATACGCAATAACTGAATAAGCTACGCTATGTGCTTTATTAAAACCATAATTTGCAAATTTCAAAATATATTCATATATTTCTTCAGCAACTTCTTTTGAATAACCTTTATTCATTGATGAAGTAACAAATTTATTTTTTTCTTTAATTAGTACATCTTTTTTCTTTTTAGATACTGCTCTTCTTAATACATCTGCCTCACCCAAACTATAACCAGCAAATTTCCAAGCAATTAACATAATTTGATCTTGATATACAATTATGCCATGAGTAGGCTTTAAAATGTTTTCTAAATCTTTATGTAAATAAGTGATTTTTTCTTTACCTTTTTTACGGTTCACAAATTCGGGAATCATTTCCATTGGACCAGGTCGATATAATGCAAGTGCACTACAAATATCCTCAAAACTTTCAACACCCATTTGACGAAGTGTTTGTCGCATTCCTTCTGATTCTAATTGGAATACACCAGTAGTATCTCCACTTGTAATCATTTGGAATGTTGATACATCATTGTATTCAGTTGGAAGTTCAAAAGTTGGATAATCTTTTTTAATCATCGTAACACAATTTTTTATAATTGTTAAATTACGTAAACCCAAAAAGTCCATTTTTAAAAGGCCTAATTCTTCTAAATCACTCGCTTCAAATTGAGTTTGATAAATACCATTCAATCCATTATCTAGCGGAGTATAATTTACCAAATCATATTTAGTAATAATGATACCAGCTGCATGTGTCGATACGTTTCTTGGTAGTCCTTCAATTCTACAAGCAATTTGTAATACTTTGTTGATATCGGGATAATTATCCATGATATTTTGTAATTCTGTAGAATGTTCGATTGCTTTTTTCAAATCTTTTGAATAGTTTTTTAAATATTTTAAAACTTCTTCTAATCTAATTGTTGAAAGTCCTAAAGCCTTCGCAACGTCACGAACTGCTGATTTTATTTGGAATGTTCCAAAAGTTGCTATATGAGCAACTCTGTTAACACCATATTTTTCACCAACATAACGAATTACGGTATCTCTTTCATTATCTGGAAAATCAATATCAATATCGGGCATTGAGATTCTTTCAATATTTAAAAATCTTTCAAATAACAACTGATATTTCATTGGATCAACATCAGTAATACCAAGTGCATAACTAACAAGCGATGCAGGAGCAGAACCTCTTCCTGGTCCTACTAAAATACCACTCTTTTTAGCAAATTTAACATAATCCCAAACAATTAAAAAATAATCTGAGAATCCCATTTTTTTAATGACATCTAATTCTTTAATTGCTCTATCAATATAACGATTATTTAAAGTACCTAATCTTTTTTCTAAACCTTTAAAACATAATGCTTTTAAATAATCATCAGCATTAAGCTTAGAATCAAATTCAGGTAATAATAAATTATCATTTTTTATTGTTACATTACATAAATCAACAATTGTTTTATTATTTTCAATAAGATAAGGATATCTTTTAAATGTATTTTGATATTCTTCTAAAGAATGTAATTTATAATCAACATTTTCAAAATTACAATCTTTAACAACTTTATTACTTGATATTGCTTGTAATACATGATAGCTTTCTAAGTCTTCTTCATTAATATATCTTGTATCTTGTAAACCAACTTCTTTAATTTGCAAGTCTTCAATGTATTTATGTAGTTTATAATATTCATCATTTAACAAATCACTTGTTATACCAACATATAACATACTTAATGATTCTTTAATTTGTTTAATGTATAAGCTATTTTGATTTTGAATTATTAATGAATTTCCATTTAAAATCCCTAAAACTCCTAATCCACATTTTTGTAAATAATTTACATCAATTGATTCAGCATTGATTTTATATCTACTTGCGATTTTTAGAATATTTTGATAACCAAAATTATCCATTGCATAAAGCTGAATAGGTACTTTATATTCATCTTTAGAAATGTTTATTTCAATACCAATTATCGGTTTAATATTATTCTTAGTACATTCCTTATAAAACTTATAACCGCCATGTAAATTTCCAAAATCAACAATCGCTAAAGCTTCATAACCTAATTCTTTTGATTTAATGACAACATCTTTTAGAGCACAAAGGCTTTGCATAAAAGAATATTCTGTTCTTAATAATAAATTTGCCAACATATTGTACTCCTTATCATTAGTATACCATTTTTAAAGTTTTTTTTCAAGCATTTATCTTATCTTTAAGCTTTTTTAGTTCTTCTTTTTTTAAAAATCAAATATACTACAACAAACAATACGATAATAAACGTTAAACCACTACTAATTATTAAATTTGTATAATCTTTTTTTACATTATATTTTTGTAAAATGCTTTGATTATTAACAATCAAATTGTTCATTTTATTAATATTATCACTATTTATTTTAATATTGATTTGTTTTAATTGTTCTGTTTCTATTAATGAAGAAAATACAATTAAATTTGACAATGTTTTATAAGCACCCTCAAGTTTCATTACTGAATCTTTTCTAATTACACCATCACCAAGATCATAACATATAAAAACCTCAATAGTACCATTATTAAAATCATAATTATCCATTATAAACTGAGATCCAAAATAATAACGATAAACTTTATTTATATTCTCATTCATAGTAACAACTTCTAAATATTTTATTGTTTGTGCACTATCCTCAACATTAATTGTAAAATTAGGTATTTCGTCATTGTTTTCTAAAATGTTTATTGATGGGATTGGTTTTAATATATTTACTAATATTCCAAAATTTTCAATATATTCATTTTCTAAAGTTATGATTTTGTTAATAGTATATCTTTTTATTCCATAATCATCATTTCCATCTAAATATAAAGTAAGATAATCACCACTTTGTTTAAATTCTGTTAATTCATCATTAACATAAATTTCAACTACATTTACATTTTTGAACTTTAAGGTAACTTCTGTTATTGAATTAAGCTCGCCCACTATATCAAAATTTTTAAATTCTTCGGTACGAATATAATAATTATCAATAATTAAAAAATTATAAACCGTTGTATTACCTAAATTATCACTAATTTCTAATTTGTATTCTCCCTCTTCTATAATATTATGCCCACTATTAATCTTAATACCATTTAATGTAGCATTTCCTAAAAACTTTAGACTAAAACCAGTACAATATGATCCACCATTTGAAACATTGACATACGGTAATATATTTACCTCACTTGACAATTTTATGTTTTCCAAATTTGGTCTTGTAATCAATAATTCAATATTGTATTTCCCACATACATTTTTTGAAAATTCGGTATTACACAATACTTCAACTTCACTAAAATAAGACTTGATTTCAATTTCATCTGTAAGATTTAAGTTTTTATTAAAATCAACATTACCATTTTCATAACTAATAACAATTGGATCTAACTTATCAATATGATACTCCGATATCTTTTTTACATAAAGATTATTTCTATTATATTGATAAATTTCTAGTTTGCTATCTTTTATTACAAATTTATATATTTTATTATAGGTACCTAAATCAAGTGATTCTTTTATCGAATCCATTATTAAGGTATTATCATTAGTAAATAACAAGTAATCTCCGTTTACATCCAGTAATATTTCTTGATGATCACAAACATTTACTAAATAATGTTCATCTAAGTTAATATCACTTTTATATAAATATTTTAAGTTTTCTACCTCAAAATAATAATAAATATAATTATTATAAATATCAACAAATCTAGCTTTTTCATATACATTGTTATGATTATAATATTTAATAGTCATAACATTAAAATTATTATCCATTAATACCATTATAGTTTTTTTGTCAATGTAGTTTCCAATATTTTCAACTTCATTACTTTTACAATGACCTTCTTTCATACCAAAAATATACCATTTGTTATCATGAAAAACTGCATCATAAAAGTCAATATTTGTATTTTCAAAAAATAAATGATGCTCTACATATTCTAAATTTTTTGTGTATTCTACAATAATACTAAAATTATTAATACATCCAAACATATAAATCGTATTTTCTTTAACAATGATATGATTTATTTTCCAATCAGCATTAAGTTCAACTTCAAAATAACTGTTATCAATTATTTTACAAAGTAAAATATTATCTAATTTTTGATAAACAATATAAGGCACTGTTTCAAATTCATAACAACAAATTAATTTTCCTTCAATTCTAATTTGTGTTTTATTATTTTTATATAACAAATAATCATTATATTCTAACAATACCCCTTTAGAAAAAACCTCGACATCATTCGGTTCTTCAATATTATTATAGAGAACATCTTCTTTTTCCGATGTCATCGCATTAATGTTAAAATTATAATTTCCAAATATAATTAATAAACCAATAATAAAAAATATTTTCTTCATTTTAAACTCCTTTTTTAATTATTAAAAATACAATACCTAAAGTCATTGCTGGAACTAAATAGAAAAACACCGATGATTTTTTGTTATTTTGATTATCAGTCTTTTCGATAAACGTTTTATCTATTGTAATATTTTGTTTATTTTCTTGATAACTATAATCAACATCGATATAGTCCTCTTTTTTTATGTTTTCAAACTTTACAGATAAATCACTAATTGTAATATTATAAATTTCAACTAAATTATCTTTACCAACTAGTTTAATTTCATAATTTCCGGTTTCGTTAAATACATAACTATTTTCAATTAACATATTATTTACATAAAGTGTTCCGTTTCCTGAGATAGTTAAACCTAAATCATAATTTTCTTGGCCTATCGCTCCAATAAATGGCATAACTTTTGAAACCTTATGAACATAGTATTCAAATACATCATTAAAATAATATTTCATTAAGTAATTACCAAATAAATTACTATTGTATTCTAACTGTGATTTTTCATCATGTTTTATCAATTTGCCGTTAATTAGATATTGATAATTTGTAATATTTAATTCATTTTGTTCATTAGTTAAATTACTGTGTATTATATTTGTAGGATCATCCATTTTTATCAAACTATTAACTCTATAATATTTTAATTGTTTCTTATCTTGACTCAGAGCTACTATTTCATTATTTAATCCAAGACCTAAAATTAAATCATTACTACTAGATTCATATTTACCTAGCAAATTACATGAATAATCGTAAATTAAATATTGATAACCACAATTATTTTTATGTTTTTCGGTTAATAGATAAATTAGATCATCTTTAACATAAAAATCAATTAGTTTTCTGCCGTTGTGATATTTATTCATTATTCCTATTATATTTAAATCTTTATTTAACAAATTGATTTCATTTACATAATCTCTTGTATCGTAATCGTATTTACAATAAGCAAAATAAATTTTACCATCAATTACTTTTAATTTAGGATTGTAAAACCCATACTTTAAATCAATTGTTACTTCATTAATTAAATTACCAAAAATATCTAGTTTTACCATTCTAATGCTATTTCCATTGTTTTCTTGCATTAAATACAAATAATTATCAAAATAAACAATATCAATA
>CAJGDR010000010.1 GCA_904502205.1 uncultured Bacilli bacterium
AAAAAAGTAAATTTAATATTATCAAACTTTAAAATCAAAAATGAATCAAATAAATTTAAAGTAGTGGGTAATCCTATTTTTATTGAAAATGAAAACTCTTCTGTTTTAAAAAATCCCAAAAAACTTGTAATTACATCAGGAACAAACGGTAGTAAAGCTTTTTCAAAATTAGGTGTTGAACTTTATAATAATGAAATCATTGAAGAATTTGATGTAACATTTATTACTGGAGTTAAATATTTTGATGAAGTAAAAAAACAAATTAAAGAAAAAGATAATTTTAAGATAGTTCCATTTATTGATAACTTATCTAGTTATTTATTAGATACAAGCTTTATTATTTCAAGAGCAGGTGCTCTTACTTTGTCGGAAATTTACTATTTAGATATTTATCCGATTATAATACCATCACCTAATGTTTCTAATAACCATCAATATAAAAATGCTTTAAAGTATACTGGAGAATGTACAATAATTACTGAAGATAAATTAGATGTTAATAAGATTTCAAATGTTTTAAAAAAATGCCAAAATGAGAAGATTTTAAACCTTAAATCTAATTCTACACTAATGTTTATAAAGGAATTGGAAAATGTTGTTAAACTTTATTAAACAAAATAATATTGGTACACTTTATGAAAATGTAAACTTAAAAAATAAAACTACACTAAGAATTGGTGGAATAGTAAAATATTTTTTAGTTGTTAAAGATATTAAAGCATTAAAGAAAATTATTAAGTTTTGTTATCTAAATAAGATAAAATATTTTATAATTGGAAATGGATCAAATTTACTAATTAGTGATGAATACTATGATACTTTATTTATTAGTTTAAAAAAACTTAATAAATATTTTAAGATAAACAAAAATACATACCTTGTAGAAGCAGGTCTTAGTGGTATTAAATTTGGTAAAAAAATGATTGAAAATGGTTTTTTAGATTCAATTCATTTATCTTTAATACCTGGTACTATTGGTGGATTTATATATATGAATGCATCTGCGTTTAAATATTCGATGAAAGACATTACAATAAAAGTAATTTATATGGATAGGTATGGTAATTTAAAATCAAAAAGTGATAATTTTGAATTTGATTACCGGAAAAGTTTTTTTCAAAACAATAATTATATTATTGTAGCCTCAATTCTTAAATTTAATAAATATAGTGAACTTACTAAAGAAAAATATCAAAAGTTCTTAAAAATAAAAAAAACTACCCAACCAATTAATGAATATAGTGCTGGAAGTATATTTAAAAATTTAAATGATGTTAAAGCTTGGGAACTAATTGAAAAATGTAATTTAAGAGGATACACTGTAGGCGATGCGATGGTATCTAATATGCATACAAATTTCTTAATAAATAAGAAAAATGCAACTTTTAATGAAATGTATAGTTTAATTTATTTTGTAAAAAGAAAAGTCAAAGAACAGTTTAATATTGAACTGATACCAGAAATTAAAATAATTACAAAAGATAGTATTTGCCCATGCCAATTTAAATCTACTGAATAAGATAAATTGGGAGGGGAAAAAATGAATCACATTAATTATTTTTCAGATTACAAAATGAATAACTGGAACAATCTTGATGATAATCGATTAGATGATGTTGATACTGGATTTTTAAAAGGTAATATGTTTAAGAATTTATACGATCCTTATAAAAATTATAATGTACCAAGAATAACACCAAAAAATGATTTAGAACGTTTAATGTATGAAATTCAAAAATATGGTTTTGCTATGAACGATTTAGTATTATATCTTGACGTTTATCCAAACGATGATGCGATGGTTAGAAAATTTGTTGAACTGCAAAATGACTACAAAAGAGCCGTATCTAATTATGAAAATAAATACGGACCAATTAATTTAAAATCTACATTACTTGATAAAACCCCTTGGGCCTGGCAAAAGAATTGGCCTTTTGAGGTGAAAAGATAATGTGGATGTATGAAAAACGTTTAGCGTATCCAATTGATATTAAGAAAAGAGACTTAAGAATGGCAAAGGCAATTTTGAGTCAGTATGGTGGACCACAAGGGGAGTTAGGAGCTGCACTTAGATACTTAAATCAAAGTTATACAATGCCAGATGATATGGGACGTGCAGTTCTTCAAGATATTGGAACAGAAGAACTTTCACATGTTGAAATGCTTTGTACAATGATGAAACAATTAACTAAAGGTGCGACTGCTGAAGACTTTAAAAAAGCAGGAATGGAAGATCATTTTACAGAACATGGAATAGATTTGTTCCCACAAAATGCTAGTGGTGTGCCATTTACAACAGCTTATATTTCAGCAGTAGGTGATCCAGTTGCGAATATCATGGAAGACATGGCAGCTGAAGAAAAAGCTAGAGCGGTTTATGAAAATCTTATTGACTTAGCAGATGATCCTGAAGTTATTGGTCCATTACTTTTCTTAAGACAAAGAGAAATAGTTCACTTTGCAAGATTTAAAGAACTACTAAAACATTATCAAAAAAATAAATTAGATTAATTTTTTTATCGGAGTTTTTAACTCCGTTTTTTTATGTTTAAAAAATAGTTGATTTTTTTATTTGATAAAAATTAGACTTAATGATATAATAAGAATACGTTAAAATAGTAAAAATTGTAAAAGGAGGCACATATGACAACTGAAGATATGTTTAGCTCAAGTCCCGTTATTAAAGTAGTAGGTGTTGGTGGCGGAGGATGTAACGCCGTTAATAGAATGATTTTAAATGATGTAGTAGGTGTTGAATTCGTTGCGATAAACACTGACTGTCAAGCTTTAAGAATGTCAAGAGCAGGTCTTAAAATTCAAATTGGTCGTCAAATTACTAAAGGATGGGGTGCAGGTGCAGAACCTGAAATCGGTCAACGTGCGGCAGAAGAATCTGAAGACGAAATCAGAGATGCATTAAAAGATGCTGATATGGTATTTGTTACTGCTGGTATGGGTGGTGGAACTGGTACTGGTGCAGCTCATGTTGTTGCAAGAATTGCTAAAGAAATGGGAAGTTTAGTAATTGGTGTTGTAACTAAACCATTTGGATTTGAAGGTAGAAAACGTATGAAGATGGCTTTATACGGAATTGAAAAAATGCGTCCTTTTGTTGATACTCTTGTAATTATTCCAAACGATAAATTACAAACAATTGGTGGTCCAGAACTTACTTACTTAGAAGCAGTAAGAGAAGCTGACAATGTATTAAGAAGAGCTGTTCAAGGTATTGCTGAAATTATCACTTGTGAGTCAATGGTAAATGTTGACTTTGCAGATGTACGAAATGTCTTAAAAGGTAGAGGTACTGCTTTAATGGGTATTGGTGGTGCTGTAGGACCAAACAGAGCAGTTGAGGCCGCTCGTATTGCAATTAGTTCTCCACTTCTTGAAATCAGTATTAATGGTGCAACAGATGCTATTGTTCAAATTACATCTGATGTTGAAATTAAAATGAAAGAAGTTCAAGACATTATTTCAGAAATTCAAAATGCATCAAGTACTGAAATTGATATCATCTACGGTACTGGTTTTAATACAGGTTTAGATGGTGCAATTATTGTAACAGTTATCGCAACTGGTTTTGACCAAACTCAACAAAAAGAAGCTGAAGTTCAAGAAAGTGAAAAACGTGAAACTGAACTTGTAAATTTAGGTGGTGGACAAACTACACCAACTGAAACAAAAGTTGAAGAATTAAATAAACCAAAAGAAGATATCAAAAGCAAAATGCCACAATGGTTAATTGATCGTTTTAAATAATGAAACGCTTTAATCAATAAGAATTTTGTCTAAATTTAAAAATCGACAAACTAACAACTTGATTATTTAAAGTTGTTAGTTTTTTTTATTATTTCAATATTAATATACCATTCAAAAATGAGTAAAACTGAATGGTATTTTATTGACTTACAAATAATGTTATAGTATAATATTCGAAAGGAGAGGAAAATTATGAGTTATAAATCATTGTTTAAATTATATGTTATGAATGATATAGATACATTTAATAAAATATATTATGATCGTTTTAATTCAAATTCAACAATTTTATTTGATTTAAAGATTAATAATAATCAAGCTTTTTTTAACTATGACAAATTCATAATGATGAAGATATCGAAGATAAAAGAGTTAAATATTATTATTAATGAATTAATTGATACACTACCTCCTATAGTTATTGAACAATATAAAGAAAAATGTTTAATTGAAGAAATAAATCAAACTAATAGTATTGAAGGTGTATTATCTTCAAAAATTGAATTGAATGATTTGTTAAATGAAATTGAAAAAAGTAATCAAGTTAAAAATAAATTTTATGAAATAGTTCTTAAATATAAGATGATGGACGATGATAACATTTCTATTAAAACAAATAAAGATATTAGAGGGCTATATGATTGTTTATTATATTCTTTAATTCAAGAAGATAATCCAAATAATTTGCCGGATGGCAAATTATTTAGAAAAGATAAAGTTTATGTTTTTTCTGGTACTAATAAAATTATTCATGAAGGGATCTTTCCTGAAAATGATATAGCAATATATTTAGAAAAAGCTTTAAGTATACTAAATGATTTATCTATTGATGTATTAGTTAGAATTAGTGTTTTTCATTATTTATTTGGTTATGTTCATCCATTTTATGATGGAAACGGTAGAATAAATCGTTTTATTACAAGTTATTTTTTATCAAAATATTTTAATAAATTAATGGGATATCGACTTAGTAATATAATTAATGAATTTCTTAGTGATTATATGAATGCATTTAAACAAACAAATGATATTAGAAATAAAGCTGATATATCTACATTTGTTGATTCATTTTTAAATATAATTTCAAAGTCTTTTGAAAAGACGTTAGAAGAAATTATTGACAAAAAAGAAAAATATGATATTTATCAAATAATTATTGAAAAGTTAATAGATGGAAATAAATTAGAAAAAGAAATTCTTTCATTACTTATGACATCAAGTTTATTTGGTTCATTTGGTATTAGTAAAACAAAATTGTGTAAACTTGTAAAAAGAGGTAATACAATTGTTACTGGAATATTAGTAAACCTAAAAAAACTAGGACTTTGTAAAGATTTTAAAAGTGGAAGACATATATATTATCAAGCTAATTTAAAAATACTTGATGATTTAATTGTTAAACTTTAGATATTTATTTTAAAGATTTTAGTATTGTTTATTAAAATAAACTAAAATTATTAATTACTAGTAAAATTTAACAAATTATGCTATAATAATAAAGGTGATTTATATGAAAATATTTATAGGTTCTGATCATGCAGGACTTGAGAGAAAAAATGAAATTATTGAATTTTTAAAAACAAAAGCCATTGAAGTAGTTGATTGTGGTACTTATTCTAAAGATTCGGTAGATTATCCGGATTTTGCTGTAGAAGTATGCAATGGCGTTTTAGAAAACATTGATGCTCAAGGTATTTTAGTTTGTTATACTGGTATTGGTATGAGTATGGCTGCTAATAAATTTAAGGGTATTCGTGCATCATTAGTAGGTATTGTTGAAGATGCTATTCTTACTAAAGAACATAATAATTCTAATGTTCTTTGTTTAAGTGCCAAAAATACTAATAAAGATTTAGCGTTAGAAATTGTTGAGGCTTATCTAAATTCTAGTTTTACTTATGGACGTCACGAAAGACGTGTAAATAAATTAACGGAAATCGAGAATGGCCAAAAATAAAAAAGAAAAATTTATTCATGGTTTTAAACTATATAACTATGTTATGCAAGAGATTTGGAAATTAATTACTACTTTAATATTTGGTATAGTTCTTGGATTTTTACTTGAGAAAAATGGTCCAGATGATAATAATTATTTTGTTATTGTTATTTTGATAGCTATGGTAGCAGGATTAGTTAATTTCTTTATTGGAATTATTCGAATTGCTAGAAAAGAAGAAAAATCCAAAATTGAAAAAAAAGAATTGACAGAAAATGAAACTAAAGAACTTTAATGAAAATTTTGACAAGATAATTTCGTTAGTTGCAATTTTTCTTGCTTTAGTTATAAGTGGAATTTTATTACTTATTAACAAAAATATTTTGTATAGCTTTTTAATTACATTTCTAGCTAGTCTTTTAATTTTTATTAAAAATTCGATAATTACATCATATGTACTATATCGTAGACTTGAACCACCATCACTTTGGATGATGGTAAATTACATAAGTAGTACAATTATATATATTGGTGTAATCTTAGTTGTAGTATTAATTGAACCATTTCATTTAGTTGGACTGTTTGGTTTATTTATAATACCTATAGTTACAACAATTATTGGAATAATACAAAAATAGAAAGAGGGTGTTGCATTGATAATATTGACTTTTGCCGATTTTTATAAGAGGTTGTCGCCCAATATTAAAGCATCAATTATTATAACGGTTATATTAGCAGTCTTAGTTTTAATAGTCGGTCATAAAGCCAAAAAACAAGACCCTAATAAACCATCAAAAGGACTGGTATTAGTTTTTGAAATTTTAATTGATTGGATTAATGGCATGTGTAAAGATAATCTAGGTCCTAGATGGAAAAAATATGCACCTATGATTGTGACGTTAGCATTGTTTATTTTTATTTCAAACATTAGTGGTATGTTTGGATTTAACAATCCAACGGCTAATATCGCAATAACAGTTGCACTTGGATTCATTAGTGCCTTTATGATTCAAGCTACTGCCATTAAAGAAAATGGCTTTAAAAATTATTTAAAAGGATTCTTAGATCCGTTCCCAATAATGTTACCGATAAATATCATATCAGAAATTGTTACACCATTTTCGCTAGGTATGCGTTTATTTGGTAATATCTTAAGTGGAAGTATTATTATGGCTTTGATTTATCAAAGTTTAGCATTATTAGAAATAGCATCAATTCCTGTTGGTGCAGTCTTAAGTGTTTTAGTTGCTCCTGTATTTCATGCAATATTTGATATATTCTTTGGTGCAATTCAAACATATGTATTTATCTTATTAACAATTATTTTTATATCTGGAAAAATGCCAGAAGAATAGAATTTAGGGAGGAATTTAAAAATGATGAATTTATTAACACAAGTATTTATGTTCTTAGCAGAAGCTATGTCAACAGGCGAAGGTTTAAAATATTTAGGTGCTGGTATTGGTGCTGGTCTTGCTGTATTTACAGGGTTTGGTACTGGTCTTGGACAAGCAAATGCAGCTGGTAAAGCAGTTGAAGCAGTTGGTCGTCAACCTGAAGCAGTAGGTGCTATTCGTTCTACAATGATCATGGGTCAAGCGGTTGCTGAAACAACTGGTATCTATGGTTTCGTTACAGCTATTTTATTAATTTTCGTATTCTAGGAGTAAATAATGGATCAAGCCGCTGAAAGTGTCAAAAATGCAATAATGAATGGAATCGATCTAATTCGTGAAGGTGCTGGTGTTGACATTACAAGTGCGACTTTTATTATTCAAATTTGTGCAACATTATTTTTATTTTTAATAGTTAGATTTAAATGTTGGAACATTGTAACAAGCTTTTTAGAAAAAAGAAAAGAAGCTGTTCAAGTTGCAATTGATAATAAAAATCAATTAGAACTTGAAAGTAAAGCATTACAAGAACAATCTTCACACTTAATTGAAGATGCTAAAAATGAAGCAACTACATTAGTACAAGATGCTAGAAAACTTGCCAATGTTGAAAAAGATAAAATTATTAATGACGCAAAACAAGAAGCTGAAAGACTTCTTAATAATGCTAATCAACAAGTTGAACAAATGAAACAAGATGTTCAAGAAGACATTAAAAATGAAATAATTGAGGTTGCATACCTTTTATCAGAAAAGATTACTAAATCACATATTGATAGAACAAAAGATCAAGAATTGGTTCAAGAATTCTTAAAAGAGGAACTTGCTAATGATTAATGAAGTAAGCTTACAATATGCGAAAAGCTTATATGAATTAAGCAACGATTTAGACAAAGACTTAAATGATTTAGAGGTACTTAAAAGTTGTATTAGTGATTCAACAGAACTTATTAAAGTTTTAATGCATCCAAGTATTTCCAAAGAAGAAAAGAAAGAACTTTTTAAAAATTTACTAGAAGGTAAAGTCGAAAATTATTTCTTATATTTTGTATATGTATTAGTAGATAATGATCGTGTATTAGAAATAGCTAATATATATGAAACATTTAAAATGTTAGTTGATGAAAAGAAGAATATTTTAAGTTGTGAAGTAATTTCTAAACATCCACTAACAGATTATATTAAACAAGATTTAATAAAATTTTTAGAAAACAAATATCAAAAGAAAATGCTTTTAAAAGAAAAAATTGATGAAGCATTAATTGGTGGAATTAAAATAATTGTTCAAAATGAAGTTATTGACTATACATTTGATTCTGCTTTAACAAATTTAAAAAATACAATAAAAGGATAGGTCTAATTATGAAATCCTTAAGAATTGAAGAAATTACATCTTTAATAAAAGAACAAATAAAAAAATATGAAACAATCACAAAAACTGATGAAGTTGGTACAGTGGTATCTGTTGGTGATGGTATCGCACTTGTTCATGGTTTAGATAATGCGATGTATGGTGAACTTTTAGAATTTCCAAATGAAGTTTACGGCATGGTTTTAAACCTTGAAAAAGATTACGTAGGTGCTATTCTTTTTGATGATTCAAGTAAAGTAAAAGAAAAAGATCAAGTAAAACTTACAAAAAGAATTTTAGAAGTTCCAGTAGGTGATGCTGTTATTGGTCGTGTATTAAATGCGTTAGGTCAACCGATTGATGGACTTGGTGCTTTAAATACAAATAAATATCGTCCAGTTGAGAAAAAAGCTAGTGGTGTAATGGCAAGACAATCAGTTAAAGTTCCACTACAAACTGGTATTAAAGTTATTGATGCTTTAGTTCCAATTGGAAGAGGTCAAAGAGAACTTATTATTGGTGACAGACAAACTGGTAAAACATCAATTGCTTTAGATACAATCTTAAATCAAAAAGATCAAAATGTACTTTGTATTTATGTTGCGATTGGTCAAAAAGAATCAACAGTATCAAGTGTTATTGAAACTTTAAAAGCTACAGGTGCAATGAAATATACAACAGTAATTAGTGCATCAGCATCACTTCCAGCGCCACTTTTATACCTTGCACCTTACGCTGGTGTAACAATGGCAGAAGAATTTATGTATAGTGGTAAAGATGTTTTAATTATTTATGATGATTTAACAAAACATGCGGTAGCATATCGTGAATTATCATTATTATTAAAACGCCCACCAGGACGTGAAGCTTATCCTGGGGATGTATTCTATCTACACTCAAGACTTCTAGAAAGAGCAGCAAAACTTTCTGATGAACTAGGTGGAGGTTCAATTACAGCATTACCAATTATTGAAACACAAGCTGGTGATATTTCTGCATATATTCCAACAAACGTAATCAGTATTACTGATGGACAAATTTTCTTACAAACTGAATTATTCCACTCAGGTGTAAGACCTGCGATTAATGCTGGTCTTTCAGTATCACGTGTTGGTGGTAATGCACAAATTAAAGCTGTTAAAAAAGTTTCTGGTACATTAAGACTTGATCTTGCTGCTTTCCGTGAACTTGAAGCATTTACACAATTCGGTTCAGATTTAGATGCTCAAACTAAAGCAAAACTTGAACGTGGTAAGAGAACAGTTGAATTATTAAAACAAGGTTTACATGAAAATGTAGCACCAGAAAAATTATCATTTGGTATTTATGCTTTAACACATGGTTATTTTGATAAAGTAGAAGTAAGTGATATTCTTGCAAAAGAACAAGAACTATATACATATCTTGATATGAATGAAGAAGCTAAAGCATTAGTAGATGAAATAAAAAATACTAAACAATTACCAAGTGATGAATCACTTAAACAAGTATTAAACAATTTCTTTAGATAGGAGGACAATATGGCAACATCAATGCGAGCTGTTAAGCTTAGAATAACTGCGACAAAGAAAACATCGCAAATCACTAAAGCAATGAATATGATTTCCGCATCGAAACTAAAAAATGCCGAACGTCATATTAAAGATTATCGACCATTTTTAGAAAAGATTGAAGAAATTCTAGCAAACATTATGCAAGATCAACAAGCTCTAAGTGATGTTGATAGTATATTCTTAAAGCCTAGAGAGATTAAAAAAATATGTTACATTGTTATATCATCAGATAAAGGTTTAGCTGGTGCATTTAACATAAACGTTTTAAAAGAACTAAAGAAAAATATTGAAGAACTACCAAAAGGTATTGACTATACAGTAGCTTCGATTGGATTAAAATCATTTAATTTTGTTGTTAAAAATAACTATAATAAATTTAATGAAAAACCAATCTTTATAAGAGATGATGTTGAATTCCATGAAATGACAGAGTTCGTTAGAAGCATTGTTGTCGGTTATATCTTAGGAAGTTTTGATGAAGTTAGAGTAATTTATAATCATTATATAAACACTTTAATTCAAAACGTAAAGGTATCAAAATTATTACCAATTGTTGAAATCAATAAACAATGTACTAATTCTAATTATGAATATGATGGTAAAATGGAAGATATTTTGAACATGGTTTTACCGATTTATATTGAAAATTTAGTATATGGATTTATATTAGATTCGAAAGCTAGTGAACATGCATCGCGTATGAACTCGATGAAAAAAGCTACTGATAATGCAACTGAAGTTGTTGGCAAACTTGAACTTTTGTACAACCGTGCAAGACAACAAGCCATTACTTTAGAGCTTACAGATATTATCGGTGGTGCTAGTGTAATTAATAAAAAATAGGAGGGTGCTATGAACAAAGGTCGCGTAGTACAAGTATTAGGACCAGTTGTTGATGTTAAATTTGATAATGGAATACTTCCTAAAATCAATGACGCATTAAGAATTGATGTCCAAGAAGATAATCAAGTTGAAATTCATCTAACGCTAGAAGTTGCCCTTCATGTTGGTGATAATACTGTTAGATGTGTTGCGATGGACGCAACAGAAGGTATCAGACGTGGAATGGAAGTAGTAGATACAGAAAATCCAATTATGGTACCAGTTGGACCTAAAACTTTAGGAAGACTTTTCAATGTTTTAGGTGAAACTATTGACAATAAAGAAGAAGTAAAAGATACAGAAAAAATGCCAATCCATAGACCTGCACCAAAACTTACTGATTTATCAGGAAAAGTTGAAATCTTAGAAACAGGTATTAAAGTTATTGACTTACTTGCACCTTATATTAAAGGTGGTAAAATCGGTTTATTCGGTGGTGCCGGTGTTGGTAAAACAGTATTAATTCAAGAGTTAATTCACAATATCGCCCAAGAACATGGTGGTATTTCAGTATTTGCCGGTGTTGGTGAACGTACAAGAGAAGGTAATGATTTATACTTCGAAATGACAGAAACTGGCGTTATTGATAAAACTGCAATGGTCTTCGGACAAATGAATGAACCACCAGGAGCCAGAATGCGTGTTGCACTTACTGGTCTTACAATGGCTGAATATTTTAGAGATCAAGAACATCAAGACGTATTATTATTTATTGATAATATCTTCCGTTTCACTCAAGCGGGATCTGAAGTATCAGCAATGCTAGGTCGTACACCATCTGCTGTAGGTTACCAACCAACATTATCAACAGAAATGGGTAACTTACAAGAACGTATTACTTCAACTAAAGATGGATCAATTACATCAATTCAAGCAGTATACGTTCCAGCCGATGACTATACTGACCCAGCTCCAGCTACAACATTTATTCACTTAGATGCAACTACTAACCTTTCAAGAAAGATTAGTGAAGAAGGTATTTATCCTGCAGTTGATCCACTATCTTCAACATCACGTGCACTTGCAATTGATGTTGTAGGTCGTGAACACTACGAAGTTGCCAGAGGCGTACAAAAAACAATTCAAAGATATAATGAATTATTAGATATTATCGCAATCCTTGGTATGGATGAACTTGGTGAAGAAGATAAATTAGTTGTTGCCAGAGCTCGTAAAATTAGATTATTCTTATCACAAAATACATATTCAGCAGAACAATTTACAGGTAACCCTGGAGTATATGTTCCGGTAAAAGAAACAATTAGAGGATTTAAAGAAATCTTAGAAGGTTTACATGATAACTTACCAGAAGAAGCATTTAGATTTGTTGGAACAATTGATGATGCTATCAAGAAAGCCAAAGAATTAGAGGCGTAAATGAGACTATCAATTGTAACTCCTAAGGGTAAGTATTATGATGATGTTGTTGATTATGTTGTAATTGATGGTGATAATGGTCAACTTGCAATTTTAGAAAATCACGCACCAATTGTTGTTTCAATAACTTTAGGATTTGTTAAAAGAGTTATTAAAGAACAAGAATATTACTACATCGTTGAAGGTGGAATCGTTGAATACCAAAACAATGTGGTAAATATCATTGCTGGAGAAATCAACTATGGTGAAACATTAGAACAAGCTAAAGCAAATTTTGATAAAATGCGTGAAAATCAAAGACAAGAAAATAATCGTAAACTTATTGATTTTACAAAACTCGAAAGAGATCTTGCTAAAAACATTAAAGAAATTAATGCATCAAAACTATAATAGCAGTATTTTACAATACTGCTTTTTCTTTTAAAGTAATCAATTAATGGACAAAATTAGCAAATTCGTTTATAATAAGTATTATGAGTAAAATTAGGTGAAGTTATGATCAATCAAAAAAATTATGAATTAGGTTCAAAATCATCAGCTATTCGAGAATTATTTGAATATGGTAAACAAAGAAAACAAGAAATTGGCGAAGATTTAGTTTATGATTTTAGTATCGGTAATCCAAGCGTAGAAAGTCCTAGTATTGTAAATGAAACATTAGTTAAACTAATACAAAATACTAATCCCACAATTCTACACGGTTATACAAGTGCAGCAGGTGATTTGAATGTTCGAAAAAGTATCGCAGCATACTTAAACGACAAATATCAAATGAATACTAATGAATCACTAATATATTTAACAGTAGGTGCAGCAGCATCACTTACAATAAGCTTAAATGCTTTATTAAATGAAGGCGATGAAGTAATTGTCTTTTCACCTTTTTTTCCAGAATATAAAGTATTTACAGAAAGTGCAAAAGGTATTATAAAAGTTGTATCACCAATGATACCTTCATTTCAACCAAGTTTAATTGAATTAGAAAAACAAATTACGAAAAATACAAAAGTAGTAATTATTAATTCGCCAAATAATCCAACTGGGGTTATTTATAATGAAGAAACAATCAAACAAATTGCTGAAATATTAAATAATAAACAAAAAGAATTTAATCAAAATATATATATATTATCAGATGAACCATATCGTGAATTAGTGTATAGTGAGACTCATCCTGTAAATATTATGAAATATTATCATAATGTTTTAGTATGTTATTCTTTTAGTAAATCATTATCACTTCCTGGTGAAAGAATCGGATATATTCAAGTATCAGAAAAATGTACAAATGCTAAAGAAGTATTTACAACTATTTGTGGTAGCGGAAGAAGTTTAGGTTTTATTTGTGCACCAAGCTTATTCCAATATATGATTCCACATATTTTAGGATATACTTCTAATATAAATGTATATAGACAAAATCGTGATTTACTATATAATGCTTTAACAAAGATTGGTTATCAAGTTGTAAAACCAGATGGTGCTTTTTATCTTTTTGTAAAAGCTTTAGAACAAGATGCTTTCAAATTTTCTGAACAAGCAAAAAAACATGAGTTATTAATTGTTCCAAGTGATTCATTTGGTTATCCGGGATATGTTAGAATTTCATATTGTGTTAAAACTGAACAAATTATAAATGCAATTCCAGCATTTGAAAAATTATACAATGATTATAAATAGGTGATTCTATGAATAATGTTAGAAAACAAATAAATGAAATCGATCAAAAAATGGCCAAGCTTTTTGAAGAAAGAATGAACTGTGCAAAAAAGATTGCTGAATATAAAGCTGAACATGCTTTACCAATTTATGATGCAACAAGAGAAAAAGAATTAATAACTAATAATTCTAAATATATTGAAAGCGATGAAATTAGAGAATATTATGTTGATTTTTTACAAAACACAATGAATATTTCTAAACGTTATCAAGCAAGATTAATTGAAGGTTTAAAAGTTGCTTATAGTGGTGTTAAAGGAGCTTTTGCTTATATAGCAAGTACTAAGATGTTTCCTAATGCAACATACGTTGCTTATAAAGATTTTGTTAGTGCTTATAATGCAGTTGTGAATGGTGAATGTGATACTTGTGTATTACCTTTAGAAAATAGTTATGCGGGTGAGGTTGGAAATGTAATGGATTTAATATTTTCAGGTCCTCTTCATGTTAACCAAGTTAAAGAAATCGCTATTACACAAAATTTAGTTGGTATAAAAGGTTCAAGACTTGAAGATATAAAAAAAGTAATTAGTCATGAACAAGCACTAAATCAATGTAATGAATATATTACAAAAAAAGGTTTTATTACTGAAGAAGCAACAAATACTGCTGTTGCTGCTAAAATGGTTGCAGATTCATGTGATTTAACTTTAGCTGCAATCGCATCAACTGATGCAGTTAATTTATATAATTTAGAAATTCTAGAATCAAATATTAATTCTAGTAATAATAATACTACACGCTTTGGTGCTTTCACTAAAGCACAAAACAAAGAACTTGTTAATAATAAAATGGGTGAATACACAATTTTAGTATTTACAGTAAAAAATGAAGCAGGTGCTTTAGCAAAAACATTAAACATTATCGGTTCATACGGCTACAATATGCGTACACTACGTAGTAGACCAATGAAAGATTTAATTTGGAATTATTATTTTTATGTTGAATTGGAAGGCTCAATTTCATCTGAAAATGGTCAAGACATGTTAAATGCATTAAAAGTATTTTGTGATAAATTAAAAGTCGTAGGAACGTATTTTAATAATTGAGGTAAATTATGAAACTAACAGTTACTTATAATAATTTAGAATATGATGTTATAATTGAAAGAAATAGCTTAGATAAAGCAAGTACTTATCTAAATTTAAATCGTAAAGTATTAGTTGTAACTGATAGTTTAGTTCCAACAATATATGCGAAAAAAGTTTTAGAACAAGCTAAAACTGGTTATTTATATGTTATAGAATCTGGAGAAAAATCTAAAAATCTTGAAAACTATACTAAAATTATTGACTATTTAATTCAAAAAGAATTTTCAAGATCTGATTGTATTGTTGCAGTTGGTGGTGGTGTAGTTGGTGATCTTGCAGGGTTTGTTTCAAGTACTTATATGCGAGGAATTGACTTTTATAATATTCCAACAACATTACTTGCTCAAGTAGATTCATCAATTGGTGGAAAAACTGCAATTGATTATAATGGTATTAAAAATGTAGTTGGAGCATTTTATCCTCCAATGAAAGTATTGATTGATCCAGAAACTCTAAAAACACTTGATAATCGACAACTACATTCAGGATTAGTTGAAGCTATCAAAATGTCTCTTACATCAAATAAAGATTTGTTTGAGTTAATTGAAAAATCAACTGACTTAAATGAAGACTTAGAACAAATTATAATAGAAGCTTTAAAAATAAAAAAAGCAGTAGTTGAAATTGATCCTAAAGAACAAAACTTACGAAGAATTTTAAACTTTGGTCATACAATTGGTCATGCTATTGAAAGTTCTGGTAAATTTAATGATTTATTACATGGTGAAGCTGTAGGAATTGGAATGTTGTATTTTTCATCAACAAATGTAAAAAACAGATTATTAAAAGTATTAGAAAAATATAACTTACCAACTACGATTAATCTAACACAAACTGAATTAATGAAATATATAAATTTAGATAAAAAAAGATCCGGCAATAAAATTACAATTGTTAAAGTTGATGAAATCGGATCATACATTTTAGAAAAAATCAATTTAGAAGAAATCAAAAATTATTTATAGGAGGAAGCTATGCGTAATACAATAGGTGATAATCTAACGTTAACTCTTTTTGGTGAAAGCCATGGACCATTAATTGGTACAGTTTTAGATGGCATTACACCAGGTATTTTAGTTGATGAAGAATTTATTAAAGAAATGTTAGCTAAAAGAAGACCACAAAAAGATATTGAAACACCAAGAGTTGAAAAAGATGATTTTGAAATCGTAAGTGGTGTATTTAATGGTTTTACAACTGGTGCTCCTCTTACAATCTTAATAAAAAATCAAAATATAATTAGTAAAGATTATAATGAACTTCAAAGCATTATGAGACCATCTCATGCTGATTATACAGCATATGTTAAATATCAAGGGTTTAATGATTACCGTGGTGGTGGTCATTTCTCAGGTCGTTTAACTGCAGGAATTGTTGCAGTTGGTTCGATTTTAATTAAAGCATTAAGAGAAAAAGGTATTTATATTGGAACACATATTAAAAAGTGTGGATCAGTTGTTGATTCTGATTTTTCACTAAATGCTTTAGAAGTAAAAACATTAATTAATAAAACATTTCCAGTAATTGATAATATTGAAGAAGATATTAAAAATGAAATCAAAAATGCTAAAGATAATAACGATTCAATAGGTGGCATTTTACAAACAGCAATTATTGGACTTCCTGCTGGACTTGGTTCAGAATGGTTTTCATCGGTCGAAGGAAAAATCGCAAATGCTTGTTTTTCAATAGGTGGAGTAAAGGGAATTGAATTTGGAAAAGGATTCGAATTTGCAACATCACACGCCTCAGTTGTAAACGACCAAATTTATACAAGTGAAAATGGTGTAAAAACATATACAAATAATAATGGTGGAATTAACGGTGGTATAACTAATGGAATGCCAGTTGTATTTAATTTAGCTGTAAAACCAACACCATCGATTAAAAAACAACAAAAAACATTAAATGTAAAAACAATGGAAAATGTTAACTTAGAATTAAATGGAAGACATGATCCAGCTATTATTAGAAGAATGTCTGTTGTTATTGATTCAATAGTTGCATTTGTTGTATGTGATTTATTAAAAGAAAAATATGGAGAAAACTTTTTAAAATAAAAGGAGGATATTATGAAATATGGTCTAATCGGTGAACATTTAGGACATAGTTTTTCTAAAGAGATTCACGAATCAATTAGTGATTATGAATATATGCTTAAAGAAATCAGTAAAGATCAACTTGATAGTTTCATGAAAACTAAAGACTTTAAAGGTATTAATGTAACTATTCCATATAAAGAAAAAGTAATACCATACTTAGACTATATTGATCCATCCGCACAAGCAATTAATGCTGTAAATACTATTGTAAATAAAAATGGTAAACTTTATGGATATAATACCGACTTTTTAGGTTTAAGAGATTTAATCTTAAAATCAAATGTTAAAGTTAAAGATCAAAAAGTTTTAATCCTTGGAAGTGGTGGAACATCAAAGACTGCTTTAGCTGTTTTTAAACATTTAGAAGCAGGTGAAATTAAAATTGTTTCAACTAATCCAACTGAAGATAAAATATCATATGAAGATGCTGTTACTCTTCATAATGATGCCAATATCATTTTAAACGCAACACCTGTTGGGATGTTTCCTAACAATCAAGACTTAATTATTGATATAAACCGCTTCAATAATTTAAAAGCTGTTTTTGATGTAATATATAATCCATTAAAAACAAAACTAGTTCAAGCAGCTATTGCTAAGGGAATAAAAGCTTATGGTGGTTTATATATGTTAGTAGCTCAAGCTGTTTATGCATGTTGTATTTTTAAAGATATTGAACTAAAACAAGAAGTTATTAATGAAGTTTATACAAAACTAAAAAAACAAAAAAGAAATATTGTTTTAATTGGAATGCCATCATGTGGTAAATCAACAATTGGTAGAAATCTTGCAAAAAAACTAAATAAAGAATTTGTTGATATTGATAAAGAAATTGAAAAAGAAATTGGTACATCAATTAAAACATTTATTGAATTAAGTGGTGAAGATGCATTTAGAAAATTAGAAACAGAAGTAACGTATAAATTTTCTAAACTAAACAATCTAGTTATATCTACTGGTGGTGGAGTAATTAAACGTCAAATTAATATTGATAATTTAAAACAAAACGGTAAAATTATTTTTATTGATAGACCTCTAGATTTACTTAAACCAACAAGCTCAAGACCACTGACAAATGATATAGAAAAGTTAAGAAAAACATATTCTGAACGTTATGACATATATATAAAATCAGCTGATTTAGTTATAATAAATGATCAAGAATTTGATGAATGTGTTCACAAAATATATCACGAGGTAAAATAATGAAAATACTTGTAATTAATGGACCTAATCTTAATTTCTTAGGTATTAGAGAAAAAGAACTATATGGTGCTAGTACTTACCAAGATTTATGTGAAATGATTAATAGACATGCACAAGAACTTGGAATTGATATTGAAATATTTCAATCTAATTATGAAGGCGCCATTGTTGATAAAATTCAAGAAGCATACTTTAATAAAGTAGATGGTATTGTAATTAATCCCGCTGCTTATACGCATACTAGTATTGCAATACTAGATGCATTAAAATCAGTAATGATTCCAACAGTCGAAGTTCATATTACTGATGTCTCAAAAAGAGAAGAATATCGTAAAATTAGTTACGTAAAAGAAATAGCTAAAAAATCAATTGTTGGTCATGGTTTAAATGGTTATATTGAAGCAATTGATTATTTAGTAAAATAATTTTAAAGAAAGGTTGCAGCAAAATGTTAGAAATAATTAAAAGTACTGCTAGTGGAAAAGTAGTTGTTCCACCATCAAAAAGTTATGCACACAGATTACTGATTGCTGCAGCTTTAACAAATGAAACATGTAAAGTCGAAAACATCGAACTTAGTAACGACATTATAGCAACAATCAATTGTTTAGAAACACTTGGTAAAAAAATAACAGTAAATAAAAATACAGTTACCGTTAAAACAATCAAGAAGTTTTCGGAACTAGATGATAATTTAATCTTTGAATGTTTGGAAAGTGGAAGCACTTTAAGATTTTTTATTCCGATTGCTTTAACACTTGGAAAAACTGTTATTTTTAAAGGAACAGAAAAACTACTAAGTCGTGGTATAAGTGTTTATGAAGCAATTTGTAAAGATCAAGATATTGAAGTTTTAAAAGAAAAAGAATCAATTTCCTTTAAAGGTATTTTAAAACCATCAACATTTGATATTCCCGGCAATATTAGTAGTCAATTTATAACAGGACTTTTATTTGCATTACCATTACTAAACGGTAATAGTTATATTAACTTAACAACAACATTAGAAAGTGCTAACTATATTGATATTACACTTGATGTATTAAGACTTACAGGAATTGAAATTGTTAATATTGATAATCGATATATTATAAAAGCACCACAAGAATATCTTCCAGCTAAATTTAGTGTCGAAGGTGATTATTCTAATGCTTCATTCTTAGATGCATTTAATTATTTAGGTGGTAATGTTGAACTAATCGGTTTAAAAGAACAATCAATGCAAGGTGATAAAATATATAAAAAATATTTTAATCTTATATCAAAAGGTTATGCTGAAATTGATTTACAAAATGCGATTGATTTAGGTCCAATCTTATTCGTTATGGCAAGCTTATTTCATGGTGCCCATTTTATCAATACGAATCGATTAAAGATTAAAGAAAGCAATCGAATTAATGATTTACAACAAGAATTAAATAAATTTGGAATAGAATTAAAAGAATTAGATAACGAAGTATTTATTAATAAACAACAAATAAATTCACCAACTGAAGTTTTAGATGGTCATAATGATCACCGTATTGTAATGGCCCTTACAGTGTTATTATCAACAACTGGTGGTAAAATTTCGGGCGTTGAAGCTGTTAGTAAAAGTTATCCAACTTTCTTTGAAGATATTTCGAATTTAGGAATTGAGGTCAGAAAGTGTTAGAGAAAAATAATAAAATACTAATCATCGG
>CAJGDR010000011.1 GCA_904502205.1 uncultured Bacilli bacterium
GATCAATATCGTCACGAGAGAATTTACGTAATTTTAAACCGAATGCCATATTGTCATAAACTGACATATGTGGGTAAAGAGCGTATGATTGGAATACCATCGCAATGTTACGATCTTTTGGCGCAACGTCATTCATGATTTCGCCATCAATTAATAATTGTCCACTTGTAATTTCTTCAAGACCTGCAACCATACGAAGAGTAGTTGTTTTACCACATCCTGATGGTCCTACGAATACGATAAATTCACGGTCACGAATTTTTAGATTGAAATCAAAAACTGCATGATAGTTGTTATCGTAGATTTTGTTAATATTTTTTAATTCAACAGTTGCCATATTTGTTCTCCTTTATATTTTTTCACACTAACATTATACCACAATATATGTAAAATAAAAATAGGCAAATTGCCTATTCTTTTAATTTGTATTTTAAACGTTTTGTCTAAACTAGATTTATCATAATCAAAATACAAGCTGCATATTTAAATGTTTGAACATCAATTCCAATCTCTTTAGATATTACATCAAGTCGATTAATTAAGCTGTTACGATTTAAATATAATACTTTAGCTGTTTTAGATACATTCAAATCATTTTTGAAAAAAGCATCAAGTGTTTCTAAATTATTGTTTTTGTTTAAAACAGGTTCTAAGATATATGTTTTTATTTCTTTAATCAATGGATAAATCTTTGTTGGATCATTTGAAAATACGATATCAATTAAATTGCTGTAACGTTTTTCAAAGTAATTCGCATTAATAATACAACTAATATAATGCGCTAAAAAGCTACCTTTAATATTTTTATTTAATCTAAGACCTACATGAACATTGATTGAATAACCGAAATCATCACTCATTGTTTGAAATAATTCTTCTATATTAACGTTTTGATCATCTTCATAAAAAATAATCTCAATATTATCAATACTGAATTCAACAACGTTTAATAAAACTTCTTTTAGTAAGTTATTAATTTGATCTTTAGATTCTTTTGTTTTATAAAGTAGAAAGTTAACTTTTTTATTAAATGGATAATTTCCACCTTCATATATATAGTTGTAAATAGATTCAGTTTTTTGATTTAGGTTCTTAAGATTTTTTTCTAAATAAAAAGATTTTATTAATTTATATTCATTAATAGAAATATTTTTATCAATCCCAAATACTTTACCATCAGTACCATAAAAATAATAATATTTGTCGCTATTAAACTCGACTGGATCTAACACTATTTTATCATGATATATTTTAAAGATTTCTTGGTTCATATAATCACCACTTTTCTTTTACTCTTAAATATATTATACCATAACTCAAATTAAATTTAAATGCTTTTATTAATCTTTTTACAAATAACTTGTATTTTTTTATTATTTATTTAGTAGAATAGCATGGGGTGAAAATATGAAGGAAGTATCAGTAATAAATTTTTATAAAATTTATCAAAGTGAATTAAATGTTCGTCTAATTGATGTTCGCGACTTATCGGAATATGATGAATATCATATTCATGGTTCAGTTAATGTTCCATTAAATCTCCTTTTGGAAAAGCATAATTTATTTATAAATAAAAAGTACCATTATTACGTTATATGTAAAAATGGCACTAGAAGTAAAACTGCTTTTGGAGCATTAACTAAATTAGGTTATAATGTAACCAATATTATTGATGGGATTGAACGATGGCCAGGACTGTTTGTTAGGACTAAAAGATATAAGTTTTAAATCATTTTAATTTTTAGTGCTATTAGTGTTGCATCGTCATTAGTTTTAATTTCATTATTAATTGTATAATTTAATATTTCAAATACAATTTTTTGAGGGGATTCCCCTCTTATTTTTTTTATAAACTGATCTAAATTTTCACTTTCAACAATGTTTTCGAAAATGCCATCACTGCTCATTAAAATTAAATCATCTTCTTCAAGCGCTAATTCTTTGTTATCAATAACATCTTCTATTCCAAAAGGTAGATTTTGGTTTATTATTTTTTCGATGGTTCCATTTTTCTTAATGATATAAGATGTTGCTGCTCCCATTTTATAAAATTTAGCTGTTTTATTATATCTGTTAATTTCTAGCAAATCTAAAGTTGAATACTTTTCTAAATATTCTTGAATGGCATAAAACGTATTTAAAATTTCTAAAGCCGTTGATACTTCTAAATTTTGTTCTAGAATATTTGATACAAGTTTTAAAATATGATCACTTTCACTAAATGCTTTATAACCATTACCCATCCCATCAGATATAGCAGATATGAATTTACCATTGTTCATTTCTTTTATTAAGTAATTATCACCACATATATTATTTTGATCTGCAGAAAGCGATCCGTATCCATAAAGTATCTCAATTTTTACCTCAGGAATCACTCTAAAATATAAGATGTTTTGATCTAATTTTTGAAAAATAACTGATACTGTTTTACCAAGTAGATTATTACCAATAATCGTCACGTTATTAATTATTTCTTTTTGATCTTTTTCATTTACTCCAAATTCAAAAATAAAATCATCACTATGTGATTTGATTACTTCAAAATACGTTAAGTCATAACCATAGTTAACTATTTGTTCTTTAAACGTTAAAATTGTACTTGTGCTAATTTCTTGTTTTGCTACCATATCTATAGCATATTTTCTAATCGAGTTTGAAACACCAACTAGTTGTACTATTAATGTATTGTTGTTATTATTTAAACTATTGAAGTTTAGTCTTTGATTTAACTTGTATGCTAAATCTTTTAAATCTTTAATTTTGATACAATTATTTAGAAAATATTGAAATTCAGTATTTTGAATTTGATTATTAAGTAGTAAATTCTTCATATATAAATATAAATTAGTTTTGTAATATGTATAACAATCTTTTTTCATGTGACAATTATTACAGTTATTGTGCATTAAAGTTTTAATACTATCATTAATAGCTTCTTTATATTCTAACGGTTCTTTGAAGTTTTCTACAAACTTATCTAAAAATCCAGCAAAACCTAACACTTCATTACTTATATTTGATGTTATTTGAGAATATATATTATTAGTAATTGATTCGTTATTAATCATTTCTTTAGAAGCATATTTTCTGATTAATTCAAATATGATACTTATAACCATTAACATTATAATTAATCTACTATTAATATTCGTTTCAACAAACAAAAATGCAGTACAAAAAATATTAGTTAGTAATAATGGCATACTTTGTTTCATAAAATAAAATGGTGTTATAACAAACAAAAGTATTGCTTCTGTTTGTTTATATAAATACATCATTATAAATCCGATAATTAAACTGTATAAAATAGCATATATATTTTTGTATGATGTTCCAAAATACATTGCAAAATAAAAAGCTAAAACTAAACCAAAATTGATATTGGATAAATTTAAATATGCAGCACCAACTATTGCAATCAATGATATTATTATTTCGACATAAGAATTATTATAGACAATGTTTTTATCATTTAGTGATTCTATTAGATTTTTCTCTAAAAATATATATAACAATAAACTAATACCACTATTAATCAAAAAGACTAAAACATTATTAAATCCTTTAAAGAAAATTAACTGCATAATTGTATTTAACAATACTATAAATAAATATATATACATACCCTTTTCTAATTTGTTCATTATCCATAATACAAATAATACTAAAATAATTAATAATAAGAATGGAATCATATATTGATTCAAAGAAGTTTTAAACGAATCATTTATAACAAACGATAAAATAAGTCCTAATGCACTTGACAATGTAAAGATATATATATTTTTGATATTTCGTATCAAGTAATAAAATAGTAATGGTATATACAACATAAACCCCATATTTGTATAAATTGTTAAGATACTAAATAATCCAATAATAAATATATTTATTTTTTTATACACAAAATCACCCCACAATATTATATCAATTTATATTGTCGATAAACATAAAAAAAAGAATCACTAAAAGTGATTCTTTTAATTTTTACTATTTTCCTTGATAGTTGTAGTTATAAACTAATACTGTACCAACTGGATATCCACCAACAACTACATTTACTTCAATGTATTTATGAGTTGTATCAACACCAGTTAAATTGTTGATATTTACAATACCAGCACCATCAATATTTTTATATTCATATTTAGAATTATTTATTTCCATTGTTGAAAGATCATTGAAAATAAATGAAATAAATACGAATTCGCCTTTTTCATTTCTAACGTTTGATAAAACTTCTTCACTATATTGAGAGAATACACCTTGTAAAATTTGAATTACACTATAACCCATAGCATTAAAGTTTTGCATGTATAAGCTATTTCCGTTAGAGAAGTTTGTAGTTGAAATTGAACCAGCAAATGTAATTTGTTGAGGTTGATCAAATGAAGTACCAGCTGATGTATCATAGTTTGGAGTTAACTCAATACCAGCAGCTCCACATAATCCATATGTCATATTTTCAAATGTCATAATATTTGCATATGATTCGATACCATTACCAAAACAGTTATATACGTTAATGTTTTTAGCTAGACCATTATTTACAACATGATAAATTCTCATACCAGTATTAAATTGACCAACTGTAACGTTTTCCATATCTAAATAATAAGCAGATAATTGGCTTGGTTGTTGGTAATCATCACCAATTTGAATACCTCTAGAATATGCACCAACAGGAGTCTTACCACTTAAATCACCTTTGTAATCAATTGAACAGTTACCTAAAACTGTTAGATCATAAAGTTTAACATCTAATTGTAAACCACCTTTATCATGTGAAATTAATAAAGCAGGATTCATTTGATTATCTCCCCAACCAAGAGTTGTACATTCTTGGCTTGAGAAATTACGAACATTAGTTAAATCAATCTTATGTTGGTTACCATTTAAATAAACGTTTTTATTCATTACACGAATGCAACCAAGACGTTCACTTGTTAAATTAGCAAATGTTTGTTCGCTTGCAGATTTTAATGCAAAGCTTGGAACTAAATCATATCCATATTCGTAAGAATAAGCATCAGTTTCTGGTTTTTCTAATACAACAATATTAACGATTTCTCCATTGTAACTTGAAGATTCTAAAGTTGCTTTTAATTGTTCAAATGTATAAACATTAATACCATCATTAATGTTGAATGTATATGAAGTATTTACTTCTTTTCTACTTCCTGAAATAGAAGAAACAGTTACAGTTACTTTACCAGTAGTTTTAAATGTAATTTCTTTTGTTTCAGCGTTATATACAGCAACTTCATCACCAATATTTCCTAATTCATCTTTAAAAGATACTGAAACTTCTTTACATGCTTTTTCTCCAATAATTTCAATAGGGAAAGCTAAAGCATCTTTATTTGAAAAGTTATATTCATAACCAACTCTATCTTCAAATACATCATGAAGTTCTAATGCTGATGGTGGAACAATAACATTAATTTGAGCAGTTTGGCTATACTTTGTTCCTTCAATTGTTGCACGTACTACAGCTGTTCCATGACCTAAAGCATTAAATGAACAAATATTATTATCGTAAGATATTTCTAAATATTCGCTACCTTCTATTACTTCAAATATAACTTTTTTATCAGTTACAATATTTACATCACTATCTAAAATTTTCGCTTCTAATAAAACAGCGTTTCCTGCAAATTTATCTACTGTTAAAACACTGTTTGATAAACTTAAGAATAATCCTTGGCTCTTACCACTAATAACTTTAAATTCTAAAACATTACTTTCAACAGTACCAGCAACTGCTTTTACTTTGATTATTGTATCTACAGCAGCATGTTGGCTAACAACTAATAAATTATTAACCATTGAACAAGCTTCTTGACCTTCAATAACTTCATATCTAACAGATTCAACATAAGCATCACTTGGTTGTAATGTTGTATTAAGTACAATACTATTACCTACAACGATGTCTTTACTTTCAGCAGATAAAACAATTGATTCAAGTTTTTTAAGTGTTTTAACTTTAACACTATTTGAAATTTTATCTTCAGTCTTACTTACAACTGAAATTTCTTTTCCAGCAGGTGCATCTTCTTTAATAGTTAATAAACCTTCGTTATTAATTGTTGCATATTCTGCACCACTTTTAATTTCATAAATAATTTCTACATCAATTTGATCCCCAACTAATTCAGTTGAAAATTGTACAACTTCTCCTGGGAATGCAGATTCTTTATCAGCACTTAAGTTTAAAGAATAATTTTTTGATTTTTCTTGACATGCATAAATTCCAAAACTAAATGCAAATAAAATTAAAGCTAAAGTAATTTTTTTAATCATTCTCATTTTTCTATCTCCTTTTTTTAGTGAACTAATAAATATATTGTAGTAGTGACACCAGAACCATCATTTAATTTAGCCGTGATAGTTACAAGTCCCGATTCATTAACAGTCAAAATTCCTGTTTCAGCATTATAAGAAGCATTTGATGAAACTTCTATAACAATGTTTTCAGGATTAACTGTATTTTGATCATAAATTAGATAATCTTTTAAATTAAACTCTTTCAATGTAGTTTGGTAACCATTGCCGGAAGGTCTAATATCTGGATTAGAGTCAAAGTTGAAACTTAATTTTGCTTGTTGATCATTAACAGTTACTACACAAGTATCTGTTTTTCCACCTTCAACAGTTGTTACTGTAATAACAACAGTTCCCGGTTTAATAGCATACATTCTACCAACATTTTCATCTATTTGAACAATACTTGAATCAGATGAAGTCCATTTAACTTTTTTATTTTCAGCAGACCATGGACCAACCTCATTGAATAGTTGAATTGTATCTTTTGCAGCCATTTCTACATATTCAACATCTGTACCTTTTGAATCAATAATACGTACATAATCAACAGATTTGTTTGTTACATTAATTCTAATACGGTCAGTCATACCTTTTTCTACAGTTTTAACAGTAATAACAGCAATACCTAATTTATTACCAACTGCACTGACTATTCCATTTTCATCAACTGTACAAATATCTAAATCATTTGATATATATGTAACTCTTTTGTCAGTTGCAAGTTCAGGATAAATTTTAATTTTTAATTGTAAGGTTTCACCTTTACTCATATAAATTACTTTATCGTCTGAGTATGGATTTTCCGTATCATCAACAAATTCAACTTTTTCGACATTTACATGTGAAACTTCTGAGAAAACTCTACCTGCAAAAGAAATTACAACTATTAAGAAAATTGGTAATACTGCTAATAAAATAATTACTATTTTTTTCATACAGTCACCTACATCTCTATTTTGTCATATTGCAAATGAATTCGCAATACTAACATATAAATTCTATAAATTCCAAAAGCAAGACCAGCAATTACTAATAGTACATATGGAAGAATTGTCATTTCTTTGAAAGCAAATCCAATAACAATTAGACCCATAATTATACCAATTCCAAGTCCTAAAAGAGTACTTTTAAGCGTATTCTTTTTCATTGCTGAATTATCTTCGTTACCTTGATAATTCAAAATCGGTGTTTTTATATCGATATCTAAACTCATTGCAATATGTCCGATAGATGCAAACATTACTGCAATACTTCCAAGAATTACTTGAAGTGCATTTTGATAAATAAATGAAATGCACATTGTTACAAAAATAGCTCCAACAGTAAACACCGCATTGAATACAAGTTTTGCACCAATTTGCGTGTAATAATTTACTGGAACAATTTTCGAAATATAGAAATTTCCGCCATCTCTTGAAATTGAAGAAGCTGAAATAATATTCGAAAGCATTGCTAAAATTGCTACAATCATTAAGTGTGAACCAGCAATCATATTTTGACCTGCTGTATTAACTGAAATTGTAAGCAACAATTTATCATAAGCTAATACGATAACTGGCATCAATAATGTAAACAAGAAATATTCAAAAACATTTCCTGGTGATCTAAATACACATTTAATTTCCTTTATTAAAAGTGACATAAATGGTGATCGTTCTTTATATGCTTTGTTTGTCTTAATTTTAAATGTATTTTCAAGATTGCTCATTGCTGTCTTGAAATAAAGTGGTCTAATAAATAATACTGTTAAAACTAGTATAGCTTGACAGCCCACAAAATAAATAAATATCCATCCCCAACTATCAAATGATATCATCGCTTTACCTAATTGATAGTATAAAGGCAAGACTTTTCCAACTTGAGAAACAACTTTATTTACTTGTCTAATTGTTTCGATTTGTTTAGAAGCAATATCAAACCCTCCAGCGATACTACCAAGTAAATTTACATAAAGAGTAAGAAGCGTTGCTACTATTAAAAGTACTAATCCAACAGAAAAGTACATATGTTTTTTTAAGAACTTTAAAACCATCATTACCGGAATACTTAGAAATGCTGCTAAAGCAATTGGTAGCAATGGTAAGATAATTATGTAAATTGGGATACATAAATAAAATACAAATCCCATTTGACCAAATACACCTAAAGCCAAAAACAATGGTATTGACATAAATGCATTTATTAATAGTTCATGAAAGTAAATCAATAAAATTTTTGACATGAATAACTGATTAGGAGTTATCGGTAACCCCATTAATAATTCATTATCTTTACTTAAATATAAATTTGTTATAATACTTCCGATACCAAATATCAAAGAAATTACTTGAAGTGCCAAAAGAATTATTGCTAAAAACTCAACATTAATTTTAAACCCTAACCCAACTAATCCAATTGTTAAGTAACCGATTCCACCAATTAATGCAATTAATAACAAAATTCTTTTGAAGATTGCAATTAACATCTTCTTTAATGATTTGGTTTTTAATATATCTGATTTGTTATCAATTTGAAGATGCAATAATTTTATGAGTGTATGCATTATAACTCCCTAGCCTCTTCAGAGCCATATATAACATTCATAAATAAGTCTTCTAATGATTCATTTTTATCTTTAAGTTCTTTTAAATCGTAAACTCCTTGTAGTTTACCTTTTTTGATAATACAACATCTGTCACATAAATTTTCAACAACATCCAAAATATGAGACGAGAAGAATACAGTATTTCCTTCATCAGCATGCTTACGCATTACTTTTTTTAGTTGATATGCACTTTGTGGATCAAGTCCAGTTAATGGTTCATCTAGCACCCATAATTTTGGATTATGAGCAAGAGCTGCAATAACTGAAACTTTTTGTTTCATACCATGTGAATAACTTTTAATTGGTTGATCAATAAATGTTTCTAATTTAAAAATCTTTGTTAATTCTTCACAACGTTCTTTCGCTAAATTCATATCAGCATTATATAAACTTGCCATATGATTTACATATTCACGACCTGTTAATCTTTCAAATACAGCATGATTATCAGAAACATATCCAATATGTTTCTTTGCATGTAGTGGATCTAATTTAATTGAAATACCATCAATTAAAATATCACCTTCTTGGAATGGGTAAATTCCTACTAAACTTTTAATTGTTGTACTTTTACCAGCACCATTTGGTCCTAAGAAACCAAACACTTCACCTGGTCTTAATTTTAAACTCAGATTATCTACTGCTTTAACTTCTGAGTTACCATATCTTTTAGTTAAATTTTTTATCTCTAGCATAAACAATTCCTTCTACTCTGGATATTCTCTTAATGATTTTGATTTCTTACCTGTAATTTTCTCATATAAATCAATACGAGCTTTACGAAGTTCAAAATGATCATCATTTATCGCAAAAAGTTTTTGCGTTGCCCAATACCATACTAAACAAAGTGCTAAGAATGATACAAATATAATTGCCATTAATAACGGATAGAATGTAAATCCATTAATTACAATTGGGAACTTGTCAACAAATTTAATAAATGAAACATATGATTTTGCTTTATCTAAATCAAATAAATAAAAATAATTTACTCTATTAAATTGGTTTGTTGCATAAGCATTCAATAAAACACCACATGTTAAACAGAATACATAATAAATAACAAATCCAACAAACATATGTTTCAATGCACTTTTGTTTACTCTTGGGAATAATCTAAGTGCAGCACATAAAACTGGCACTATAAATACTAACATATGTTCAAACATATAGTGCATGTTCCAAAATCCAAGTGGACCATCATTTAAATCGGGTGCTAATATCGCAATTAATGTTCCAACCATATTTACGATATAACAGAAATTAAATAATCTTTGACGTTTAAATAATACTGCAATCATGTAAAAATATGCTGCCATATTACATAATTGGATTGGAAGTCTTGGAATACTAAATCCCATTAAATAAAGTGAATCATAGTGATAGAATAAAACAATTGTTAAAAATACCACTAATTGATATCTAGTATCATAACTTTTGAATCTAAAGAAATAATAAAGTGCAATTGTTTCGATTGCAATAATAATTAACCATGGAGTATGAATCCCAATACCAGTATAACCAAATAATGATTGTGGAGTGTATACAGGCATAACTTGTAATAAGATTAGTGGAATTCCAACAAAGAAATAAATTAATTCTTTTTTATCTTTAATGTTTAAAACATGTTTTTCTTTGATTTGTAATACCACAGGGATTGTCATTGCAATAACTAACTCAACAATAAAATATGTATATCTAATCCATGGTACTAGTTTTAATCCATTTCCTTCTGGTGATAAAAAGTATCCCATATAATCGTTAATAAATACAGCTGATAATACAGCAAAAGGTAAGAAAATATAACTAGCCATATTTTTGAAGAAACGATTTTTAAAGAATACTGCCATCGGTAATATTGAATAACCAATATAATAACCCCATCTTAAAATTGTTTGTAAGATGTCTTGACGATCATATTTAACATAATCTAAATAACCGCCGTTAATAACATACACAAACGAATCAGATAACATAAATCTAAAAAATCCTAAAACACAATAAATTAAAGTTAAGATTTTAAGAAATTTAGAAAATGATTCATCAGATTTATTTTTGAAAATATTTAAAATTAATATGATTGCTAAAAGCGTACTAACAAATGTAATTGCTTGATACATGTTAGAACCTCCTTGTTTTTTACTTACTTTGTAGGATAAATATAGTATCCTCAATTTTACGTGACTATTTTACCATAATTCAAATTTTAGGTCAATATTCTTAATATTAAAATGCACATTACAATAATTAGAATGCATACAAACAATATTTTGCTAATTAAAAATTTCCTAACAAAAAAGCAAGAAATCACTATTTCTTGCTTTTTAATCTTTTGTATACATCAAGTCTTGTAATCATAATTTGTCTATTACATGTAGTACATTCAAGTTTAAAATCGATCCCGATTCTTAATACCTTCCATTCACATCCACCACATGGATGATTCTTCTTAAAAGTAAGGATATCACCTACTTGGATACTCTTATAATCATTCATTTTATTTGCCTTCTAATATCTCTTTTGCGAGGTCTCGATACTCTTTTGAACCTCTTGAATTATAGGAAAATTGAATAACACTTTTGCCATACATTGGTGCTTCTTGAATGTGACTTGACACACTAATTATAGTATTAAATGTTTTAAATGGAAACTCAAATTTAACCTTTTCTACAATATTATAGCCTATTGTATTTCGGTTATCTAGTTTAGTTAATAAGATTCCTTCTATTTCTAATGGCTTAACTTTTTGAATTTCATCAATTTTATTTACCATTTGTGTTAATGCGTCGTACGCATAAAAACTACATTCTACAGGAATTATTACAGAATCACTAGCATATAAAGCATTATCAACAATAATACCTAATGCTGGTGGACAATCAATTAAAATATAATCATATATATGTTTTAATTCATTTAATTTGTTAGATAGTAATAACTCTTTATTTTCAATATGTTGAATCTTTTGTTCTAATGTTGCAATATTTAAAGAAGCTGGTATTAAATCTAAATTATTATCTTCAGTTTTTATAACTATCTCATTAACATTATCTTCTAATAATAAATTTACAATATCTTTTTGAACTTCTTCTCTTTTAATTCCTAATGTAATAGTTGCGTTAGCTTGTTGATCAAAATCTACAATTAAGATTTTTTTGTTTTCTAAAGCTAGCGCCGCCCCAAGATTAACAGTTGTTGTAGTTTTACCTACACCACCTTTTTGATTAACAATCGATATAACTTTTGCCATATGATTCTCCTATAATGGTTTCTTTACAATATTTGCGTATGGTCTTGGGTATTTAGGATTTGTTCTTTTTTTCTTTTCAAAAACAACTATTACTCTTTTTCCAAGATTATTTGGTAGTTCAAAATGATATATATTTCTTATTTCAACATTTAATTCTTTAATTGCGTTTTGTGCATTATCTATTTCTTCTTGATAGTTACTACCTTTTAAACAAAAGAATAATCCATTAACTTCAAGTAGTGGAACAATTAATTCAAGCAAAACATTGATTTGAGCAACAGCTCTTGCTGTAGCATACTTATATGTTTTATTTTTTAAATTTTCAGCTCGATCATTAATAATTGTAACATTAGATAAATTTAATTCTTCTTTTACGATATCTAAAAACTTACATCTTTTGGTAGTTGGTTCTAGTAATGTTATGTTTTTTGATTCATCAAAAATTGATAAAACCATACCAGGAAAACCAGCACCACTTCCAACATCAATTAAATTATCATAATCTTTTGTTATTTCTGTTAATAATAAACTATCATAAAAGTGTTTAATAAATACACCTTCATAATCAGTAATGGCAGTTAAATTCATTACTTTGTTTTTGTCGTTTAATATTTCGTAATACTTTTCGTACTTCGTATATTGAATATCTGTTATATTAAAACGTTCTAATAACTTAGTCATTTGCTTTCCAACTTTCTAAGTATACTAATAGAATTGATATATCAGCTGGGTTTACGCCACTAATTCTCATTGCTTGTGAAACAGTATGAGGACGGACTTTTGAAAGTTTCTCTCTTGCTTCGCTTGCAAGGTTTGGTATTAAAGAATAATCTAATTCTTCTGGTATGATTCTAGATTCTAATTTTAGGACCTTTTTAGCGTCTTTATAGGCTTTTTCGATATATCCGTGATATTTTATTTCGATTGTAATTTGATTAGCAATTTGATCTGTAACATAATCTTTAAAAGGTGTACCCATCATCAAATAAATATCATTATATTCAATCTCAGGACGTTTCATTAATTCGTCAGCATAAATACCATCTTTTAACGGAGATGAATTTTTATTAACCAAATATTCATTAATTTCTTTTTTAGGTGTGATTTTTAATTGACTTAAATATTCTTTTTCTGATTTAATGATATTCATTTTATTACTAAACTTTTCATATCGATCACTTGGAACTAAACCAACTAGATGACCATATTCAGTTAAACGTTGATCTGCATTATCATGTCTTAATAATAAACGATATTCCGCACGTGATGTTAACATACGATAAGGATCGTTTACTCCTTTAGTTACTAAGTCATCAATTAATACACCAATATATGCTTCATCTCTTTTCAAAATTAATGGTTCTTTATTTTGAAGAGATAAACTTGCGTTTATACCTGCAATTAAACCTTGGCACGCAGCTTCTTCATATCCGCTTGTACCATTCACTTGTCCTGCAAAATATAAACCTTTAACTTTTTTTGATTCTAAAGAAGATTTTAATTCTAATGGATCTATCGCATCATATTCAATTGCATAGGCATATTTAACAATTTCTGCATGATCAAATCCAGGTAAACTTTTAATCATTTGGTCTTGAACATATTCAGGCATACTAGTTGAAAAACCTTGAATATATGTAAGACTTAAATCTTTTGTTTCTGGCTCTAAGAATAGTTGATGTTTTTCTTTATCAGAAAATCTAACTAACTTATCTTCAATTGAAGGACAATATCTTGGACCGACCCCTTCTACTATTCCAGAATACATACTTGATTCATTTAAATGTGCTTTAATAATTTCATGTGTTTCAGGTGTTGTATATGTTAAATAACAAGGAACTTGTTTTTCAAAAGGAAGTACATCTTCTTCCTTAGTATCTTCGCTAAAGTAAGCTTTTAAATTTGTACCTGGTTCTAATCGACTCTTCGTAAAATCGATAGAATCAGTTTTAATTCTAGCTGGTGTTCCTGTTTTTAATCTCAATAATTTAAATCCATGTTTTAATAATGATTTAGAAAGACCATAGTTAGTTGATTCACCATCTGGTCCAGCTTCAAAATAATTTTTTCCTCTTAAGATTCTAGAACTTAAGAATGTACCAGTTGCTATAATAACTTTCTTAGTTTCAAACTTTTCTTGATTTTCTAAAATAACAGCTTTAACTTCGTTTTCATTTGTAATTAATTCATCAACAAAACCTACGTGTACATCAAGATTTTTAGTATTTCTTATAACTTCTTGCATATACAAAGAATAAGCAGCTTTATCTGATTGAACTCTTAAAGCTTGTACTGCAGGCCCTTTTGATAAATTTAACATTTTAAATTGTAAAGCAGTCTTATCAGCTGCACGTCCCATTTCGCCACCTAAGGCATCAATTTCTCTGACTAAGATTCCTTTAGCCGGACCTCCAATCGATGGGTTACAAGGCATATTGCCGACTTTTTCAAAATTACCACAAATTAGTAATGTTTTATTATTAAGTCTAGCACTTGCTAAAGCAGCCTCGATTCCAGCATGACCACCGCCTATTACTACTACATCATATTGTTTATTCATTACAATAACACCATTACAATTACGACAACAGCAATAATAACAAATAGCGCTGCTACCATACCAAAAATTTTGTCTTTACTATTACGAAGTTTAGCTTTTCTTTCAAGTTTTGCTTTATCTTTAATTAATTGTTCTCTTTCTTTTGTCATTGGCAAATCTGCCATACAAAAATCACATGTTAAATTTGTATCTGGATTTACGTTGTGGCAACGTGGACATAACATATATATCACCTCTTTATTTGATATTATATCACATTTTAATTTTTTTTGAAGATATTTGTTAATAAAAAGACTTTGATTACCAAAGTCTTTATTTTACATTAATTATTTAACAATTTCACCCATTGTTCCTGGAGCAACTAAACCAGCATTAGATTCATCAGTATCAATGTGCATAGCAAGTGCATATGAATCACTTACACGTACAATTACATCACCAAACACTAAAGATCTACCATTTGATTCAATTTTAACATTTACGATTTCTTTGTCAGCTACACCAAGTAAAGCAGCATCTTTTACAGTTGCGTGGATATGTCTTTTTGCAACAATTACACCCTCAGGAATTTCGATTGTTCCTTTTGGACCAACAATTTTACATCCTGGAGTATTAGCTAAATCACCAGATTCTTTAACAGCAATTCCTAAACCAATACTTCTTGCATCAGTTGCAGAAAGTTCTACTTGTGTTTGTTTTCTAAATGGTCCTAAAATAGATACACCTGCGATTGATTTTTTAGGTCCAACAATTTCCACTCTTTCTTCACATGCATATTGACCAGGTTGTGATAATTCTTTTTTAATTGTTAAACTTGCTTCTTCTCCAAATAATACTTTAAAATCAGCTTCTGATACATGGATATGACGAGCTGAAGTTTCAACTAATACTTTTTTCATATTCAATAAATCTCCTTTATTATATTCCTTCTAAATTATATCACAAGCATTTTATTTTATCAAATTAATTGATTTATGAATTAGTTCAATGTTTTTTTAATAAATGTATGTTATAATATATATGTGAGGTATTATTATGAATATTGCTATTATATCTTTAGGATGTGCTAAAAATCTAATTGACTCTGAACTCTTTTTAGGTTTATCCAAAAAATATGGTTTAGACATTACTAGTGATTTAACAAAAGCACATTTCATTGTTATTAACACTTGTGGATTTATTGCTGCAAGTAAAGCCGAGTCAATTGACACAATTATTGAAATGTTAGAATATCAAAAACTTGGTAAGAAAATTATTGTTATAGGTTGTTTAGTTGAAAGATATCTTGAATCATTAAAAGAAGAAATTCCTGAAGTTGATAAATTTATACCTATTAAAGATTATGATCACTTAGATATAGTTTTTAAAGATTTATTAAATAGTTCATTGGAATTTAACTTTGATTATACATCACGAATTGTTTCAACTCCAGCTAAAACTGCTTATTTAAGAATAGGTGAGGGATGTAATAATAAATGTCATTATTGTGCTATTCCATTAATTCGTGGTAGTTATCGTAGTAGAACTTTTGAAAGTTTAATGGAAGAAGTTGAATATTTACATAGTTTAGGTATTCTAGAATTAACTATTATCGCACAAGACACAACTGCTTATGGTAGTGATTTAAAAGATATGTCACTAGCAAAACTTTTGGATTCTATTGCTAATCTTAACTATTTTAAATGGATTCGAGTTTTATATTTATATCCTGATGAAATTACTGATGATTTAATTCAAACATTTAAAAAACATGATTCAATTTTAAATTACTTTGATATTCCAATTCAACATGCATCAAACAAATTATTGGAAAATATGAACCGACGTGGTAGTAAAGAATATTTAAAACTTTTAATTAATAAAATTCGTAACGAAATTCCAAATGCAATTATTAGAACAACTTTAATTGTTGGATATCCAACAGAAACAGAAAAAGATTTTAAAGAAATGATTAATTTTGTTCAAGAAATGAAATTTGAACATTTAGGAGCCTTTACATATTCTCCTGAAGAAGATACCGTAGGTTTTGATCTTCGTCCACGTGTTTCTAAAAAAGTTGCTGAAAGAAGATTAGAAGAATTAATGAAAGTTCAACTATCTATTAATACTACTAGACTTAATAATCTTATTGGTAAAACTTTTGAAGCTATCATTGATCATTTTGATGATGAATTAAATTGTTATTTTGCAAGATACTATGCACAAGCTTTAGACGATGTTGATGGATATATATATTTGTTAAATCCAACAAATGATTTATCTTCTGGTGATTTTGTTGAAATTGAAATTACTGGTATTGATGGATATGATTTAATTGGTAAATTAAAATAAAAGAAGGACCATTTCACTTTAGTGAAATAATCCTTCTTTTTTTATTTGTTTTTAATATAGTTTTTTAAACCCCAAAGAATCTCTACCATTGCCCATGTATCTTGTTGACAATATTGTCGTAATGCCAAATAGTATTTTTCATATTCTTCTTCAGTAAATGTTGGTAGTAAACCATATGTTAAAATAGCTTCTGTTCCATTATGTACAGTTAAATCTTTATAAGATAAATTTGTAAATAATGGTAAAACTTTCTTTATAGAAAATGAACCATGTAAACCATTATTATAATAATTAAATACTTCACATCGTTTTTCTTTTTCTTTTTTATTCATTGTATTAGGTAGTAGTTTAGCAAATAACTTTTTATTACCTTTTAAAACATATAAAAGATCAAATACTGAATCTCTAATTTTTAATAATCCCTGAGCTAAATCTGGATATATCTGTGCTAGTTCTTTTAATCTACTTTTTTCAAATCCTTCGTTAAAAACTAAAACTGTGCCACCTTTAGATAAATCAATATATTCAATCATTTTTTCACATAGTTCTCTACGATGATCGTCGTGATCTTTTGCAAGATATTCTAAGTGATTAGCAGTTTTTGAACATACACCAGGTTCTGTTTCAACATGAATTGAAAATTGGAAAACCGATTGCATATATGGTCGTTCTTTATAATACCTTGGTAGCGGACAATTATAACTTTCAAAATCGAGATGATAAATAGGATATTGAATACCGTCAATTGATAACTTAATTAATTCTTTATCCAAATACTCTTTATTACAAGTATAACAATCATATTGAATTTTATGTTTCTTTTTATTAATCAAATCTAGCGGCATTTCATCAATTGTATATATTTTACTATTTAATAAATCATATATATCCCACGTTTCTGTTTCATCAGAATTTTTAAATTTTCGATCTATAAACTCTAATACAGAACCATCTTTTAATGTCTTTTTGAAACAAACATTTTTGAATCTACATTCTGTTGTTTTCTTATATTCACAACATTTTCCAAAACAACTTTTATCGATAGTTCTTCGTTCAATATAATCAACTACTTTTTTATTTTCTTCTTCAATAATATCATAAAATTCTTTTGTAATTTTAGTTAAATTGATAAATTCAATTAATTCATTACCTTTGTCATCTATAGGATAATTGTATTCTTCTTTATCTATTTCATAAGGTAATTCATAATCGCTATTTAGTACAACTAAGTAAAATTGAATATTATTAATTGTTTCAAAGTCTTTTTGTTGTTTTAAACTATTTTCAACAATATATCTTTCAACAGCTAAGTCATATACATACTTACCAGAACCATTACTGGAATATCTATCAAACAATTTATTACGATTATTTTGATAGTCTGATTCTTTTAAATCGGTAATTTCACCAAGTTCTTCTTTTAATATGTATTCGTTGTTATGCTTGGTAAAAATAGAAATGTTTTTTTCTTTATTTGGATATCTAATTAATGGATTTGCATCTTCAATTTCTTTTAATTCTTTACGTTGTTTACCTAGTTCTAAGAATTTTTTTGAAGTTGTTGATTTAACTTCGAAAATTCTAATTGTGCCATCATCACATTCATCATATATATCTAGATAACAATAATATTCATGTTCACCTTCAGTGTATGAAAACTTCTTTTGAAGTTTAATATTATCACCATATGTCAAGTTACCAGGATAATGCTTTTTTATAGCTTCTGCAGCAACTAATTCAACTTTAGTAAAATATTCAGCCATTGCTTCCATTTGAGCACTAGTTACTTCAGTTAAATCATCACCTGTTTCTTCGTCAAACATACTTTCAAATATTTCTCTTGCTTTTTCTGATTGTTCAGAAAAGATGCCTTCTTCTAAATTTTCAATAGAATCTTTATAATTTTTAATCAATTCTTTTTCAATTGAAGTAATGTGATGTAAATTTCTAAAAGTATACATATCATATAAACTTGCAAAATTTGGACATCTTGTTAAATTTTTAAATAAAGATTTTGATATTTTCATCTTTTACTCCTTTCTTTGTTAAATAAATTTTTCCTATGTATTAATAATTATTTCAATTATTCTCTATAAATTTTAATGTTTCATTAAGACCTTGATAAAGTAATTTTATCATAAAAAAATTAATTTGTCCATACATTATTTTAATAAAAAAAGTTTGACACAAAATCTGTATCAAACTATAATTTCTAGATGGTGGCTTGGGCCGGGCTTGAACCAGCGACACACGGATTTTCAGTCCGTTGCTCTACCAACTGAGCTACCGAGCCAGATAATAAATGGCGGTCCCAACGAGACTTGAACTCGCGATCTCCAGTGTGACAGACTGGCATGTTAACCACTACACCATGGGACCTTATTGGTTGCGGAGGAAGGACTTGAACCAACGACCTCCGGGTTATGAGCCCGGTGAGCTACCACTGCTCTACTCCGCGATATAAAAAATGGCGGAGAAAGAGGGATTCGAACCCCCGCGGCTGTTACACCCTGTCGGTTTTCAAGACCGATCCCTTCAGCCAGACTTGGGTATTTCTCCGTTTA
>CAJGDR010000012.1 GCA_904502205.1 uncultured Bacilli bacterium
AGCTTTCATCACTTAAGAGATTTAAAGATGATGTTAAAGAAGTTAAACAAGGATATGATTGTGGTTTAACAATTGAAAACTTTAACGATATTAAAGTTGGCGATATTGTAGAATGCTTTATTATGGAAGAGGTTGAACGTTAATGGCATATCATGTTGAACGTGTCGCTAAAATTATTGAAAGAGAGCTTTCACAAATAATTTTATTTGAAGCAAAAAACCAATTGTTAAAATATGTTTCAATTACAAAAGTTGCATTGACTAATGATTTAAGTTTAGCTACTATTTGGTATACAGTAATCGGTAATCAAAATGAAATAGCTGCAACTTCTAAAGCATTAGAAGATGCTAAAGGTTTCTTAAGATCAGTTCTTTCAAAGAAAATTGATACTAAGAAAGCACCAGACTTAAAATTCAAATATGATGAATCTTTAGAATACGGTAAACGTATTGAAGAACTTTTAAAACAAACAAAATAAGGTCATTTTAATGACCTTATTTTTTTATTTTAAAATATGCAAACTTGATTAAAATATTAAAATATGATATAATAATAAAAAATCTAAAAAAACAATAATAATTTTTGTTATGTTATATGAAAGGGCAACAAATGAAACTCGAAAAGAAACTAAAAGAAGCTCTTAAGTCTAAAGATAAATTAATTATTGATGAAGTATATGAAGAAATTTATGATGAATATTATAAATTGATTTATTTTGTAATCATTCAAATAATTAAAAATAAAGATGAGACAGAAGAGTTAGTAAATGATACATTCTTAAAAGCATTTAATAATATTACAAAGTTTAGACAAGACACAAGTTTAAAATCATGGATTGTACAGATTGCTAAAAACACTGCAATTAATCAATACAATAAAAATAAAAAGTCAAGTACGATATTAGACTTTGATTACATTATGAATTTAGAAGGTGATACGCCAACAGATTTTGATGAACTAATATCTGAATTTAGACAGTATTTAACAATTGAAGAAGCGAATATCATTTTATTTCGAGTTTATTATGATATGAAACTAAAAGACATAGCTGAATACTATGAAACAAGTATTAATGATATTTATACAAAATATCAAAAAGCTATAAAAACCCTTAAAAAACATTACAAGAAGGGAGATTTTTAATGAAGAAATTAAAAGCCTCAATTATTGAAAAAATAGAAAAGAAACAACCAAAAAAAGGAAACTTTAATGTAATTAAGAAAAAGTTAACTTATACTTGGGTTGCTCCTAAATATCAAATTTTAAAGCCGTGGCATAAATTATCATTTGGACTAGTTGCAGTATGTTTAATTATGTTTTGTATTGGAACATATTTTCATAATAATTTTTATGTTGAACCTGTTGTAACTGATAAAGTAAAAGAAATGAAATTAGTATCTTGGGATGATGATGTATATTTATTAGGAGAAACAATATATGTTGATTATCCAATGTTAACTACAAAATGTAATATTGATAGTAAAATTACTTTTAGTGATAGTTACTGGGAAGTATATTCAGATGATGTTCAAATTGATAAAGAAAACATCCCATTAACATTTGGTGTGAATAGTTTTACGATTTATGAAAAATCAGTCGGTGAAGATAAACGTTTGTATAACTTAAATATTTTAGTTGGACGTGATATTGAAAACTTTGATATTAATTTAATTGATAGTTTTAACAAGATTGATTCTAAAACTTTACAAGAACAAGTTAAGTCATTTAATACATTTAAACAATTTGAACAAATTGTTGTTGAAAATGATTTAGATATAAATTTATTACATGAATTTAATGAAGAATTCTTTGAAAGTCACAGTTTATTAATGATTATATCTAAAAATAATTTAAATGAACTTGCTTATCAACCAGTTGATGATGAACTTAATGTAACTTTAATTGGTGATAATACAAATGTATATAATGGATATTTAATACCTATATCAGAAATAAATAATATTAGAACGTACAACGTTGAGTTATTTGATTTTAATGTTGAATAAAGAAAGTCTCTTTTTATGAAGTGTTATAACAACTACTTTGTAAAAAGAGACTTTTTTATATTTTTCTTTTAAAAATAATCTATTTATGGTATAATATATAAGTAATATATGTGGTGAATAGTATGAAAGATTTTAAAGAAAAATTATCCCTTGTTCCTAAAAAACCAGGGTGTTACCAAATGAAAGATGTTAATGGTCAAATAATATATGTTGGTAAAGCTAAAGTTTTACAAAACCGTTTGAAAAGTTATTTTACTGGACATCATAACGCAAAGACTACAAAGCTTGTAGAAAATATTGATGACTTTGAATATATTATTACTAATTCCGAAATTGAAGCTTTTTTACTAGAACTAAATTTAATTAAAGAACATCGTCCAAAATATAATATTATGTTAATGGATGATAAGACATACCCATATATATATTTAACTGGAGAACTTCATCCAAGATTAATCTTAACAAGAGATCCTGCAAAGTTTCAAAAACGTCAAAAGGGTAAATTATATGGACCATATCCAAATGTTAAAGCTTGTAAAGATACAGTACAATTTTTAAATAAAATTTTTCCATTAAGAAAATGTGTAAATATTCCGAAAAAATTTTGTCTTTACTATTCACTTGGTCAATGTTTAGCTCCATGTGTAAATCAAATTGATAGTGAAACTTATCAAAATATTGGAACACAAATACATAAATTTTTAACTTCATCTGATAGTGAACTACTTAAAACAATTGAAGAATGGATGTATGTTGCATCCGAGAATATGGAATTTGAAAAAGCCATTATGTTTAGAGATATGTTAGAAAGTATTAAAACACTTCATAACCATCAAAAGATTACATCTACTGATCTTGGTAATCGTGATATTTTTGGCTATTTCGAAGAGAATGGTATTATTAATATTCAAGTTTTCCATATCAGATTTGGAAAAGTCATTATGCGTAGTGGTGAAGTATTTGATATATATGATTCAATAGAAGATGTATTAGTTACATACATTATGCAATTTTATCAAATGTCATCAAATATTATGCCAGATGAAATTGTAATACCTTATATAGAAAATAAAGAACTATTAGAAAATGCCCTTAATTGTAAAGTAACAATACCTATTATTGGTGACAAAAAGAAATTATTAGATTTAGTATGTGAAAATGCTAAAACAACAATCGAAAATAGAAAAAAAGAAAAACTAATTAAAATTAGTAAAACTCAAGATACAATTAAAGCATTAGGTGAACTTTTAAATATCCCATATCCTAAACGTATTGAGATTTTTGATAACTCGAATATTCAAGGAACAAGCTCAGTTAGTGCGATGGTTACATATATAGATGGTGTTTCGGTACCTAAAGAATATCGTAAATATAAAATAAAAACTGTTGTAGGTGCTGACGATTATCATACAATGCAAGAAGTTATTACAAGACGTTATAAAAGAGTAATACAAGATAATCTAACTAAACCAAATCTTATTATTGTTGATGGTGGTCTTCCACAAGTTAAAGCTGCTCGTTTAGCATTAGATAAGATTAATGCAAAAATTCCCGTGATCGGACTGGCTAAAGACGATAAACACAAAACTAGAGCAATTATTACAAGTAATTTAGATGAAATTAATATTGACAAAAAAAGCGATCTTTTCCTTCTTTTAGAAGCAATGCAAGAAGAAGTACATCGTTTCGCAATTACTTTCTTTAGAAAAGTTCAATCAGTTAATATGGTATCTTCAACACTTGATAATATTGAAGGTATTGGAAAAATGCGTAAACTTAAACTTTTATCTAATTTTGATAATATTGAAGATATTAAAAATGCATCAACTGATAAACTTAAATCACTAGGAATCCCAGCTGATATAATTACAAAGCTAAAAGAACAATTATAGTAACAATTTTATTCGCCCATTCATAATATAAATTGATACGGGGGAATATAGTGAAACAAGTAAGTTTTTTAACAAATCGTGAAAAACAAATATTTGCGTTATTAGTTCAAAATTATGATACTGAATTAATCGCAGAAAACTTAGGCATTAGCAGTAAGACTGTTAGAAATCATATATCTAATGTAATTCAAAAACTTGGAGTTAGTTGTAGAAGTCAAGCAATCCTTGAATTAATTAGAATGAATGAAATTAAATTAAAGTGAGAATAAACATGGAAAAAATATGTGGTAGAATTAGGAATGTTAACATAGAAGAAAGAACATTCGAAATTGTAAAAAAAAGAAAAATCGAATACTTCTATTTAACACGTTCCCAAATAAAGAAATTTAAAGCATACCTACAAGAAGATTTACTTGTAGAACTAGAATACAAAAATGAATTAATTAAACGTGGTAACATTAAAGCTTATGATGTTATTGGTTTTACAAAGCTTATTGCAGTTACAAAACTAAAAAGAATTGTTTACTTTGATATGGATACGATTAAACGTGGTGTTCAAAAAGTATTAAATCGCGAAGGATATAAACTATTTATTGACTTAGAATTTACTATGCCGCCATATGACTATGAAGGTGGTACTTATCCTAGTGAAATTGTTCAGTATGGATTTATTTTAGAAGACAATGATGGACAAATAATTTATGAAGATTCATCTTTAGTTAAAGTAAATAATAAGAATGGCATCAATAGTAGAACATTAGATTTTTTAAATCGTAAAAAAGAAGACTTTAAAAATGCCGCGACACCTGAACAATTTTATAAAGTATTTAAAGATTGTTTAGAAAAATATAATCCCATTGTTATGGTTTGGGGTAAAAATGATATTAGTATGCTTGATAGTTTCTATGAAAGAAACAATCTACCACCAATTACTTCAAGAGCTTCATTTATTAATTTAATGCAGTTATTAAAAAACTATTATGGTTTAAAATCAGATTTAGGATTATTTAATGCTTTAAACTTTTTCCAAGATGATCTTAAATTATTCCAAGAACATGATGCTTTAGCCGATGCTTTAGTCACTAGTATGGTTTATCATTATTTTAAAGAATATGCTAATAAACAACAAAAAACACATTAGAATTAAATTCTAATGTGTTTTCTTTTAAACAATATTTACAGTTGCAATAATGAATGGATTTCTTTCAGTTAATTCATAAATGTAATTAGATATAATATTAGTAATATTATTACGAATCATTTTAATATTTAAAACTTTATTTTTATGTAATAATTGAACAAATGAAGTAGTAGCTTTTTTAATAATATCTTCTTTAAGTTTAGTTTCTTTAGTAAAGTCAATGAATCCTTTAGCATCAAGTCTTACAGGTGCTAATAAATCTTTTTGTTTATTAATAGTAAATACTAAAGAAAGCATACCTTCATCAGCTAAATGTTTTCTTTCTTTTAATACATTACTGTTAACGTCACTAAAATTAGAATCTAAGAATACATCTGCAGCATAAATTTCATCTTTAACAACTTTCGCACCTTTTTCATTAAAGTGCAAAACATCGCCTGAATTTAAACAAAAACAATTATTTTTATTAAGTCCTAAATCAATTGCAATTCCAGCATGTTGTTTTAACATATTATATTCTCCATGAACTGGCATAAAGTATTTAGGTTTCATGAATTGTAACATTAACTTCATTTCTTCACGGCTTGCGTGACCTGTAGTATGAGTATCAATTAATGGATTATTTAAAATAATTGTTGCACCATTACGAATAAGTTTATTAATGTTTCTGTTAATAAATTGTTCGTTACCAGGAATTGGTTTACTTGAGTATACGATAGTATCATTTTCTAATAATTTAATTTGTTTGTGAGTACCATTAGCAATTCTTGATAAAGCAGCAAGAGGTTCACCTTGTGATCCTGTACAAAGAATTGTTAATTCATGTGGTTCATAGTTATGGATATCACGTTGAGAAATAAGTAAATCTTTACTAATATTAATATATTTTAAACGCATTGCGGCTTCAATATTTTTTTCCATACTATGACCAAAGATTGCTACTTTTCTACCACATTCTTGACAAGCTTCTAAAATATGTTGTACACGATATACATTTGATGCAAATGTTGCTACAATAATTCTACCTTTGACTTGAGCGAAAGTATGTCTAATGTTTTCAGCAATTCTTTTTTCAGATTGTGAGAAAGTTTTTATATCAGCATTTGTGCTATCAGCCATTAAACAAAGTACACCTTCATGTCCTAGTTTTGTCATCTTGTAATAATCAGATGCAGGCCCTACTGGTGTAAAATCAAATTTGAAGTCACCTGTATTAACAACATAACCAAGTCTTGTTTTAATAGCTATACCAAATGAATCTGGAATACTATGATTTGTTCTAAAGAATGTTACGCTAAAGTTATCATATTGAAATTCTGAATCTTCATAATAATTCTTAAGATTATATGTAAGATTTGGATATTCAAACATTTTGTTTTTAATTAAATTATAGGCAATTCCGCTTGCATAAATCACAGGAATATTAACTTTTTCTAGTAAAAAAGGTAATCCACCAATATGATCTTCATGACCATGTGTAATAAATAATGCTTTAATTTTTTCTTGGTTTTCTACTAAGTATGTAAAGTCTGGGATTATATAGTCAACACCAGGTGTTTCTCCTCCAGCAAATAATACTCCAGCATCCATGATTAGAATTTCATTATTACACTGTACTACATACATATTCATCCCGACTGCACCAAGTCCGCCTAAAGAGAATACTAAAATATCATTGGAATTTTTTCGTTTCTTTTGCATTTAATCCTCCTTCCTATTAAATTTAATTTATTATATTATACCAATATTTATCAAAAAAGTAAAGCAGTTAATATAGCCAAATAAATTATTTATAAATGAGTTTTAAAAAAAGTCAAAATATGATACAATAGATATGTATATAAGAGGAAAATAAAAATGAGAAAAGCCGTATTTATCGATGTTGATGGAACACTTTACAAAGCCCATGATTTGGGAATTACAGAATCAATTAAATGCAAATTAGAAGAAGCTTCAAAATATGTTGATCTTTATATAGCAACAGGAAGAGCTTATAATGTATTAACTTGCTTAAATGGTGTCAAACATTTATTTAAAGGTTTTGTAGTATCAAATGGTTCGATTGTTATGATTGACAATGAAATAATTTTTGAGTCAGTAATTGAAGATGAACTTAAAGATAAACTAATTGAAACAGCCAAAAATTTAAATGCTACTTTATCACTTTTAACACATGAACATATATATACTAATACAATTAATGAGTATGTAGATAGAGCTCTTACTCCAAGAGATGAAGGTTCACTTATTAATTTAAATGGCTATAACTATTTAGATATTAAATATAATATGGCATGGACATTTGAAGAAACTGATATTATTGATGAAATGGAAAAATTACTTCCGGAATTTGATTTCTTTAAATGGGGTAAACGTGGTGCAGATATTATTGTTAAAAGTATTACTAAAGCAAAAGGTATTCAAAAAGTATTGAATAAAATGGGATATGATTTAAATAACACTTATGCTATTGGTGATTCATCAAATGATGTACCAATGTTTAAATTAGTAAATACACCGATTGCGATGGGTAATGCAACACCTAACGCAAAAGAAAATGCAAAGTATGTAACTTTAACCCAAGATGAATGTGGATTAGAGCTTGCACTTGATAATATTATAAAAGGTATATGGTAAACTTATGATTTTAATGAAAGATATTATAAAAGAAGGTAATCCCTTATTAAAACAAAAATCAGTTGATGTTAATCTTCCAATTTCAGATGAAGATGCAAACACGCTTAATACAATGATTGAATATATATTCAATTCTATTGATCCAGAAGTTTCTGAAAAGTATGGTTTAAGACCAGCGGTAGGAATTGCTGCTCCTCAAATTGGAATTTTGAAAAAAATGATTGTAATTAATGCAATTGATGAAGATGGTGTTGAACACTTTTATGCTATTGTAAATCCAAAACTAATGAGCTATTCAGATGAACTTACACACTTACAAGGTGGTGAAGGATGTTTATCAGTAGAACGTGAAGCCAAAGGTTTAATTCATAGACATAAAAGGGTAACAGTAAAAGGGTATTTCTTAGAAGATGGAAAACTTGTAAACAAAACAATTAAACTAAAAGGATATCTTGCAATTGTATTCCAACATGAATATGATCATTTATTTGGAACATTATTTGTAGATCGAATCAATCCAGTAAATCCATTTGAAGTACCATCAAATTCTACACCAGTTGTCTTTAAAGATTTTGAAGATATCGAAGAATAAAAAAAGGGAAGAAATTCTTCCCTTTTTTATTTACCATCTAGCTGTTCCAATAATAACTAATAGGATAAATAATACAAGAATTAATGCATAGCCATAACCGCCAAAGCTACCTGAATTACAAGTATTAGTTTGTCCACAACAGTTATATCCATAATTAGGTTGATACATTCTTTTCCCCCCATTCCTTAAAGAGTAACTCTTTAACTACTTTATAGTATGTATTACTAATAAAACTTGCATAAACATAAACCTAGTTATAATAATTATTATCTTTATTAATTCCTAAATAACTTTCGAGTCTTGAAACTCGTTTAGATAAATCACTTATTAATCTTCTTGATTCATTTAGTTCAGTTTGTAGACGCTCGAAATCATAGTTCGGCATATAATAGTTAGGATTATTGTAATTTGGATTATTAAAACTTGGATTTGGGTTTTGATTAAAAAATCTTTTAAACATTAAATCACCTCAATATAGAATATGGATAATTCAAAAAAAGGTGATTAATTTGTCACATATTTTAAAAATCATAATAAATTATAATGAGGTGATAATATGGCAAGTAGAATGGATGAGTTTAGATTATTTGTTTCTAAGTATCCTAAAATTCGTGATGACGTCACAAGTGGAAAAAAGACTTGGCAAAATATATATGAAGATTGGGTTATCTTAGGCGAACAAAGTGATGTTTGGAATATATATAAAGATCAAAAAAAAGAAGTAACAGATCTATTATCTAGTGATAATTTAAAAAATATTATGAACTATGTTAAAAAGATTAATCCTGATTCAATTAGTAAAACATTAAACACAATTCAAAAAGTATTACAAATATCTCAAAGCTTTGGTGGTAGAACTAGTATCTATAATGCTAATTACAATAGTTGGTGGGATTAGTGGATCAAATACTATTAAGACAGCTTTATCAAAATCCAACATATTTAAATTATTTAAGATATCATCCTAAGTGGTATATGATCTTAGAAAAGAATCCAAACTACTTTAAAGAATTTGAACGTGAGCTTAAAAAAGACCTTAAAATAACAACATACGATAAAATAGAAAACTTAAAAAAACAAATTAACTTTATTAATGGAATAATAAAATATTTAAATACTAATTAATGTCAAGTTATTTTACTTGACACAATAACTCTTTTATGGTATAATACTATAGTAAAATAAATAGGAGGACATATAACATGGTAAAATTAAGAGCGCAAAGATTTGGTAGTGCTAAAAAACCTTTCTATCGTATTGTTGCAACTGACTCACACAATCCTCGTGATGGTCGTTTTATTGAAATTGTAGGTACTTACAATCCTTTAACTACTCCTGCAACTATTAAATTTGATGAAGAAAAAGTTTTAAAATGGTTAGCTAATGGTGCTAAACCAACTGACACTGTTAAATCATTATTATCTAAAGAAGGTATCATTGCTAAATTCACTGAAAGCAAAGCTAAATAGGTGAAGCAATGGCCCAAGTTAATTATGAAAAGCTTCTTTCTGAATTAATTAAGCCACTAGTTGCTCATCCTGAAGATGTTGAAACTACAGCAGTAGAATCAAATGAAAAATATTGTAAAATTGTTGTAAAAGTAAACAAAGAAGATCTTGGTCGTATTATTGGACGTAAAGGTCGTATTGCTAATGCAATTAGAACAATAGCTCATGCTGCAGCTGTTCGTGAGAACGTAAGACTAGAAATAGATCTAGGCTCAGAAGAAGACGAAGAAAAATAAACCCCATTTATAATGGGGTTTTTTACAATTAAAATATCAGTACTAGACGAAAATATATAATTGATTATGAGTATTTAACTTTTTAGTAAAGTTTGTATTATTGAATATATTAATTTAGACAAATAGTTTTCTATTTGTCTTTTTTTTATTATATTAGATTAAGGTTTATCATATTATTTGATATATGTAAAGTTTAGTGATATAATATATGAAGAATTTTTCATATGTTCATATATGGAGGTAAATATGGAAGAAAACAAGAAATTAGAAAGATTAGCCTATATGTTTGATATGCTAAGTGATGTTAATAGATTACATATCGTAGTTTATTTAATGGATGGCAAAAAAACTGTATCAAATATCACAGAACATATTGGTATAAGCCAATCAGCTGTATCACATCAACTTAGAATATTAAGAGATGCACATATATTAAAGGCAACAAAAATTGGTAAATGTGTATATTATAGTATTAACGACGAACATGTTGAAACGATTGTAAACAATGGTTTAGTCCACATGGGTCATGAGGAGTAATTATGAAAATAACTTATCAAGTATTAAAATTAAATAACAAGAATAATTACCGTAGAATCTTAGGTGATATTCGTAAGATTCCAGGTATTGAAAATGTAAGTTTAAACAAAGAAAGAAATATTATTCATATTGAATATAATAATATTGATGATTTAAAAGAACGCTTACTAAAATGTTTTAACTATTATGAAAAGCAAGTCGATTTAGAAGAAGTTGTTCAAACTGAAGTTTATCGTAAAGTATTAAGATTAAAAGGGTTAGACTGTGGTCACTGTGCTTCTAGAATTGAAAGTTTAGCACAAAAGACTTTTGAACATGAAAAAATTGTTGTTGACTTTTCAACAGAACGTTTTATTTTAGAAACAAAAGATCAAAATTTATTTAATAACGCAATTAAAGAAGTATCACAAATTGCAAGAAGAATTGATCCAAATATTGAAGTAATGGATATCGCAACTAGTCACAGAACTTCAAATATTGAAGAAAAACCTTTAGATAAAGTACAATTGAGTTTATTCATAATTGGACTTCTTACAACCTTTGTATTTATTGGTTATAAATCAATTGCTCAAAAAAGCATGTTATGGTTATTTGAACATGCAAGTTTAAATCTTGTTGATCAAATTGTATTAATTATTTCTTTCGTTTTAGTAGGATATAAAGTAATACTAGATTTTTGTAAGAATATTGTTCGTCGTCATGAAATGGACGAAAAGTTCTTAATGACGATTGCGACTGTCGGTGCTATTGCAACAGGTCATAATATCGAAGCTGTAGCGGTTATGGCATTTTATCAAATTGGTCAATATTTACAAGAAATGGCAGTTAATCATTCTAGAAAATCAATTTCTGAATTATTATCATTTGATGTAGCAAATGCAAGACTTAAAGTTGATGATGAAGAAATGGAAATTGAAGTAGAAAGTGTACTTCCAGGTGATATATTAATTGTTAAGACTGGTGAAATGATTCCAGTTGATGGTGTAATTAAAAATGGTAAGACTTATTTAGATTTAAAAGCTTTAACTGGTGAGGCTGATTATCAAAATGCAAAACCTGGTGATAAGGTTAGATCTGGTGCTATTAATATGGGTAGCGTTATAGAAGTCGAAGCTAAAAAACTTTATAAAGAATCTACAATGTCACAAATTTTAGATATGGTTGAAAATGCATCTGCAACAAAAGCTAAAAGTGAAAACTTTATTACGAAGTTTGCAAAAATTTACACTCCAGTAATTGTAGGTATTGCTTTAGTTGTTATTACTGCATGGCCATTTGTTGCTAAAATCTTTGGTTCTACTTTAAGTTATCACGATTTATTCTTAGGTAATGCTGATATGCAAGGATCAATCTATCATGGTATGGTATTCTTAGTAATATCTTGTCCTTGTGCTTTAGTTATTTCTATTCCGCTAGCATTCTTTGGTGGAATTGGACTTGCTAGTAAACGTGGTATTTTAGTAAAAGGTAGTAACTATCTAGAAGCTTTAAATAATGTTGAGAATGTAATTTTTGATAAAACGGGTACACTAACTAAAGGTGAATTTGGTGTAAAAGAAATTGTATCTTTAAATGAAGAAACATACAGTAAAGAAGAAATTCATAAATTGCTAGCATATGTTGAATATCATTCTACTCATCCAATTGGCCTTTCAATTACTGATTCATATGGAAGAGATCAAATATTTACAGAAATTATTGAAGACTTTGTTCAAGTGCCTGGCCGTGGTGTTCGTGCAGAAATTAATGGTTCACGTTATATAGTATGTAACTATAGACAACTTGAAGAAAATAAAATTGTTTTTGAACAAGTAATTAATGATGATTTAGTAATTTATTTAGTTAAAGAAAAACAAGTTATAGGTTATGCTGTAATTGGTGATAGTATTCGTGAAGATGTTCCAGAAACACTTTTAAAGCTTCGTAAACTTGGTGCTAAAAAAATTGTTATGTTAACAGGTGATAATGCTCAAACAAGTTCAAAAGTTGGAAAAACATTAAAACTTGAAGAAGTACATGCTGAACTTTTACCAAATGAAAAAGTTGAACATTTACAACTTATTAAGAGTGAATCTACAAATAAAAAATCATCAACTATATATGTTGGTGATGGAATAAATGATGCTCCTGTTATTAGTGCAGCAGATGTAGGTATCGCGATGGGTGCAACAGGTTCTGAAGGATCAATTGCTATTGCAGACGTTGTAGTAATGGGCGAAAATCTGGAAAAAGTAAGTGATGCAGTAACTATTGCTCGTGCAACAAGAAGAATTGTAGTACAAAATATTATTTTAGCATTAGGCATTAAATTAATAGTGTTTGTATTAAACTTTTTAAATATTCCATCGATGATATGGTTTGCAATTTTTTCTGATGTTGGAGTAAGTTTACTTGCTATTATAAACTCATTAAGAATCACAGGTATTTTTAATAAAGAATATAAAATGACTGATAAAGAGGAAACTAAGAATGAGTAAGTATTTAGAAACAGGAAAAATTGTTGGTGTTTTTGGTTTAAAAGGTGAGCTTAAAGTTTTAAGCGATTCATCAACAAATCGCTTTGTTAAAGACAATTATTTATATCTTGGTAAAAAAGAAAATAAACTTACAAAAGTAAAAATATCATCAAGCAGATTTCATAAAGGAATGTACTTAGTTACAATTAATGATTTGTTTGATATTAATTTAGTGGAAAAATATGTTGGATGTAATTTCTATATTGACCGAGAAGAACTAGATGATTTAGAAGATAATGAATATTATTTTACTGATTTAATTGGTTTAAAAGTTATTAATCAAAATAACGAAGAACTAGGTAATGTGATTGATGTTTTAGATTTACCAACATCAGCAGTTTTAGAAATTAAACTTAAAAATGATAAAAAATGTATGATTCCTTTTGTAAAAGAATATATATTAGATGTTACAGAAGATACAATCTTAATCAATGAAATCGAGGGATTTAGATGATAAGATTTGATATATTAACACTATTTCCTAATATGTTTAAAGGTTTAATAGAAGATTCTATAATTAAACGCGCAATCGAAAAAAAACTAATTGAAGTTAATTTAATTGATTTTAGAGAATTCTCAACTAATAAACATCATACTGTAGATGATTACTCATATGGTGGTGGTGCTGGTATGTTAATTAGTGTTGAACCAGTACACCTTGCTATGAAAACAATTCCTAATTTAGAAAAAGCTAAGAAACTTTTAATGAGTCCAAGTGGAAATACATTTAATCAAGCCAAAGCAATTGAGCTATCAAAAGAACAACATATTGTAATGGTTTGTGGTCACTATGAAGGAATTGATGCTAGAATTTTAAACTTTATTGATGAAGAAGTTTCAATTGGTGATTATGTATTAATGGGTGGCGAAGTTCCAGCTATGACTATTCTTGAGGCTGTATCTAGACTTGTGCCTGGAGTAATTAGTGAAGATTCACCAGTTAATGAATCATTTAGTGATAGTTTATTAGAACACCCTCAATATACAAGACCTGCCGTATATGAAGGACTAGGTGTTCCAGATGTATTACTTAGTGGACATCACGCCAATATTAAAAAATGGCAAAGAGAAAGGGCTCTTGAAAAAACTTTAAAGGTTAGACCTGATTTATTAAAAAAAGCTAATCTTAACTTAGTTGATTATAAATATCTATGGGAGCTAAAAAATGAGAAAAATTAGTTTATTCTTACTTCTTTTAGTAACACTATTAATATCAGGATGTTCTAAAATTAGAACGACTGATAGTGCTAAAGAGTTTTGTGAATATATATATGATATCTCACGTGGAGAAATTAAAAGAGGTGCAGTAATTGATCTTAGAGATTTAGAAACTGATTATGCACAAGGACATATTTACGGAGCTTTAAGCTATAATTTTAAAAATCAAGAAGAAAGTCATTTTACAACTTGGATTACTGGTTTAAAAAGTACAGACACATATATACTTTTAATTGATAGTGGTAACAATGAACATCAAGTAATTATGACTTATTTAGAAAAAGCAGGATATAAAAAAGTACTTGCTTATACAAAAGGATATAATACATTAAAAGAAACAACCGAATTCAAACAAAAAGTTGAAGTAAAAACTGGAACTGATGATTGTGGTTGTTAAAGGAGATATATATGAAATGGCAATTAGATAATTTATTTAAAACAGTTGATGATTTTAAAGTTGCATTACAAGAAGTGTTTACATATATTGAAAAAGCTAAAGCATATGAAGGTAAATTAAACGAACAAGAATGTTTCAAAGAATACTTCTTATTACAAAAAGAATTTGAAATTAAAGCGTCTAAAGTATATTTATATGCTCATCTTTCAAGTGATTTAAATAAGAAAGATGTCGAAAAAGCAAGTCTTGTAAGCAGTTGTATGGTATTATTTAATAATTACAGTGAAGCAGTTTCTTTTGAAGAACCAGAATTAATTAGTCTTGGTAAAGAAAAAGTATTTGAGTTATTAAATAAGTGCCCTGAAATTGAAGAATTTAGATTTAAGTTTGAAAAACTATTCCATGTTGCAAGTCACATCTTATCAAAAGATATTGAAAAAGTAATTTCACAACTTAGCCCTGCTGCTTCAACTGGTTCGAATACATATAGTATGTTAGCAGTTGCTGATGGAGTATCTGAAGAAGTTACACTTTCAAACGGAACAAAACAACTTGTAACTCAAGGAAATTGGCAAACACTTATTGAATCATTAGACAATGAAGAAGATCGAAAATTAGTTTTTGAATCTATTTTCAAACCATATGAACAAAGAAAAAATACTTTTGCAGCAATCTATGAATCAATTCAAAAATCAAATAAAGCCTTTATGAAAGTAAGAGGTTTTAATAGTATTTTAGAATCATACTTATTTAATAACAATATTCCAACAAAAGTTTATGAAACATTGGTCGAAGTTGCTGGAAGTTGTAATGAATCACTTAAAAAATATATTCAACTTCGTAAAGAATATTTAGGACTTAAAGAATATCATACATATGATAGATTCCAAAGTTTAGCAACTTCTAATAAAAAATATTCTTATGAAGATGCAAAAACTTTATTTTTTGAATCAATTGAAAAATATCCAGAAGCATTCAGACAAAATGCTTATGATGCTTTAAAAGAAGGATATGTTGATGTATATGAACAAAGTGGTAAAAGAACAGGTGCATATTCATCAGGTGTTGCTAATATTCATCCATATATATTACTAAACTATAGTGATTCATTAGAAGATGTTTTCACAGTAGCACATGAAGCTGGTCATTCAATTCATACTTTATTTGCATCACAAGCTCAACCTGTAATGCTTCAAGATTATACAATCTTTGTAGCAGAGATTGCATCTACTTTCAATGAACATAATTTACTTGATTATTTGATGACATCAAAAGAACTTTCAGATGATGAAAAAATTATGTTATTACAAAAATCGATTGATTCAATTATTTCAACATTCTATAGACAAACACTATTTGCAGAATTTGAACTTATTGCATCAAGAAAAGTTGAGAATGAAGAACCTATCAATCATGAAGTTTTATCACAAATCATGATTGACTTATATAATAAGTATTATGGTATTGATATTAGTAAAGAATTAGTTAAACAGTATGTTTGGGCATATATCCCACACTTATTCTATACACCATTCTATGTTTATCAATATGCAACAAGTTTTGCTGCAAGTTTCAAGATTTATCAAAGTGTAAAAAATAATGAACCAAATGCTTTTGAAAACTATATTAATTTATTAAAATCAGGTGGTTCTAAATATCCAATTGAACAAGCAAAAGAAGCAGGTGTTGATTTCACAAAACGTGAAACATTTGAGGCTGTTACAAATAGAATGACAGAACTTGTTAATCAATTAGAACAATTACTTAAAAAATAAAAAAGAAAAAGCAACCCTAAAGGGTTGCTTTTAATCATTTAATGTAATTAAATAGTCTTCAATTGTAATTAACTTTAATTTGTAAAGATGTCCGATTGCTCTTTTAAAAGCACTTTTACTAATATGAAGTTTTTTATAAATTTCTTCAGGTGTTGAAAGATTACCAAGTGGTAAACTTCCACCCATATTTCTTAAATAGTTAAGAATTACTTCACTATCACTAAGTCTTGCTTTTTCTTTGTTTGCACCTGTTGAGCCATACAAAAGATTTCCTTTAATGCTAATAATATGAAAATCAATTACTTGACCAACTTTATAAGTATCTCTAAGCAAGTTTTTATTTATAAAGCAAACTTTAAAATCACTTGTACAAACTTGAATACCATTTTGATTAATTGAAACAACAGTACCAGATAGTTTATCTTTTACATTTGGAAGATCTTTATTGAAATGGTCTTCTGTAGAAAGTGGTTTTGCAACTAACTGATTTGTTTTTACTTTTATAATACATGGTATTTCATCATCAATACTAGGCCACATACTTCTTGAATCTGGTAAGAAGTCTTTTGAAACTAAGATGTCTTTTGCAATACCGATATTAACAAAGCATCCAGCATCACATATATCAACAACTTTTACAAAACCAGGTTTAGTAGATGTAATAAGTGGTTTTTCTAGCGTTGCACAAAGACGTTTCTTTTGGTCAAAATAAAGAAATGCTCTTACTTTGTCACCTATTTTAAGTTTCTTTGGTGTTTGATTAAAATGTAAGAAAACTGTATCAATACCGTTACTTAAAGTGTAACTAATATCAGTTTCTTTAATAACTTGTAAATTATTTAAATTTCCATATATTAAGTTCATATATATCACCTAAGTTTATTATACCAAAAAATCAAAAAAATTTCTATAAAATAACAAAAAAGTTTGAATTTGTAATATAATATTATATATGATTATGGGAGGCAATATGAAAAAATTATTTTCAATTTTATTTATGTTATTATTAATCGCTTGTATAGCATCTTGCGATTTATCAAATAATAAACCAAATAATGATAAAGAAGATGAAGACAATGTTTCAGAAGAATCAAATAATGAAACATATAAAGTAAAGTTTTTAGATGAAAAAGGAAATGTTTTAGGAATTGAAACAGTAGAGAAAAATAAACCTATAGATGAACCAAGTTATAGTATTGATGGATATGATACTATTTCGTGGCTTTATAATGGAAAACCATGGGATTTTGAAAATGATATTGTGGAATCAAATATCGAACTTGTAATCAAAACAAGAGAACACATTCATGAGTTAGTTAATGGTACATGTAAATGTGGTTTTAAATCAGACTATAATATTATTCCTACTTTATCTGCAAATGATTTAAAAAATTTAACAGCGACGGTAACTTTTTGGCATACAAATGGATATGCAAATCAACAAGTACTTAATGATATTATAAGGGAATTCAATAAAACTTATCCAAATATTAAAGTTGAACATAGTGCTCAAGGTAGTTACGTTGATTTAAGACAAAAAATTTTAAAATCTATGCTTAATGGACAAACTCCTACAATTGCACAAGCACGCCCAGATGATATATCTTTATTTATAGAAAGAAAAGTTGGTAGTGTGTATCGTGGATCAAGGGCTTTAGATGTGTTTATTAATCATCCATTATATGGATTAACAAGCGAACAATTAAATGATTTTGATCTAAACAGTTTAAATCAATGTAAATCTTTTGATTTTAATGAAAGATATTATTCATTACCTTTTATAAGAAATACAGAATTACTATATTTTAATGCTACATGGTTCCAAGAAAAAGGTTTATTAGAAAAATATAATTTAGGTACTATTAAATATGTAAATGATGCTCTAACGTTTGTTCGAAATGAAGGTGCTACTTTAACTTGGGAACAAATCGAAGAAATTGGTAAATTCTTTATTGCTCAACCTGAATATAAAGCTTTATCATCTGCCGAAAAATTAGAAAACTATGCTCTTTCATACGATGATGAAACTAACTTGTTTATTACACTAACTAAACAATGGGGTGGTGAATATACAAAACTTACTGGAGAAAATCAAGGTGAATTTGTATTTAATAACCAAGCGTCAAAATCAATGGTCGAATGGTATAAAAATGCATTTAAAGCTGGTTACTTTGTAACTGCATCTGCATGGGGTGATCCAGATGCTTATACATCTGATAAATTTGTAAGTGGTGTAGTTAAAATGAATATTGCATCATCAGCAGGTGCGATTTATCAGGATCCGGGCCATAATTTTGTTCTAGGTATTTTACCTTATCCTCAAAGAGAAAATAGTGACGAAAAATATGCTTTCTTGAATTCGGTTGATTTAACATTATTTCATTCAAAAACTGCTGTAGAAGAGCTAGCTGGATGGTTATTTATAAAATTCTTAACAACATGGACTGAAGGTCTTCCAATAGAAGAACAACCAGCATATATGTGGAATACAAGAACTGGTTATTTTCCAATTCTATCAAGTGTTAGAAATTCTTTAGAATATAATAACTTCTTACAAGAAGGAACTTTAAACGCTATTGCTCAAAAAATTGCATGGGAACAACGTGAATATTTCTATGCTGCTCCATCATTTATAGGATCTTCAAATTGTCGTGATGAAGTAGAAAACTTAATTGAAGCAGTATTATATGCCGGTATGTCAATTGAAAGTGCATATAATAATGCATTAAATGAACTACAATAAAATATAATTAAATTACTTGATAATTTTGATAAAATATGTTATAATAAATAAGCTGCGTAAATCGTAGTGATATTCCGCTACTATTGTTATGATAGGTATGAATATAAGTTTGAAAAATTTCAAATGAGAAAAGGAGTGTTAATATGAGTCAAGCATTAATCGATGCAGTAACTAAAGGTTACTTAAGATCAGATATCCCAGCATTTAGACCTGGTGATAATGTTAAAGTTCATGTTAGAATTAAAGAAGGAGATCGCGAAAGAATCCAAGTATTCGAAGGATTAGTTATCGCTCGCCGTGGTGGTGGAATTAGCGAAACTTATACTGTACGTAAGATTTCTTCAGGTGTTGGTGTAGAAAGAACTTTCCCAGTTCATACTCCAATGGTTGC
>CAJGDR010000013.1 GCA_904502205.1 uncultured Bacilli bacterium
AAAATATCAATTTTATTAAAAATTACAATCCTGAACATGTTTTAATTTTATCAGGTGACCATATCTATAAAATGGATTACGCTGAAATGTTAGAATATCATATTGAAAAAAATGCTGATTGTACAATCGCTACTTTAGAAGTAACTTATGAGGAAGCATCTCGTTTTGGTATTATGAACACTAATGCTGAAATGCAAATTGAAGAATTTGAAGAAAAACCTAAAGTACCAAAAAATAATCAAGCATCAATGGGTATTTATATTTTTAAAACTGAAAAATTAATCAAATATTTAGAAGAAGATAATGCAGTTGAAGGATCAGCTCATGATTTCGGTAAAAATATTATTCCTAATATGTTAGACAATAAAGAAAAAATGATGGCTTTCCCATTTAAAGGATATTGGAAAGACGTAGGAACTATTGAAAGTTTATGGCTTGCTAATATGGACTTACTTGGAGAAAATCCAGCATTTGATATTTTCAATCCATATTGGAAAATTCATTCAAGAAATTCAGGCACACTTCCACAATTTATTGGTGATGATGCTGTTATTCAAAATAGTTTAATTAGTGGTGGAACTAAAGTTCTTGGTACTGTTATTAATAGTGTCATTGGTTCGAATGTAGTAATTGAAGAAGGTGCTGTTGTTAAAGATAGTGTTATCTTTAATGAAGTTGTTATTAAAAAAGGTGCTGAAGTTCATTATACAATTTTAGACGAATTTGTTGAAATTGGCGAAAACGCTAAAGTTGGTGAAAAAGAAGCAGGAAGTGCAAATGTTACAGTAATCGGTAGAGAAACTGTAATTAATGCGAATGAAGTTATTGAAAAAGGTAAAAATATAGAAAGAGAGGCCAAATAAATGGGAGCAGCAGGAATTATTTTAGCTGATGGAAAACTTGGTGAAATTGATGAACTTATAAGACACAGAACTGTTGCGTCTGTTCCATTTGGTGGACGTTACCGTTTAGTTGACTTTGCATTATCTAATTTTGTTAATGCAGATATTACACAAGTTGGTATTATTACAAAACGTAATTATCAATCTTTAATGGATCATATTGGTAGTGGTAAAGATTGGGATTTATCAAGAAAAAATGGTGGGGTTATAATTTTCCCTCCTTACGGAAACCCTTTTGCTAATTACCAAAATAAAAATGGTAATTTATTAGAAGCATTACAAAGTGTTGATGAATTTATTTCAAAATGTAATGAAGAAAATATTATTATTACAGAATGCGATAGCGTAAACGTAGTTGATTATAATGATGCACTTGCTCAACACGAAGAAACTAATGCGGATATTACAGTTATTTACAAAGAGATGGATGGAGAAACATGTGAAAAAGGTTCATTAGTATGTGATACTGATGAATTTGGTCGTGTTACTTGTGGTTCAATTGTTCGTGGCGATAAAGGGGTTATCAAGGCATCAATTGGCGCATATGTAATTAAAAGAAAATTATTATCAGCATTATTAAAAGAAGCTGCATCACGTGGTTCTAAATCTTTTGAACAAGATATCGTAATTAATAATGTAAGTTCTTTAAGAGTATTTGGTTATAACTATACTGGAGCTTATTTACCAATTAATTCTATGGAAGAATATTATAAATATAATATGGCTTTATTAAATGCTGATGTTAGAAGTCAAGTATTTGATAATAATCCAGTTTATACAAAAGTACGTGATTCTGCACCAACTAAATATGGAATGGCTGCAAAAATTCAAAATAGCTTTATTGCTGATGGATGTGAAATCGAAGGTACAGTAATTAACAGTATCTTATTCCGTGGAGTTAAAGTTTCTAAAGGAACAGTTATAAAAAATTCTATTTTAATGCAAGATACTGCAGTTATGGATAACGTAGAACTTAATGCTGTTATTACAGATAAGAATGTAACAATCAGAGAACGTCAAAACTTATCTGGTTGTGAAAAATTACCTTACTATATTAGTAAGAATATGGTTATTTAATTAAATAATTAAGGAGTGAAATCAATATGAATTCAAAAAAAATTGTTATTGTTGCATCTGAATGTCAACCATTCTTTGCATCTGGTGGACTTGGTGATGTAATCGGATCATTACCACAAAAAATTGCTAAACTTGTAAGTCCTGAAGAAAATCAAGTTTCAGTAATTTTACCATTATATTCAAAATTCACTAATAACAAATATCGCAACAAACTTGTTTATATTGGAGAAACTACTGTACAACTTTCATGGCGTAGACAATATTGTGGAATTTATCGCTATATTGAAAAAGGTGTAACTTATTATTTCTTAGATAATGAATATTATTTTAAACATAATAATTATTATGGTTACTTTAACGATGGAGAACGTTTTGCATTCTTCTCAAAAGCTGCTATTGAAGTGATGGCTCATTTAGATATTATCCCAGATATCATTCATGCTCATGATTGGCAAACAGGGTTAGTTCCTGTATATCTAAGAACTATCTATTATGGTGATGAAAGATTTAAAAATGTGCGTACAGTATTTACTGTTCATAACATTGAATATCAAGGTATTTATTCATACGATGATGAAATCTTACAAGATGTATTTGGAATTCCATCATCTATGGGATATATTTTAGAATATCGCGGACAAGCTAATATCATGAAAGGTGCAATGGAATCTTCAAATTTTGTATCAACAGTTAGTCCAACATATGCTGAAGAAATTAAATATGCTTATTATGCTAAAGGATTAGAGCTTGAAGTTGCAAGAATCAAAGAAGAAGGTAAACTTCGTGGTATTTTAAATGGTATCGACAAGAACTTCTATAATCCTGCAAAAGATGCTGCTTTATTTGTTAATTATGATAAAAAAGCTCCTGAAATTAAAGCTGAAAATAAAGTTCATTTACAAGAAATGTTAGGACTTGTAGTTAATAAAGATATTCCATTAATTGGTATGGTAACAAGATTAGTAAGTCATAAAGGACTTGAACTAGTTAAAACTGCAATTGGTGAAATTCTTAAAGAAAAAGTACAAATGGTAATTTTAGGTACTGGTGATAGTTATTATGAATGGTTCTTAAGAGATTTAGAACGTTCATATCCTGGAAAAATTTCAGTTATTATTGCTTTTAACCAAGACTTATCAAGAAAAATTTATGCATCAAGTGATTTATTCTTAATGCCATCTGTTTCAGAACCATGTGGTTTAGCTCAAATGATTGCATGTCGTTATGGAGCACTTCCAATTGTTCGTAAGACTGGTGGTTTAGCAGATAGTATTAAAGATGTATCAGAAGCTAAAGGTATTGGATACGTATTTAATAATATTGATGCATGGGAAATGTACGATACAATTAAACGTGCATTAAACGATTATGAAGACAAAGAAAAATGGCGTAGTAATGTATTAAAAGCTATGTCAACTGACTTTGGTTGGAGTGCATCTGCAAAGAAATATGTTGCAATGTATGAGGAATTATTAAATAAATAGGAGTAATTATGCTAGAACAGAATATCAAAACCAAAATAGAAGACAAATTAGCCAGCTATTTTGGTGTAACACCTAGTGATGCATCACTAGATCAAATTTATAAAGCAGTAAGTTTAACTGTTTTAGATACTTTAATGGCAAAAAAGAAAATATATAACCGTAAAGTAAAAGAAAACAAAGCTAAACGCGTGTACTATTTATGTATGGAGTTTTTAGTTGGTAGATCATTAAAAACTAATCTTTATAATTTAGGTTTAGTAGATGAATACAAAAAGGTTATAAATGAGTACGGATATTCAATGGATGATTTATATGAACAAGAACCAGATGCTGGACTTGGAAATGGTGGGTTAGGTAGACTTGCAGCTTGTTTTATGGATAGTTTAGCTGCTTTATCATATCCTGCATATGGTTTTTCAATTCGTTATGAATATGGATTATTCAAACAAAAAATTGTTGATGGATGGCAAACTGAAATGCCTGATGTTTGGCTACCTGGTGGAGAAGTTTGGTTAATTCCAAGAAGCGACAGATCTTTAACAGTTCGATTTGGCGGATATGTTACAGAAAGATATGAAGATGGTAGATTAAAATATGATTATCATAACTGTAGTGAAGTAGAAGCAATGCCATATGATATGTTAATCAGTGGTGGCGGAAGTGAAGCTATTTCAACATTAAGATTATGGCGTAGTAGAAGTGTTAGAACATTTGATATGAAATCATTCTCACAAGGTGACTATATTAGTGCAGTTAGAGAAAGTCATGAAGCTGAATTAATTTCAAAAGTTTTATATCCATCTGATGCGCATTCTGAAGGTAAAACATTAAGATTAAAACAACAATATTTCTTAGTTAGTGCATCTATCCAAAATATTATTAACGACCACGTTAAACGTTATAAAGATTTACATACTTTACCAGATAAAGTTGCAATTCACATTAACGATACTCACCCAGCACTTTGTATTCCTGAACTTATGCGTATTTTAATGGATGATCATGGTTTAGGTTGGGATGAAGCATGGGATATTGTAACAAGAACTGTTGCTTATACTAACCATACAGTACTAGTTGAAGCTTTAGAAACTTGGAGTTTAGATCGAATTGAAAGAATGTTACCACGTCTTTCAATGATCATTAAAGAAATAAATCAAAGATTTACAACAAGTATGTGGCAATACTTCCCTAATGATTGGAATAAAATTGAAAGATTAGCAATCGTTTCTAATAATACAGTACGTATGGCAAACCTTTCAGTTGTAGCGAGTCATAAAGTTAATGGTGTATCAGCTCTTCATAGTGATATTATTAAACATAGTATCTTCAAAAATTTCTATGAAGTTACGCCTGATAAATTTACAAATGTAACTAATGGTATTGCTCATAGAAGATGGTTACATCAATCGAATCCAAGACTTTGTGCTTTAATTGAAGAATTAATTGGTAAAGATTATTATAATGATGCAAGTCAATTAAAGAAACTTCGTGCTTTTGAAAATGATCCAAAAGTATTAGATCGCTTAGCTGAAATCAAATATCAAAACAAAGTTGATTTCGCAAACGCAATCTATAAAAAACAAGGTGTTGTTATTGATCCAAATACTAGATTTGATGTTCATGTAAAGAGACTTCATGAATATAAACGTCAACTTTTAAATGTACTTAGAATTATTAGCCTTTACAATAAATTAAAAGAAAATCCAAGTTTGGATATTACACCACAAACATTTATCTTTGGTGCTAAGGCAGCTCCAGGATATTATGTTGCAAAAGAAATTATTGAATTAATTAATAAAATTAGTGAAGATATTAATCAACATCCAGAAATCAAAGCAAAACTTAATGTTGTATTTATTGAAGATTATTGTGTAACACTTGCAGAAAAATTAATGCCTGCATCTGAAATTAGTGAACAAATTTCTCTTGCTGGTAAAGAAGCTAGTGGTACAGGTAATATGAAATTTATGATTAATGGTGCTGTTACTATGGGAACAATGGATGGAGCAAACGTTGAAATTTGTGAAGCTGTTGGTGATGATAACATCTTTATCTTTGGTATGACAACACCTGAAGTTAATGATTTATGGAAAAAAGGTTATAACTCAACTTACTATTATAATAATAATAAAGAAATTCGTGATATTATTGCGACTCTTAAAGCTGGTTTTGCTGGTAAGAGTTTTGAAAATATCGCAAATTACTTATTAACAAGTCATGGTATTGCTGACCAATATATGTGTCTTGCTGACTTTGCAAGTTATATGGAAGCATACTATAGAATGGATGAAGTATATCGTAATAAACGAGAATTTAACAGAATGTCACTTGTAAATATTAGTGAAGCCGGAAGATTCGCTGCTGATAGAAGTATCGAAGATTATGCTAGAGATATTTGGCATATTCAAAAGATTAAGTAAATAATTTGCAAAATACGTCGAAAAGTAGTATAATATCGTAGTGCATTTTTATAAATAGGAGAAATATTATGGTTAAAAAAATAGCTGTTTTAACATCAGGTGGTGATGCACCTGGTATGAATGCTGCAATTCGTGCAGTTGTTCGTGCAGGTCGTTCATTTAATTTAGAAGTTATTGGTATCCATGAAGGTTATAAAGGTTTAGTAGAAGCTGGCGAAAATTATGAAGTTATGTCTCGCCGTTCAGTTACTAACATTATTGCTCGTGGTGGAACTATTCTTGGTTCTGCTCGTTTACCTGAATTTTCACAACATGAAGTACGCGTAAAAGGTGTAGAACAATTAAAAGAAGCTGGTATCGATGCTTTAATAGTTATTGGCGGAGATGGTACTTATGCTGGTGCATTAAGACTTCATGAACTTGGAATCAAATGTATTGGTTTACCTGGTACTATTGATAATGATATTGCTGGTACTGATTATACTATTGGTTTTGATACTTGTGTAAATACTGTTGTTGAAGCAATCGATAAACTTCGTGATACATGTGGTTCACACAGACGTTGTGCAGTTGTAGAAGTTATGGGTAGATATTGTGGAGATATTGCTCGTGCTGCTGGACTTGCAACTGGTGCTGAATTTATTGTTACTAATTCTGAAAATAATGATTTACAAACAATTTTAGATCAAACAAAACATTTCAAAGAAGCTGGTAAACGTCACCCTGTAATTATTGTTACAGAACACTTATTCGACGTTATTGATTTAGCTAGAAAAATTGAAGAATATAGTGGTATGGAAACACGTGCAACTATTTTAGGACATATTCAAAGAGGTGGAACTCCATCATGCTCTGATAGAATTTTAGCTTCTCGTCTAGGTCTTGCAGCTGTTGAATCTTTAATGCAAGGTGTAAGTGGTGTATGTCTTGGTATTCAATCAAATGAAATTGTTGCAACTCCATTCGAAGATGTAATTGGAAAATCTAAAACAATCTATTCTGAATTTGACGAATTAATTAAAATCTTATCTTAAGATAACATAAGGCTGGAATATTCCAGCCTTTTATAATTTTTTTGTTTAATGATTTTACTTTTTGATAAAAAAATGTATAATATATAATGATGTAAAGAAATGAGGTAAAAGTATGCCAGATTTAAAGAAAATAGATGTAGCTTTTAGTAATAAAGAAACAACTAATGAATTGAAATTTTATAATCCAGCTGAATCAAATGAAATTAAAGTATTTGGTCTAAACTGGTTTGATGAAGATAAAAGATATGTTAGATTTCCAAAACATAGTGATGAAACTATCAAAAATTTAGCTGAAGGGCTTCATTACTTAGTTGAACAACCTAGTGGAGCAATGCTAGCTTTTAGATCTAATACATCCACTGTAAAAATTAAAGTTGAACTTGGAAATTGGTTTAGTATGGCTCATATGGCTTTTACTGGCCAAGGTGGATTTGATATTTATATTGGAACAAAAAGAGAAGATCTAAAGTTCTATCGAACAAGCTCTTTCCCTATTACAAGTAAAACTTATGAATTTACTTATTTTTCTGATTGGGCGAAAGAAGAACGTTTATTTTTATTAAATTTCCCACTATATTCTGGTGTAAATAAAGTAGAAATTGGAATTGATCAAGATGCAACAATCACACCTGCAACTGATCTATTTAATAAAGGTCGCGTTGTTTGTTATGGAACATCTATAACTCAAGGTGGATGTGCTAGCCGTGGTGGAATGAGTTACACTAATGCACTTTCAAGAAGAACTGGTTATGAATTTTTGAACTTTGGTTTTTCTGGAAATGGTCGTGGCCAAAAAGAAGTTGCAGAATTACTTGCTAGTATTAATGATGTCTCAATGTTTATTTTAGATTATGAAGCAAATGCTACACTACCAATGTTAAAAGATACTTTGGATAATTTTATTAATATTTTAAGAAAAAGCTATCCAGAAGTTCCGATTTTAGTTTTAAGTAAAATTAGAATGGCTTATGAAACACATGTTGAAGAAAACTGGAAAAACCAAATGAAGTCTTTAAAATTCCAAAAACAAGTTGTTAAAGAACATCAAGCATACGATAAAAATATTTATTTCTATGATGGACATAAATTATTAGGAAAATACACTCATGATGCAACTGTTGATGGTAGTCATCCAACTGATCTTGGATTTATGATGATTACTGAAAATTTAGAAAAAGTAATTAAAAAATATATTGAAATAAAATAATTACAAATGTTAAATATTGGTTATTGAAAATAATATTAAAATATTGTATAATTAAAAAGAAGGATGTGAAAATATGAAGAAAGTTATATTTAGTTTCTTTGTAGTAGTATCATTATTATTTATTGCTGGTTGTCAATTGCCAACAGGTCCAAATAATAATGTAACTGATGAAGAAGAAGATAAAATTAAAGTTGTACTACCTGAAACAATGTATGTAGGTAAAGAGTATGAAATTAACCCATCGACTGATGGTGATGAAGAAGATACTTATTTATATGAAGTAAATAATACTGAAATTGTAGAATTAACAGATAATATACTAAAACCTTTAAAAGAAGGTAGTTTTGAATTAACAATTGAATCTGTTAATCTTAAAGAAAAATTAGTTCTTACAATAGAAATTGTTGATGATCGAGTTTTTAAAATCGTATATTATAAAAGTGGTGGTACGTTAAATGATCCAGTTGATCGTTTTACAACAAAAGACATTATTGAATTACCAATTCCAACTAAAGAAGGATATATCTTTGGTGGATGGTTTCTAACTGAAAATTTAACTGGTACTCCAATAACAGAATTAGATGGAACTATCGCTAAAAATGTTTCTCTTTATGCAAAATGGGTTTATGATGATGGTTCGACTGAAGCAAGTGATGCCGCTTATGAAATGATTAGAACTTTACCACTTGTTATTACTATCAAAAATAAAGCCGAAGTTGAAGCTGCAAGAGCTGCATATGATGCTTTATCAGAAAAAGAAAAAAGTTTAATTACTAACTATCAAAAATTAGTTAACGCAGAAAATAAAATCAAAATCGAAATCGCTAAATATCAAAATGTTATCGATTTAATTAATGAAATTCCAGATATTGTAACTTTAAGTTCATCAGGAATTATCATTAAAGCTGAAGAAGCATATGAAGCCTTAGCTAATTTATATCGTGAATATGTAACTAATTATCAAAAGTTATTAGATGCAAGAGCTAAATTAAATGAACTTTTAGATAGTGTTGATTTTAATATTCATGATTATGTTCCTGATTATATTGATGGAGATATTTATGTACCACAAACATTAGGAACTAAAACTTTAACTTGGACAGTTATTGATTCAAAATTATTAAATTATTCAAATGATTATTTTAAAATTGATAAAGTTTATCAAAATCACCAAGAACAAACTGTTACTATTTCAGTATTAATTAATGATGGTGTTGATCAAATAACATTAACAAAAGAAGCAGTTGTTGGTCCAATTGTTTATGAGGCGTTTACATCAACTCCTGTTGCGGCATACGTAAACTCAAGCGCAATGTATCATTATGTAAAATACAATGGTAGAGATGAAGTATTCTCAAATAATACAAAAGAATTATTAGATATTGCATATTATTGTTTTGTTAATCCAACATCTAATGGTGGAGTTACAATTTCAGATGCGTTTAAAAGCTATTATGATGAAGTTATTGCTCTTAAAAATAGTGGAGTTCGTGTTGTAGTAAGTGTTGCTGGTTCAACACAAATATTTAGTGACGTTTGCTATAGCGATTCATTAAGAGAAAAGTTTGCACAAGCACTTGTTGATGTTGTTCTTGAATATAATTTTGATGGTATTGATTTAGACTGGGAATTCCCAGGAACAGGAAATCGTGATACAGCTATTGATAAAGCTAATTATACTAAATTATTTAAATCACTAAGAGAAAAACTAAATGCTATTCAAGATGATAAAGGTTCAAATTATTTATTATCATCTGCTGTACCTGCTACTTCATGGGGAACAAATAGATATGATTTCCCAGGTATGAATAAATATTTAGACTATGTTAATATGATGTCTTATGATTTAAATAGAACTGATAAAACAACTCATTTATCTCCATTATATACATCAGCTAAAGATGGTGGATATGGATTTAGTGTTAAATATGGTGTTGATAGATTTACTAGCTTAGGTCTTGATAAATCAAAAATTATCATTGGTACAGCTTGTTATGGTAAAGCATATAAGGTAACTGGTGCAGTAAGTTCAACAAGTACACTTCCAGGTCTTAATGTTACTGCTACTTTAACTCAACTTGCTGGTGTTACTGGTTCACATGCAAGTGGAACTATTTACTATTATGGTATTGAAGAATTAATTAAAACTGGTAAATATACAAAGTATATTGAAACACTTACAAATGGAAATATTTGTGGTAGCTATTTATATAATTCGGCTGAGAAAATATTTATTTCTTATGAAAGTAGCGAAGTTATAGCTGCTAAGTATAATTTTGCTGTTGCAAATGGTGTTGGTATTATGTGCTGGAGTATGCCAGAAGATGCTTCAGATGTTTATATTAATACAATTTATAATATAAGATATGGTAACTAAAAAGTAAAAAACGTTAAGAGAAATCTTAACGTTTTTTTATAGTTGATTAAAAATAGATTTTAAAAATTTTCCATAAATTACTACATAATGAGGATCATAGTTTAATTTGTACTGATTAGAATGACTAAGTGCTCCATAACCCATATTACGATATTCAATCAAAGAATTTACAAATAAATTATAATCGATATTAATAACTTTATCTTTAATCATATTTTCAAGTAAAATTAGCTCGTCTTCTAAAAGTTTACGATTTGGTTGATAGTTTAAATTACTTTCTAAAAATGCATTAAAAACAAGAAGTTTAATATTATTATCCCAATTTGGGTTTAAATATACACGGTAATAATCGTTGCCGATTTCTTCGTATTTGATGATTGGTTCTTTTTTGATATGTTCTAATTCATTATAATAATTTAATCTTAGTGTTTCTTGATTTAAATGGTGTGGTCCATGAGAATTTTGATAAATAAGCTTGAAAAAATCGCGTGGTAACATTAATGGATATTTACTATAATGCTCGATAAATATCTTATTATATTGATTCATATAAAACAAAAAAGGGTTTCCCCTTTTTTAGTCAAAATCTTTCATAGCTTCTTCAGTACCGAAGTAAATCCATTTACCAGATTGTTTTACTTCTAAGTCACCAGCTTTTTCTTCTATTTCAGCGATTGCATCTTTAGCTTCTTTTTTAGATTCATATAGATAACCTGTAATAGTTTCTCCATTTATAAGTCCTTTATTAGCAACAAAATAGTTATTAACAACAACAACAGTATAACCTTTGTCTTCTAATTTTTCTTTTGCTGCATCCATATTTTTAGGTGCACATGCAGTTAAAGTTAAAAATAAACCAGCAGCTAATAATAAACTAAACAATTTAAACAATTTTTTCATATCATTTACCTCCACCTGTATTATATCATTAATTAAACATAAATGAAAGTAAATTATCTTACGAAAAAAATATAATTTTAGACAATTTGTTTATAATATGTTATAATAAAATAACTTGAGGTTATAATATGAAAGAAGTAACAAAATATAAATTATTATCAGCAATTAGATATTTAGGTGATTCCTTTTATTATCCTTTTATATCTTTATATTTAGTGAGTTGTAATTTACTAGAATCAAATATTGGATTTATTTTGTCGATTACACCGCTTGTATCTATTTTTACTAATCCAATATACACGAAACTTTGTAAAAATGTCAAAACTACAAAAAACATTTTAACTATAATTACAGTTATAGAAGCATTGATTATTTTTACAATTAGTTTTTCAAATAGTTTTTATTTAATTAGTGCATTAGTTTTTTTATTAGCTTTATTTGGAACTTCACACTACGGATTAATGGATTCATTAATAACAATTTTTGCTACAAAAAATAATGAGTCATTTTCGAAAATTCGTATATTTGGATCAATCGCATATGTTATTGGTACTACAGCGGGCGGTTATGTAATTAAACTTGGTGGATTTCATCTATGTTTTGGCATAGCGTGTTTATTATTTGTGTTATCAGGTTTTTTATATTACAGTATTAAACCTATGGAAGAACAACAAATAATCAATGAAAGACCGAAATATCGTGATTTATTAAAAAATAAAGAATATTTGCTTTTTGCATTATTTTATGTAGTATTTATTGGAATGATGTATGCATCTGATTATTTCTTCCCAGTATATTTGGAAACTAGAGGAATTACAAGTAGTCAATATGGATTAATATATTCATATTATGTTACATTAGAAGTAATTGTTTTATTTTTACTGACACGTATCAAAAAGCAAATTAATAATAATTTATTACTTGCATTAGCTACATTATTCATGTTGATAAGACAAATTGTTAATTATCTGAATGCACCAATAGCTATAGTAATTATTGCATCAGGATTTAGAGGGATATCATGGGCAATTATTTTACATATTTCATATAAATATGTCGTTGATTTGTTAGGCGAAAAATTAGGTACAATTGGTATTATGACAATGACATTATTTCAATCATTATTAATCTTTATATTAAACAATGTTGATGGTACACTAATTGAAAGATATCAAAGTTATAAACCTTTTTATATGTTAATGATCGTTTTAGCAATACTTGCTTGTATAATCCAAATATTTAGATTAATGGTTTATAAAAGAAAGGAAGTGAATAATAATGAAGAAAAATGCTATAAAGAGATTAGTTCTTAATACAATATTAACAATCTTTACTATTGGGTGTTCATTATTTTCAATCATAATTATAAAAGACTTTTTATGGGGGACAGTAGAAGGCTGGGATGGACTAGCAGGTATAATTGTATTTCCTTTATCATTAATAGGCACTTGTTTGTTAATTATATTTACAATTTTTAATATAACGTCATTAATATTTTGTTTACATGCAAAACAAAAATCAGAAATACAAGAACACCAAAAATATCATTTAGCAGGTATTATAATTTCTGCTATCGGTATTTTAATTGGTATTTTTCATATAATTTTTATGTTCATCGAATTAATAATCAAAAGATAAACCAAGAAATAATCTTGGTTTATTTTCTTTTTGTATTTATGTTTGCAAAAAAACATGAAAAGTGATATAATAAGATGTTAGAAAAGTGAGGTTTTTTTATGAAAGCAAGTAGAATGTTAATTGCAACTTTAAAAGAAGCACCAAATGAAGCGCAAATCGCAAGTCATATTTTATTAATTAGAGCAGGTATGATTAGAAAACTAGTGGCTGGAGTTTATAACTACTTACCATTAGGACTTCGTACTTTACAAAAAATTGAAAAAGTTATTCGTGAAGAAATGGATAAAGCTGGTTCATTAGAAATTTTATCATCTGCAATTCAACCAAAAGAATTATGGGAAGAATCTGGAAGATGGCAAAAATATGGACCTGAATTAATGAGATTCCAAGATCGTCATGAAAGAGAATTTTGTTTAGGTCCTACTCATGAAGAAATTTTTACTGATTTAGTAAGAACAGAAGTAAAATCTAAAAAAAGTTTACCAATGTGCATTTATCAAATTCAAACTAAATATCGTGATGAATTACGTCCAAGATTTGGTTTAATGCGTGGTAGAGAATTTATTATGAAAGATGCTTATTCATTTGATTTAGATGAAGCTGGTTTAGATAAATCATATCAAATTATGCATAAGGCGTATGAAAATATTTTTAATCGTTTTGGATTAAACTATAAAATTGTTTTAGCTGATACAGGAGCAATCGGTGGAAGTGGTTCTCACCAATTTATGGCACTTAGTGAAGTTGGTGAAAGTGATATCATTTACTGTGATTGTGGTTATGCAGCTGACGTTGAAAAAGCTATTTCAAAAGTTGATGAATATAAAACAAACGAAGAAATGGGTCAAATTGAAAAAGTTGAAACACCAAATCAAAAAACTATTGAAGAAGTAAGTAGTTTCTTAAATAAAACAACAAAAGACATCTTTAAATCAGTAGTTTATTTTGATGAAGCAAACAAACAAGTAGTTGTTGCATTAATCAGAGGCGATCGTACTCTTAATGAAATTAAACTTGTTAATGCATTAAATATTGCAGAACATGAATTAAGACTTGCAACAGATGAAGAAATTAAAGCTATTGGTTCAATTCCAGGATTTGTTAGTCCAGTTGGATTAAAAGTTACAACTTTTGTAGATGAAGAAGTAGCAATCATGAAAAATGGTGTTGCTGGTGGAAATGAAAAAGATGTGCATTTATTAAATGTAAACTTTGGAAGAGATTTTAATGGTACTGTAGTTGATTTAAGAAATGCAGATGTTAACGATTTATGTCCTGTATGTGGAATGCCACTTCAAAAAGAACGTGGTATTGAAGTAGGTCAAATCTTCAAACTAGGAACTAAATATTCAGAACCAATGAATTGTACATATCAAGGTGATAATGGACAAAATATACCAATGGTTATGGGATGTTATGGTATTGGGGTAACTAGAACAATGTCTAGTATTATTGAACAATATCATGATGAATTTGGTATTAAATGGCCATTAAATGTTGCGCCTTACCATGCTGTAGTTGTACCAGTTAATTATAAAGATGAAACAATGCGTACACTATCAGAAGAAATTTATCAAAAATTACAAGACTTAAATGTAGAAGTAATCCTAGATGATCGTGATGAAAGACCTGGATTTAAGTTTAAAGATTGGGAATTAATTGGTATTCCTTATATGGTAATTGTTGGACGTAATGCTGCTGATGGCATTTGTGAATTCAAAGTACGTTCTACAATGGAAAAAACAGAAAAACATTATAACGATATAATTGATGAAATTAACAAACAAGTTAAAAACATTAAATAATTATTTAGTGGAGGATTAGATGAAAGAAGTTGTTATTGTTGGAGGAGGAGCATCAGGTTTATTTGCAGCTATTGCCCTTAAAAAGATGGTTGGTAATAACGCAAATATTACAATTGTAGAAAGACTTGAACGTGTTGGAAAAAAAGTCCTTGCAACTGGTTCAGGTAAAGCAAACTTCTCAAATAGTCAATTAAAAAGTACAAATTATAATCATCCTCACTTTGTTAGTAAATTGTTTAAAGAATTTGGATATAAAGAAACAGTTAAATTTTTCAATGAACTTGGACTTTTAACAATTGTTAATAGTGAAGGTAGAGCTTATCCTAAATCGGAAAGTTCATCTAGTTTATTAGATGTAATGCGTAATCAAATTAGATCTTTAGGAATTGAAGAAAAATGTAATTTTGATGTTAAGAAAATATCAAAAGCTAAAGGTCAATATGTTATTGAAAATACTAGAGGTATTCGTTTAAATGCTGATTATGTAATTGTAGCTGCTGGTGGTACATCTACTAGAGTGCTTGGATCTAATGGTACTGGTTACACAATTCTAAAAAATTTAAAAGTTAAGATTACAAGTGTTGAACCTGGACTTGTTGGAATAAAAACAGATGAACAAAGTGTTAAAGGCTTAGAAGGAATTAGATCAAAAGCTAAAGTAAGACTTTACGTTAAAAAGAATAAAGAACCTGTTTGGGAAAATGAAGGTGAAATCCAATTTAAAATTGGTGGTATGAGCGGTATTGTTATTATGGAAATGGCATCTCATATTTCACGAATGAATGTTATTGGAGAACAACATGCTTCCCATTTCACTGTTGATTTTTATCCAGAATTTAGTAATGATGAATTAACAAAACTTTTAAATAATCGACAAAAAGAACTTAATGATTATACTAATGCTAATTTCTTAATTGGAATGTTCCATAAGAAACTTGCAGGTATTATTTTGAAAAAAGCTAAAGTTGATGTTGCTGGTTATGTAAAAGATATGACTACTAAAGATATTGATCGTATTGTAAAAGTAATTAAAGAATGTCAATTTCTAATTAAGGGATTAGATAGTTTTGATAAATCACAAGTTACAGTTGGTGGTGTAGATATTAAAGAAATTGTTCATGAAACAATGGAAATTAGAAAACTAGCCAATTTATATGTATGTGGTGAAATTATCGATGTTGACGGAGATTGTGGCGGATTCAATTTACAATGGGCTTGGACAAGCGCTTATACAGCTGCAAAAGCTATTGCTAAAAAAATTAGTGCTGAAAGTATAGAATATTATGACAGATAATATTAATAAGATTTCCGATTACATTGATGAAATAGCTATGCTTTATTATGAATCTAAAGTATTAGTTAATCCTAAAGTAAGTTATTTAGAATGTTTAGCCAAAAGTTTAAATGCTTTTTTAGATGATGAACCATTTAAAGGTGAAAACTTGATTGATAGAAATGTTGAACAAATGCTTGCAATTATTGATAAAGCTGTTCAAATTCCAATTAATGAAGAAGAACTTAGAAAAGCATTATTACTTTTAGAAATAAAAGCTTTTAAACATAAAAACTTATCATTTGATAATATTACTCCTGATGCAGTTGCAATAATTTTTACATTTTTAATCGATTTAAAAAGATTAAATAAAGTAAATAATCTTTTAGACATTACAGTTGGTATTGGGAATTTATCAATGATTGTATCTAACTATTCAAAGAATACTTGGAATTTGATTGGGATTGAACAAGATTTAGATTTATGTAATTATTTAGAAGCTAAAGCAAACTTTTTAGAAAAAAGTTTTGATATAAGATGTCAAGATACTTTACAATTCAATTATCGAAATGTCGATGTTATTGTTGGTGATTTACCAAACTATGAATATGAAAATGAGAATTATCATTCAGAATTATATGATGCAGGTGTTAGAAATTTTCAATATCTAGCAATTGAAAAACATTTAGCATCAGGTCATGAAACTACAACTAGTTATTACTTAGTGGATAATGACTTCTTTACTAATAAAGATAGTCAAAAATTTAAAGATGTATTTAGTAAATATGGATACATTAAAGCAATTATTGTACTACCAACAAATTTCTTTAAAGGTAGTCCTAAAATGATTTTGGTTATTGAAAAAATTAAAGAAAATGTAAATAAAGAAACAAATATTTTTACTTTACCAAATTATCAAGATCAAATTAAGTGGAACCAAACACTTATTAAAATAAAAGAATATATGGAGGAAAAATAATCATGGAAAAAATTATGGTTGTAAATACAGGAAGTTCATCTTTAAAATTCCAATTAATTGATATGCCAATGAATGAAGATGCTGAACAACCAGTGGTATTAATTGAAGGTGGATTTGAAAGAATCGGTATTGAAAATCCTGCTTTAACTATTAAATGGGGACCAGCTGATGCTCGTCAAAAAGAAGAAAGATTATTAACTATTAAAAATCATAGTGATGCAGTTGTTGTATTAAAAGATTTATTACTAGAAAAAGGAATCGTTAAAGACTTACATGAAATTGCCGGTGTTGGTCATCGTTTTGTCCATGGTGGTGTAAATTTCATTGATCCAGTTGTTTTAACTCCAGAAGTGCTTGCAGAACTTGAAACTGTTATCGATTTTGCACCTGTTCATAATGATGCACATATTAAAGGTATTAAAGGATTCTATGAAGCATTACCAGATGTACTTCAAGTTATCGTATTTGATACTGCATTCCATAAAACTATGCCTGATGAAGCATATCGTTATGCTTGTCCTAAAGAATGGTTTGACAATTATAAAATCAGAAAATATGGTTTCCACGGAACATCTCACAAATATGTTTCACAAGAAGCAGCTAAATTATTAGGTCGTCCAATTGAAGAATTAAGAATTGTTACTGCTCACCTTGGTAATGGTGCTAGTCTATGTGCTGTTAAACATGGTAAATGTGTAGATACTTCAATGGGATTTACTCCACTTGACGGTCTTCCAATGGGAACTAGATCTGGTGTAATTGATCCATCTTGCCTTGATTTTGTTGCTCAAAAAGAAGGTAAAACTACACATGAATTAATTGAAATCTTAAATAAAAAATCTGGTTATGTTGGATTTACTGGTAAATCAGATGCACGTGATGTTCGTCAAATGCAACAAGATGGTGTTTACGAAGCTGACTTAATCATTAGAATGCAAGAAAAGAAAATTGCTGACTTCGTTTCAAGCTACTATGGTTACATGGGCGGATGTGATGCTTTAGTATTTACAGCAGGTATTGGTGAAAAATCTCCTATTACTAGATATAATGTTTGTGAAAGATTACGTGAAGCATTTGGTATTGAAATCGATGCAGAAAAGAACCAAGTATGGGGTGAAGTTGCAGTTGTTTCAAAACCAACATCTAAAATTGCAGTATTAGTAATTCCTACAAACGAAGAATTAATGATTGCAAGAGAAGTAATGAAATTTAAAAAGGAATTAAATCGTTAATTTCGAAAAAATAAAGGTTAACTCTGATGAGTTAACCTTTTTTAATATTTAAAATTTTATTTTTCGAACAAGAAAAATCACTAAATTCAAAGTATTATACTAGTGAAGAGGTGAAATTTATGAGAATGAAAGTTTTAATTATTTTAACAATTACTTTAATATTAGTTGGTGGCTATTATTATGGTATTGTAATTAATGCAGAAGAAAGTAACTGCATAGAAAAGGTTTTAATTACAGAAGTTGGTACAGATATTAGTGATGTTATACAATATCAAGACTACATTATTGTTAATAATGAAGTCAATACAGAAAAAGTGGGGATTTATAAGATTGTTTATCGTCATATCGATACAAATAAAGAAGTTATCAAAGAAGTACATGTTATTACCAAAGATCAAAAAGCGTATTTTATTGAAGAACTTGTTTACGAAGAATCAACTGAAGAAGACAAATATGTTGTAAGTGAGGTATTTAATTTTCAAAATAGAACTAATTGTATTTATAATTATTATTCAACTAGAACTGGTTTTAATAATTTTATGAATGGTGAAATTAGTAATAATGAATATTTTAATAATACAATATCACTATATACAAAAGGTGACATTATAGATGCAGGTATTCATGAAAATGAATGTTTTATGGTAGGAACAGATATTGATTCCTTTTATGGAAATAAAATTGTTTGTATTTATACGAAAAATACAGAAATATCTAAGACTATTGAATTGGACATTGAAGGAAATATAGTTCCGACTTGTATTGCTGGTAATGACAAATATTATTATATTGCGGGATATACAAATGAAACAAATGATCTTTTTAAAGAAAAAAGAAAAGGAAATGATTCTTTTGTTATTTTATTAAATAGAGAAACTAATAAGATTATGGATATAACAATGTTACCATTAAACGATGATGATAAGATTATTGATATTGTTTATTTTGATAATTATTTGTATTTAATGCAAGAAAACAATGGAAATAGCATTAGAATGGTAAAACTAGATATTTTTGGTAATTTAATTAATGAAGTAACAATTGATTTAAAGTATGGGTTTTACAATCC